>CAZLRK010000412.1:0-1503 GCA_964561845.1 uncultured Desulfobacterales bacterium | reverse complement strand
TGTGGCTCAATTCTCACGACCAAAAATGGCTCATTTTTAAACGACCGTTGACAGGCTTGGGCAAAAGAGTCTTTCCACTTTCCTTCAATTAGCTTAATGTCAAATTCTTTAATGATATTTTTTGTATTATCAGTTGAGCCAGTGTCATAGATAATAATTTCATCAGTAAAAAGTAAAGATTCTATACATTTTTTAATATGCTTTTCTTCATTTTGAACTATTAAGCATGCTGATATAGAAGGTTTTTTCATAATGTGGGATTAAGATGCGTAGGCTTTTGGTACTCCAAGTTTAAAATTTTTCATAGATGTTGAGGAAAAAAATGGTGTAACAAAAGCTGTTCCAATTAGAATTTTTTTAAAAAATTTTCTTTTTTCATTATTGATTTCTTCAGGAAGTACATTTTCAAGGTGTTTTTCATTAAGTTTTTTTGATTTTGCCATACAAACTCCAATTCCAATAAATTTTGGAACACTATTAATTCAAGTGTTTGGAATTGCAAGAATATTATTTAAAAATAATCATTGACAATGTATAAATACTATGCAATAAAAGCTTTTTGGTTGCGGTTAATGAATATGAAATTTACATTGGGTTTAAGATGAAGGTATCTAAAGTAAAAAAAGAAGAAATTAGGAAGAAATTATTAGATTCAGCAATTGAAATCATAAGCAAAAAAGGTTTTAAGCATGCCACAATGAATGAGATTTCAAAAAAAGCAGGATTATCTCCAGCTACAATTTATAAATATTTTTCTACTAAGGAGCATATCTTATTTGCATATTTGGAAATGCAGACTTCTGAGCTTGATCTAAGAATTAAAAAAACACCAGGTTTTGATAGCTTTGATTTAAAGGAAAAGCTTCAACTATATATTGAAACCTTACTTGAATTGTATTTGCCTCATCGAGATTTTGTAAGCCAAGCATACAAACTTGTCTTTGATTCTCCTTTTACCACTTTTAGTGAAATCCTTCCAATAAAGAAAGCCTTTGTTGGAAATGTCGAATCTTATATTGATGAAGCAATATCAAAAAAAGAAATTCCAAATATGCCACTGAAGTCAGCTGTTTCAAACCTTATTTGGGATTATTATGGTTTTATAATTATGTTTTGGATTAAGGATAAGTCAGAAGCTTTTGAAGATACATCTCAATTAATTGATAAGACTTTAGATATTTTTATTGAGATTTTAAAGTCAGGTATGATCACAAAAGCAATGGATTTAATCGTATTTTTTATAAGGTCGAAATTTCACGGTGGTTTAGATCTTTTTCAAAAACTTAGCCAAGCATTTACATGCAAAGATTGTAATAAAAGATAAAGGATAGGGTTGTGGAGAAAGAAGAAAAAATACCAAGTTCAAAGATTCATAGATCTTCTATTGTTGGAAAAACATTATGTTCAGTGGGAGCTAAGAAGCTTGGACATTTGGCGAAAAAGCCATTTGCATATTCCGCTTAAATCGGCCACTTGTTCCAGAGTATTCCGGCCACCAATTCC
>CAZLRK010000411.1:0-1558 GCA_964561845.1 uncultured Desulfobacterales bacterium | reverse complement strand
CTCTGGTCAACCAGATAGCTCAATGCCAGTATTTGGTGCTTTATCCCATCATAGTTGTTTTGATATTCCATGGGGAATGGGAAATCATTTTCAATGTATGCTTTGATCTTAAAAGGGCTTTCAGGAGAGCAATAATAGCAAGGTTTAAGATATCCTTCCGATCTTTTCCCATATAAATGATGATCGACTTCCTCTTTTTCAACCAGACGACACAATGGTGTATCCTGGTAGATTCTACCCCCGATGGTGTATTCATATCGTCTTAAAACACCGGGCGGATATTTTATAATTTCATTAAGTGTATGATTAATTGTCTCGTACGTTTCTCCCGGCAAGCCAAAGATAAGATTTATGGTGCAATCAATACCAAGTTGCTCGCACAGTTGAAGGGTTTTAACGATGTCTCTCCGGCGGTATGAAGATCGATTCTTTTTAAGAATGGGATCCGAAAAACTATCGCATGTAAGAATAATGGAAAAACCGGCCTCAGAGAGTAACTTTGCGAATTTTGCATCAAAAGGCCTGGATAAGAACTGAGAAGAAAAGCGAAAATGCTCATGTAATCCTGATTCTATGATTTTATTGATCAGAATCGTGCAATATTCAAGACTCGGAATATTAAACTCTGTGTCCGTAAAGAAAATGTTTTGAACATCAACATGTTTCTTGGCGATCTCTTTTAGTTCATCAATAACGTCATCATGTTTTTTAAAAACAAAATTTCTCTCTTCAATGAAAGGTTCAACACAGTAGGAGCAATTCCGGTTGCAACCACGTTTTACTTGTACCGGTAACCCTGCGGTCTCATAGGCATAATTAAATTTCTTTTCTCTTACAAAAACACCTTCACTTTTTTTAAAGGAATATGACTGTCTTGGATTTATCTGGAAACCATCCCCGCGTTGAAATGCCAGGTTTGGAATTCCGTATAATTTATCTTTGTCAGGATAGACTTCCAAAAATCGGCGCAGAGGTTCCTCACCTTCTCCCACAATTCCATATTCAAGACCGAGCATTTTCAGAATAGCTATTGGCGATACGGTAAAGGCACCACCTCCGGCAATAATGGGAACCTCGGGCTTCAACCTTTTTGCTTTTTCAGCAATCTGCTTGATCTGTGGAAGAAAATAAAAGGTCTTGTAAGACGGCCCCTCATGATCTCCGAACTGTTCACAGGACATGGCTGTATCCAGATTGCGAATTCCCAGCCCAATCAGATCAGGATTGTAACGCTTTATAATCTTCTTTAGATTGGTTTCAAGATCAAGTTCCGGCAGAAATGGATAGTCAACGGTGACGTCATAGCCGTGTTTGCGAAGATAATTGGCAATGATGTCTAAACCAAAGGGATAAACCTGTTTTACAAGATAGTACTTATCCGTAAATAGGAGCAACACCCTTTTAAGATTATGTGACATAAAAATTTAAGTCTCTTTAAAGCGGTTTTGTTTTCAAACATCTAAAATATTACGATATTTTTTATTAGGTGTTTTACCGGTTGTTATAAATATGTACCGATTGACCAGCGTCTGAACTTCCGAGCTCATCGTGGGTACAT
>CAZLRK010000410.1:0-1581 GCA_964561845.1 uncultured Desulfobacterales bacterium | reverse complement strand
ATTCGTTATTAGAATTTGATGATCGTCTCATTTTATAAATCCATGATTGATGAAAAATAAAAACGGATTTTATTCTTTTTAAACCATTAACAAATAACAAATAACGAATAACTCTTAGATCTTGTCATGGTCAGACTTTTATTATTAAATAAGTAAGGTATCCCACATAGCAAAACAAAAGAATAAAACCATCTTTTCTGGTAACAGTAAAAGTCTTTCTCATCATCAGCCAGGGCAAGAAACTGGTTGTCATCATCACTAAATAATCAAAAATCAGGCCGCTTTCAAAGAATCCACCCGGAATAGGAATCGGCCTCACCAAGGATGCCGCCCCAAGTACACTCAGGATGTTGAAAACGTTGCTACCAACCAAATTGCCTATGCTTATATCCATTTCCTTTCGCAATGCAGCAACAACGGATGTGGCAAGCTCCGGCAGAGAAGTACCGAATGCAACTATAGTCAAGCCGATGAATTTTTCACTTACTCCCAATATTTTCATAATTTTAACAGCCGAATCGACGACAATTTCGGCTCCGGCTACAACACCAGCAATTCCTACCAGGATCAAAACAATCTGTTTTTGCCTGGAAGTTACATATTCGATTTCTTCCAGCTCGGATTCTACAACAGCGCTGCCAGCGTCTGACCCCTGTTTAGATTCTTTTAAAGAAATATAATAGTTGAAAAAAGTATAAAGAATAATCCCGGCAAATAGTGTGGCGCCCTCAAGCCGCCCGAGTTTTGAATTAAGAGAGAGCACCAGGAGGTATAAAGAAATAGCGAGCATGATGGGTATGTCTCGTTTAATTACCGATGGCTGGCTGGTAATCGGCTGAAAAATGGCTGCCAGACCCAGAACAAGAGCTATGTTACATATATTGCTGCCGACAACGTTTCCCACGGCAATCATGCTTTTTCCCTTTATTGAGGAAACGAGACTTACCACCAACTCAGGCGCGGAAGTTCCGAATGCAACCACCGTTAAACCTATAACAATAGGTGTTACACCAAGGCTTCGCGCTAAACTCGAAGAGCCTTTTACAAGCCATTCCGCTCCATAGTAAAGCATCACAAATCCGACAAGGCAGAACAGGATATAGAGTGTCATAATTTTACTCTCCTTTTTAAAGGCGAACCAGGATTGTAGAAAAAATATAAATCATTATGATGCAAATATGTTTTTGACTTATAGCGCAGGAATAATAGGCAAGAGAAAATTACATGTCAAGGATATATCGTATTTGAAATATGTGTAATGATTTATTAAATTTTTCTTGCTTTTTATAAATCAACGATATATATGTTGTGTATAATTTTACACAAAGTGGCATAACAAATTGTTTTAACAACTGATTTTTCAAATGGAAAGGGGGTGAATTTCTCAAGTTCCAATTATTAAATTTTTATAATTTCGTAAAAAGACGAATTCATCACGGTTTAGGTTTTAAAATATTGTTTTACAATTAATTACAGGCACTTAAAACTTTAAACCTTGAATTTGAAACACTTGTAAAATAAATTTTTTACTTTTTACGAAACAGTTAAATATTAATTGTGTTTTGGCTAAAGCACAAATTA
>CAZLRK010000409.1:0-1592 GCA_964561845.1 uncultured Desulfobacterales bacterium | reverse complement strand
GCATTTCTTGGATGACGAATATGCTCGTTTAATCCTTATATCGGAATTCCAGTTGAGTCAAGTCTCCTTGACATAAAAAATTAAGTGGGGGATAGTGGTGGGGATACGATAAAATATTAAATCTAAACAAGTGGGGGAATGTTCTGCCCCCCCCACTCGAGGTAAAAAGAATATGCCTAGAGCAAAAAGACTAAAAACATCTTACCCTGGTGTCTACTATATTTTTGGAAATTCTTTAGTGACACCCAAAAAAAAAGAAAAGATATACTATATTCGCTATAAGATAAGCGGCAAACCTATTGAGGAAAAAGCTGGTTGTCAATATGAGGATAAAATGACACCTCTGCTTGCAGCACGTATTCGAAATCAAAAAATCGAGGGCAAACTGTTATCAAATAGAGACCAAAAACAATCCAAGGAGGGAGATGGTTTTATTGACGGAGCAGTATGGAAATTTGATGAAACTAAAAGATTCGAACTTTCCAGGCAAAGCAAGATAACGCCTTATCAACTAAATAAAATATTAAATGCTATATTTCGTGTTTCCGTTGACGGCATTAGCATTGTTGATAGTAGAGGAAATATTGTAGCTTGCAATGAAGCCACATCAAAAATCAGCGGCCTTAAGTTGAAGGATATTGTTGGAAAAAATGTCAAAGATCTTATTGAAAATGGAATTGTTGACGAATCAGTCTCGCTTGGAGTTATTACTACAAAGCGGCAAACTAACACGATGATATCTATAAAACCAACTAAAAAGCAAACCTTAGCAACAGGCACACCGGTATTTGATAAAGATGGAAACATTGAAATGGTTATAGTAAATGAGCGAGACATGACACAGCTAAATAATCTAAAAGAAAAGTTAGACAAAACACGCCTTGTAACAGAAAAATATAAAGACAAACTTGCTGAAATAAGTATGTTGGAATTTAAAGATAAAGAGATCATCGCAGCAAGTGAAAAAATGCGCCAGGTATTAAAAATCGGACATAAATTCGCCAAATTGAGCGTATCCAATATTTTGCTTTTAGGAGAATCCGGAACGGGTAAAAACCTTCTATCCAAATTCATTTACAATAATGGTGATCGAAGAAAGAAACCATTTATCGAAATAAATTGCGCAGCTATTCCTGAGAGTCTTCTTGAGGCGGAATTGTTTGGTTATGAAAAAGGGGCTTTCACAGGAGCGGGCCCAAAAGGAAAAGTCGGGCTTTTTGAACTAGCCCATAAAGGAACGCTTTTTTTAGATGAAATCGGAGATCTTCCGTTATCAGTTCAAGCGAAGCTTTTAAAGTATTTGGACAATCAAGAGATATTACATCTTGGAGGAATCAAACCGATAAAAATAGACTGTATCATTATTGCTGCTACTAACAGGGATCTGAAAAAACTAGTAAATCAAGGAAATTTTAGAGATGACTTATTTTATAGATTAAATTCTGTTAGCCTTCACATTCCACCACTTCGAGAGCGACGTGAAGATATCTTTAAATTGGCCCACCATTTTTTAAATATGTACAATCAGAATTATAACTTACTAAACCACTATGCACTGAAAGTGCATAGGTTTTTTAATGGACTAAAAGTCC
>CAZLRK010000408.1:0-1609 GCA_964561845.1 uncultured Desulfobacterales bacterium | reverse complement strand
TCCTCAATCCCCTAATCCCTGAATTGAATCCATAAGTTTACAAAGTAACCAACGTCCCCCATTCCCTGTTTTTTGGCTTCAACCAAAATTCTGGCTGAACCGATAACGTGGAGCCCATAAATAGTACGTGCAATCTTTCTGGCTTTACGCTCGTCAATCAGGACGAGGCTCACATTCAATTCCCTGGAAAGTCCAATCACAGCAGCCTCTCCAGCATCAAGAGATGTCTTTAATAAAGGATCTACAGGGTTGGAAAGTGTTATAACTTTTATCCAGTTTGCCTTCCGGTAAATTGCCAATCCTGAATTTGTGGTTCCACCTTCCAAAATTTCCTTATGCACCGCTTCTGGAACAGCAACAAACTCAAAAAGATGCCTTAGAATATCTATGCGATCAATTATTGTTAGGGCTAAGATAGGACCCCAGTTAGCTAATCGCAACGGGGCAGGCCCGTATTGCAAATCACCTTGCCATTCATATATCCATATCCGCAAATTCAGCATTAATCTCAGTCTGATCCCACTCAACACTGGCTGCCCCATATCGCCGACAGTCTAGTAAAAATGTCACACGTGACACTCTTGATAGACGTGCAGCCTGTCCGGATGTAAGCCGTCCCATTTCGTACAATTTAACTGCCAAAGCGAATCTGGCTTCTTGTTCAAACATCTCAGGGCTAAGGTTTAGTACAGCAGGTATGGTTTCCGGATATTCTATTTCTATCGTTCTCATGAGTTTAACCTCCTATATTTTCTTCCCTTTTTTTTATGTCACCCTGCCACTGAAAAATTAAATTATAGCACATTATAGGCGATAATAACATTTTTTATTTCATAAATACAAACCGGTTTCAATTATGTCAGCTTTATAGCCAAAGATGCACCAAAAACCACAGCCTTTGGAAGACGGCCCTTGTCTGCCCGTTCTTCGAGTTCTCTTGCCAAAAGATCAGGATTCGTGTTCTTCACTATTCACAAAGACCGGCATAGCGCCACGGTTTCACATGAATTTTATAGAGGTAACCGACTCATTTCCAATCGAGCCGTGATTGAGATAGGATTATAGTAAATATTACCCAAAATAGCCTTGAAATGAAATGGGGGGAATGTTGAGCATCGTTATCTGTTATCTGTTATCAGTTATTCGGTCTTTTTGTCGAGAAAGGTTGTTAATGTAGCCGTTTAGAAGAGCTAAGGCTTTTGAGATTAGTTTCCTCCCCTTCTCATATTCCCTTTCGCTGAGATATCTATGATCAATAAACATTCTTACTTCAGTGCACGCCTTCCAGCATTGGAGGTCCTCAAAACTTTTAAAGCTTTCTTTACTCAAAGATTCTCACGATTAACGAATAACGTATAATTTACCTTGTGAAATTGACGCCAGTCACAACGGAGTGTATTTCACCGGGGCAAATAACTACAAAGTTAACGAGCACCCTGCCCTAATCTGTGTAATCTGCGCAATCTGTGGACGACAACTCCAATAGTTTTGAGGATGATTTTAATATCAAGAATGAGGGACATGTTTTTGATGTAGTAGAGATCGTATTCCAGTTTGTGAAGGGCATCTTCAACTGATGCTCCGTAGCGGTAGTTGACTTGTGCCCATC
>CAZLRK010000407.1:0-1623 GCA_964561845.1 uncultured Desulfobacterales bacterium | reverse complement strand
CTGCTAAATACTTAGAAAATCTTGGCCTGGAAATGCCGGGAGAAAAAAACTCCCCAACCCCTCAACTACCTTAACAGTTGAACCCTGAATCCATGAACGCTTACCTTGCACCTATAATTTTAAGGAAACGGTTAAAAGACAACCCTTTAAGGTTTTGCTAAAAAACCGTGCCGGCGAACCCACGATAAACCGATCCTACCACTAAGATTATAAAATAAGAGTGCCAGGGGAAGGATTTTTTCAATGAGGGGTGTTAGATAGCAGAGTCTGATCAAGCTGGAATAGAGATCATGAATATTGGGCGATTTAATGTAAATTTTTGAGCCTTCATGATCAAAACTCCACCTTTTGGCAATTTTTTGAGTCTCCTCATTGCTGTCTCGCATTGTTATTACTGCTTTGAAGGGACCCTTTGGAATATAAGGTTCCGTAAACGTATTGCCAAGTGATTTGACTGCCGCTTTGGCAAGGCCGGATCGCCATAAATCAACATCAAATCTTTGTTTTCCAGTGGATTTATCTATTGGATAATAGTCTATTCTTTTGATTCTCTCTTTTGCCTGTTCGCATGCAACAGGACAGCCTGAAAAAAAGATGGGTCGCACTCTATACGGGGCAAGTGAAGCTGAAAAAAGCTCCACTTCGGCCATTGGCTTTCCATTTACTTCCAGGCGCTCTATGCGCGATGTCAGGGTATGAGCCAGAAAACCACCGGTTCCTGAAGCTGCATGCATGCCCAGAAACATAACCGCATCAGTGTTGTAATGGCTCCCCATTCCGGGCACAGGACCCCGCCTGTATCCGGATACAATCCGTGCTCTTGAATCTATAAGCTCGGGAAGTAAATTATACCCTGTCCGGTGAAAATCCTTAACCGTAATCTGCTTAACCCCCGCATCAAAAAGAGCCGTGACCACTGCATTCACATCACGGGTCATCCCAACACAGGCTACAGCCCATTCTTTGGTTTTAAATGATGATGCCCGATAATTCCAGCAACAGGAGCTTCCTTCTATATCGGAAATAATTAATATGTGGTTAAAATTTAAAGCCATTAAATATTGACGGTTTCGTAAAAAGTAAATTTTTTTTTACGAACGTTTTAAGCTATGTCGGCAAATAACGGTTGGTATCAATATTGGTTTTAAGTTTAAGGTTTTAAGTTTTAAGTATCTGTAAATAATTGTAATACCATAACTTCAAACCTAACACTTCAATCCTAAAACGTGATGAGTTCGACTTTTTATGAATTCATCAATATTACATACCGTTCAGTTTCCCTCACTCACTAATTTTTTCCCCAATTCTTCTGCTTCTTCCATCATTGCTGTGTTTGCCTTAATCTCACCTACCGCATCTGCTCTGCCATAGACCATCCCAATTATCTTTGCCCCAACATAGTTGTATGTATCCTGAAAAGAACGTAATGCATTCACACAGCCTGATTTAAAGGGGTCAACGTCTTCATAACTCATAGCAATGGCAATCTTCTTACCGACAAAAGGGCTTTTTGTTTTATCGTTTCCTAAAAGTGCAAAACAGCGGTCCATAAATATTTTGGTCTGTGCGGACATTGTAAAAAAGTACACAGGACTCGCAATAACCCACACATCTGAATTTATT
>CAZLRK010000406.1:0-1644 GCA_964561845.1 uncultured Desulfobacterales bacterium | reverse complement strand
GAAAAACGGATCGCCGCCTAATTTTTCCATACACAACTCTTGACAATAACTCTTTGGACATAGATGAAAATCAAGACTGGCACCTTTTTTTATACCAAAAAATGATAGATGAAATTACAGATTCAGACGATTACCATAAGTTCAGGAAAAACAAAGTGTCATTTATTACTTTTAATTATGATAGATCATTAGAATACTTTCTTCATGATAGCCTTGTTAATTTTTTTTATGAAAAACGACATGAAATAGACTTTACTGATTTATTGAACAGCATACCAATTTTGCATATTTATGGAAAAATTGCGGATCTGCCTTGGCAAAGTAGAAAAGGTTTTGAGTATAAGAGCAAAGACCTTATTAAAAACATGGAAGAACTGGTGCTTAATATTAGAATAATAAACGAAAAATCGAATGAAGATTTAAAAAAAATAAAAGAACTTATATGTAGCGCAAAAAGAATATTTTTTCTTGGATTTGGATTTGCAAAGGAAAACATGGATATCTTAGGAATCCCTGAAATTTTAAAACATGAACCACAGATTTTTGGCACTGCTTTTAGGTGGACAGCAAAGGAAATTTTGGAAAAGAGAAAATATTTGGTATCGAGTTTTAAAATAAAAGATCCAAGGCTAAATAATCCATATATATTGGATTTAAACTGTTATGACTTATTGAGAGAATACTTGTAATAGTAAGAATATATTTAATCAGCAAGAGGCAGGGTCTTTTTGAGAGACTCTGCTTTTTTTATTTTTAGTCAACATTTAGTCAACAAATTGTAAAAAGCATCTCTCTATTTACAGCTAATTCCCTGTGTTTACTCTTAGTATTAAATACCAATTAACAACTTGATTTTATAAAATATAAGCATTTACTATAATTTACTTTACATTATCTGTAATTACTTGATATATGTATGATGTTTATACAACGGGGGCAACTGCAGATGAATGCGCCAGGGTTCTATTGCATTGAAAATCTGTGAAATCTGCGCCTGCCCCGTAGCTCCGGTAGATGGTACTGGGGTAATCTGTGGATTAAAAAAGTTCAAAATAAAAACGTTTCAAACATATTGTTACCCATGCAGTCAAAAATTTTAAAACTGAAAGAGCTTAAGCAAAAGGTAGAACCTCTTCGAAAGTCCGGGGAAACCATTGTTTTTACCAACGGATGTTTTGATATATTGCACGTTGGTCATGTGCGTTATCTTGCTGAGGCTAAGGCTGAAGGTGATATTTTAATACTAGGCTTAAATTCCGATGAGTCTGTGAGAACTATAAAAGGAAACACAAGGCCGATTGTATGCCAGGATGAAAGGGCAGAGGTTATTGCAAGCTTAATGTGTGTAGATTATATTGTAATCTTTAATGAGCCGGATCCTTTAAAGCTCATACAGGCAATAAAGCCCGATGTTCTCGTAAAGGGCGGCGACTGGACTGAAGAAAATATCATCGGAGCTGACTTTTTAAAAGCAAGCGGGGGTAAGGTTGTGCGCATTCCTTCTATTCCAAATGCTTCAACATCTCGAATCATAGAAAAAATCATTACAAAAATGCAAAGGGAAGAAAGCACGAAAGAAATATAATAATTCACCGCCCATTCGCTTCAGGCTTCGCTCTGCGAGCTTCGACCCGACAAGTCGCT
>CAZLRK010000405.1:0-1645 GCA_964561845.1 uncultured Desulfobacterales bacterium | reverse complement strand
TGGGTGACACTGCTAGACACACTGAATGAAAATGGTGGAAGGAAAAATGAAAAAGGTATCTGGAAACATTGTCGATGTAGTGAATGATATTATTTATCCCGGCACCCTAATAATACAGAAAGGTAAAATTGTAGACATCACCAAAGAAAACCGCAAATACAATAAATTCATTATTCCGCCACTTATAGATGCCCATGTTCATATTGAGAGCTCTATGCTGGTTCCCACAGAATTTGCTAGACTTGCGGTCTGTCATGGTACTGTCGCATCTGTGTCTGACCCACATGAAATAGCAAATGTCTTAGGAATCGATGGGATAAATTTTATGATAGAAAACGGGAAACAATCTCCATTTAAGTTTTACTTCGGTGCTCCTTCTTGTGTGCCAGCTACTTCGTTTGAAACAACCGGTCATAGAATAGATGCAAACAATGTGACTTCCCTTTTATACCGTGAAGAGATTAAGTATCTAAGTGAAATGATGAACTTCCCAGGTGTGATTCATAGAGATCCGGAAGTGATAAAAAAAATTGAGACCGCTATTCGGCTTGGATTACCAATAGATGGACATGCGCCCGGTCTTAGCGGTCAGAAGCTGGCAGCATACGTAAATGCTGGTATCAGCACAGACCATGAAACAATCGACAAAGAGGAAGCTTTAGAAAAATTAGAATTAGGGATGAAAATTCTTATTAGGGAAGGATCTGCAGCTAAGAATTTTGATGCCCTTGTATGCTTTATCGAGAAGTATCCTGAAAAATGTATGCTTTGCAGCGATGATAAGCATCCGGACGAATTAGTACAGGGTCATATTAATCAACTGGTCAAAAGGGCGCTTGATGCAAAATGTGACAAAATGAAAGTCTTCAAAACGGCTTCGATGAATCCTGTCATGCATTATGGGTTAGAGGTGGGACTGCTTCAGAAAGGAGACTTTGCAGATTTTGCAGTGATCGACGGGTTTGAATCTTTCAGAATACTGGAAACTTGGATAGATGGATCTAAAGTTGCGGAAAACGGTAAAACTCTTTTGCCGCACATATCGATAAATCCGATTAATAATTTCAATACAACAGAAAAAAAGATTCAAGATTTTACAGTTCCGGCAGAGGGAAAAAAAATCAATTTGATACAAGCACTTGACGGACAGATTTATACTGAATGGAAGCAAGAGTATCCAAAAATTCAAGGAAATAATGTAATCTCCGACCCTGATCGAGATATCCTGAAAATCTCTGTAGTTAATAGATATGCCGATGTTCAGCCAGCTGTGGCGTTTATAAATAATTTTGGGCTGAAGAAAGGCGCAATTGCAGCCTCAATTGCTCATGATAGCCATAACATCGTAGCTGTGGGTTCAAACGACGATGATTTAACCAAAGCAATCAATCTGATCATTCGAAACAAAGGCGGACTTTCCATTGTACACGATAAAGATGAATTTCTGCTCCCTTTACCAGTTGGAGGACTTATGACGAATGATGATTGTTTTACTGTGTCACAGGATTATTCAATTTTGGACAGAAAAGCCAAAGCTTTCGGTTCCCTTCTCCATGCTCCCTTTATGACGCTGTCGTTTATGGCCTTATTGGTGATTCCCAAGTTAAAACTAAGTGACAAAGGGCTGTTTAATTCTGAAACATTT
>CAZLRK010000404.1:0-1646 GCA_964561845.1 uncultured Desulfobacterales bacterium | reverse complement strand
AAGCTATGCCCGAAGCGCCGAAAGGGTGTAATCTGTGCCACCATCTTTACGACATTTAGCTTCAGGGCAACATTTTCTCAATTTTCAAACGTTCATAGGTTTAGAATCCGTTCGTGCAGAACGTGCTTTACTAATGCAATCTCTGCACGATGCCCCCTTTATATGGCCTTGAGAGAGCAGATTGTGCATATCACTAATTTTGGTATTTTGCACAATTCTTGAAATTATACTTAGGTCTAATCCCACCTCCTTCGCGATCATTTCCTGGATCTATCCAAGGCGTTTCAAACGAAGGATAATGGTGTTCCTGTTTGCTTTCTGCCGGGCACGGATATCCGGGATCCAGGTATTGACGGTTTGCTGGATAATGCCCAATTTTCCTGCAAGGACCGATCCAATCCACTTATGCTATCCGGTCCATCCTATATTTAGTAAGTACACTTTTTCTGAAAATCAAAAAGAGGATGTCCCCCCCGCTGGTTGAACATTTTGTAGCCCGGCTAAACCGCCAGGTGATATGAAATCTTCCCTCAAAGCCATGGAAACCCAGACCATACTGGAAGCGCTCAAACGAAATCAGAACAATCGCCTTGCAACCGCACAGGAACTTGGCATACACAAAAGCACTCTCTTCCGAAAAATGAAATCCTTAGGCATCCCTCTCCCGAAACAAGACGGCCGTTCTCGACGAAGGAATAAATAGGGTACGTTCTTCTCTATTTTTTTCCTAAAAGTCGATATGAAACCTTGAAAGGATTTCTGGAATAAAAATTAATACTCATCAGCCTGTGTGACTCGCTGTGCTTCTCAAACGGCGCCCAATAACCAAACAAAGTCATATCTGCGCCGTTTTTCTTTGACTTTATTTCTTTTTGCCAAATATAAGAATTGCTATCATCCATCTTTATATCTTCATCTCCAAGCCTATGTTTTATTTCCTTTTTTGACTCATCTTCCTCTCGAACCCAATTCAGTGCACTGGAAGCATTTGAACCCTTTAGCTCAACTCCGACACCACAAACCTTCCAGTTCTTTTTATCTGAATAAATTCCCTCGAATCCCATATTTATCCATTTCTTATTTCCTTTGTTATAATACATTCCGGGTATAAAACAAATTGTATCGGGAACTTTCGCTTTGGGAATTGAGAACTCAATACCAAGAGTCTTTAAGGTGATGACCATACCTCCATGATCCAGTTTTTTAAATTCAATATCTTTCATTAGGGGAAGATTATCTGCCAGGCCTTTTGAATAGTAATCACTAATCGAATCTACACTAAAATAAATGGGAGAAACAATCATGGAAGGAAGGATATATCTGGAATAGTTATCCCTTAACACCCGCAATAAAGAGTCTACATTGGTGGGATAAAAGTTGCTTAAGCAAAAGACACCCTGTGGAAGAGGAATGCAATAATTATCAACCATGGTATTACCAAACAGATGGAAAGAAAAAACTTGCCACGATCTTCCCAAAATATCCTTAAATTTGCTTTCATATATCTCTTCCTCGAAGTTTTTAATTGCTACTGCATTTGCCAGTAAGAAACTGTCTCTTGATTCCATAAAACAAAGGACAAGCTGGGGTGAAACTTGAAGTGGTATAGTTAAAGTGGACACTCCGAAAAGCATGTTATAAGAATA
>CAZLRK010000403.1:0-1672 GCA_964561845.1 uncultured Desulfobacterales bacterium | reverse complement strand
GCTCATAACTGCCGCCTGAATCAGTTCGGACTTTTTACGAAGCCATCAATTTTGATGAACTCGTAAAAAGTCCGACTTGGACGGTTTCGTAAAAAGTTCAAATTCAAGGTGTGCAAATTTTGTAATCATGAGGCGTACTTATCGTACGTTGAATGATTGCGAAATGCAGCACAACGCAGAAGTTGGGCTTTTTACGAGACCGTCAATTTTCCATATGCAATATATCAGTCCCCTTAGGCACTTCAAAACTGAACATTAAATCACTCAAATCCTTTCTAAATTGCAAATTGCTCAGTTTTATTATGGTTTCATCTTTGTATTCATTCAAGGTAACAATCTTTACAACATCAAATGTTTGCTTTGAAATGGATAAATATATAACAGATAAATCAAATGATTTTTTTTGGGGCATAAGTTTCAGCAAGTGATAATCATCTCCGCCATTTTTTTCGATTGTAACTTTAAACTTACGCCTGATGCTTTTAATATCGGCAAGAAAATTGGCCCCCTTGCCCTCTCCGAAATATGAGGGGGCGCTCCCTATCATAACCTGATTATCTTCCGGTTTGTATACCCACAATTTCTTACCGTCTGTAATGATAATCTGCTTTTCAGGTTTTTCATACTCCCATCTCATCATCCCGGGACGTTTGATAAATATCTTCCCAAATGCGGTATCACTTATTTCCATCGCCTTTATTGTTGATACCTGATCAAATCTCGCTGAAAAACCAGAAAGAGCGTATCTTTTTTCAACTCCGTCTAAAATCTCGTCTAGTGTTAGTGAGGATTGCCCTGTCGCTGAATTCAACGCAAAGAATAAATTATCACATATTCCTTTTTGTGTATTAAAAAACAACAGGACCAATGAAATAAATATTATTCTGAATAATTTCATAAACATTTCTCTTTTTTGATATTTTAGCTGTTTGAAAACAAAGCCGCTTCAAAGCTTGCTATCTCTACCTGTTTTCAAAAGGCTAAATTACTACTTTTTTTAACTTACAGGTGTGAGAACTTTGAAAATGTTTTATTATCTTAAATGAATCCCTTTGTAAATAGAGGATTGTATTTAGTGCTTTCAAATATTAACAGAGACGGACAAAAGAATTAACTGCAGCAAAGGCAGTGGCAATTCCAAGACCTGAACCGCACTTCATACGTTTCCAATCCTGGTGAGCTAAAATGGACCCTGCTGCAAAAAGGGCCTCAAAGGCGGGACGGCCATTTGCATCAAGAGGTCTGAAGGCATCATCAATTTCCAGGCCGGCCCGGTTTATTGAATGCCCTTTTGGGTCAAGAAAATTCTTACAATGCCATTCTGTTCTATGCTTAGGCTGGTGAACCGGTAAATTAAAAATCGTCTCACGAATTTGTTTTCTGTCCGCGTGTAGCCCTCCTCCTATAAATCTACCGCTCGCCAAAACTACTCCTTTGGATTGCACTATCTGTTCCGCAGTTTCATTACCGATGTAGAGTTCAAAATCCCTGTTGGTCCCTTTGTGTACATCCAGTACCTGCTTTTGTGAAAAATACTTTACGCCCATGACGCGAAGTTGCCTCTCAAAGGCTTCTTTAAGTCGAAGACCGGGAACGGAAGGCGGTATTGTGGGAATTTCGAACAACGGTACCCCTATTAGTCTCTCTAAATCGGCAACAACTTCATTAGATC
>CAZLRK010000402.1:0-1703 GCA_964561845.1 uncultured Desulfobacterales bacterium | reverse complement strand
AAAATTTTAGCCTAACACAGAAATTGGGCAAAAGGGGGCGTTTTGCAAAGGTCTCAATTATGTCTGCAAAGGAGGTTGTATCAATGAACCCATTAGCAAAGCAACTTAACAGTGTAATCGAAAAGGACCATCCCCAACTTATGGAGATGCTGTCCAATATTGGGAAAAATCTTTTTTTTCCTAAGGGGATTTTGACCCAAAGCGCAGAAGCAAAGGAAAAAGCCCACAAGATAAACGCAACAGCAGGAATAGCCAAAGAGCATGGGAAAACCATGCATTTTTCTTCCATAATGGATGCGATTACCGGTATTCGACCAAGAGAGTCCTTAACTTACGCGCCTTCTTTTGGGATTCCAGCCTTAAGAAAGATATGGCAGGAGTCTTTGTTTGTAAAAAATTCTTCCATTGCAAATGGAAAAATAAGTCTCCCTGTAGTCACATGCGGCATCACTCACGCTGTTAGTGTATTTGCAGATATCTGGATCAATCCGGGCGATGTGGTAATCCTTCCTGATATGACATGGGGAAACTACAATATGATTTTAAATGTCAGGAAAGAGGCAAAGATAACTACGTATCCAATATTTTCTGAAAATGGCGATTATAATCTTGCAGCCTTTGAGAAAAAGATCAACGAGGAGGCATTAAAAAATGATAAGATAATTGTTCTTTTAAATTTTCCTCATAACCCCACCGGCTATACAATAAGTGAAGAAGAAGGAAACAGAACTGTTAAGATCCTGACAGATATAGCTGAGAAGGGCACAAACATAATTGCCGTTTGTGATGATTCATATTTTGGCCTCTTTTATGAAAAAGAGACAATGAAAGAATCCCTTTTTGCGCGTCTTTGCAGCCGGCATCCTAGACTCCTTGCAATAAAACTCGACGGTGCCACCAAGGAAAACTACGTCTGGGGTCTGAGAGTAGGTTTTATTACGTACGGGTGTAAAATCGAGGGTGATTCCAGGCCTGTTTATGATGCCCTTGAGAAGAAGACCGCAGGATGCGTAAGGGGTTCCATATCTAACGCTTCTCACCTGAGTCAGTCTATCATTGCAAGATCCATGCAGGATAAAACTTATGCGGTTGAGAAACAAGAAAAGTATGAAACACTAAAAAAGAGGGCTAAACGGGTTAAAGAAGTTCTTTCAGATCACAAATACAAAGAAGTATGGGATGTATATCCTTTTAATTCCGGTTATTTTATGTGTATTAAGCTAAAGTATGTGAATGCTGAAAAACTCAGGATACATCTGCTTGAAAAATATGGTGTCGGCCTTATTTCCATAGGAGAACATAATTTGAGAATAGCCTTTTCTTGTGTTGAGGAAAGCGATATTCCCGAACTGTTCGATATTATCCTGCAGGGAGCAAAAGAACTGCAAAGAAAACTTTCTTAAGATACTACCCCAATTGAGTAAAAAACCAATTGGGAGTTATTCGTTATTTGTTATTGGTTAATCGTTTAAAAAGAATAAAATCCGTTTTTATATTTCATCAATCATGGATTTATAAAATGAGACGATCATCAAATTCTAATAACGAATAACAATTAACGCATAATTGAGTATTATTTTCGCTCAATTAGGGGAGTAAATAGCTAAATCGCCTCAAAAAGACTCATTTTGAGACCTTTGAAAAATGTTCAATTTTGTTCAAGTTCAAGCCTCCGGCCCGTTGGGCCTACGCCCCGGAGGGGC
>CAZLRK010000401.1:0-1707 GCA_964561845.1 uncultured Desulfobacterales bacterium | reverse complement strand
TACCTTTCTAAATGAAATGGACTAAATTAAAAAATAATGATAAAATATGTAAGCCAATTAAGACAACTGTTTTTTAACTTAATTAAACTTGCACAGGCATGATTTTATTTACGAGAATATTTTAACTTATGGATAAAGCAAATACCAATTTATTAATACCGAAACGCCTGCCGAATATACAAAGCGCGCATATAAGAACAAGGCGCGGAAAAGAATATTATGTCCTGCACAATCCGGCTGCTACAGGTTATTTAAGGATAGGGCCTGAAAACTATTACCTTTGGGAGTTGATGGACGGCAGGCGCAATATTATGGATATCATCTTAGAATACCATAAAAAATTCGGTGCTTACCCTCTGGACCGTATAGATGATCTGATAGAGCAGTTAGAAGCGAATTCTCTGATTGTAAGCGACAAACAAAAACCTGTCGAAGATAAAAAACAAGGATATGAATACCGGCTGAGACAGCTGGCAAGCAGCGCCTTCCAGAAAGAATACGCTTTCAAAAACGCGGATAAGTTTTTAGATGTTATTTACCGTTATCTAGGCAGGTTCTTTTTTATGCGTGTGCCGCTAATATTCCTTAGCTTGATATCAATAATCGGATTTGCGCTTTTTATCTACTGGGAGCCGGATCCCATCTTTCAGTTTCTTGACCTCAGGGGAGATTATGACTTAGGTATGATAATTATTCTTGTTTCATTTCCATTCTTGATTTTTTTTCATGAACTGGGGCACGCGATGGCATGTAAGCATTACGGGCGCAGAGTAAGGAAAGCGGGGCTAATGTTTTATTTTGGAATGCCTGCGTTTTTTGTGGATTCGACGGATATGTGGCTGGAGGAAAGGCCGTTCGCGCGAACTGTAGTTTCAATTGCTGGACCTGCTGTTAATATATTGATATCCGGGCTGTTTTGCGTAATTGTTGCGGTAATTCCTGAAAGTGATTTTTCCCTGGGGCTATATCAAGCTGCGTATCTAAGTTATTTTCTTGCATTGCTTAACTTGAATCCATTACTTGAATATGATGGGTATTACATTCTTATGGAATGGCTGGAAGTCCCTAACCTGAGGAGAGAATCATTGAGTTTTATTTTTAATAAATTTACCGGTAAATCGAAAACAGAAAGCGCTTCTTCCCGTGAACACAAAATTTACACTATTTATGGCGTTCTTTCTCTTGTTTTTACGGCTTTAATGGTAGGGGCCGTATTGTATATTTGGAATAACGAATTGAGAAAAATGGTTATTTCGCTCCTTAGCGGCGATGATGATATAGCAGCTGCTATTATGGTTGGGGGGTTAACGATTGCTGCCGGATTTTGTCTGGCGATCGGACTGACGGCGCGGTGCTTGCTGTGGTTAAAGAAATTGAGAGACAAAAAACAAAAGAAGAAGAAATAATAATACAAAACCACTTTTTTTAAATGTGATTTTTTTATAAACCAGTAAGACTCCAGAACCCCAGCAGATAAGTTAAGTTTGACCCCAGCCTGCTACTTTAAATTGGATTTTGACAAAGAATTACGGTAAAGCGTCTGGAAAGGCTTTTCAGAGACTTGCATAACCCCGCGATAAGGATGGTCCAAGGCAATAATAGAATAAAGGACAATTCCAATGAATGCGGCATAGCATGCAATGAAAATCAATAGAATTTGAGCGGTTTGCCATTTTTATCGAGTTTGCCTTCAGGAGTATTTATCTT
>CAZLRK010000400.1:0-1733 GCA_964561845.1 uncultured Desulfobacterales bacterium | reverse complement strand
AACGAATAACAATTAACAATTAACGCTTAATTGAGCATTATTTTCGCTCAATTAGGGTAATATCTTAGCTATTTAAAAACAAAAATACTACGAAAGAGGCTGTTTCATGACAACGCTGGCACTTTACAGTAATAAAGGGGGTGTGGGCAAGACCGCGGCATCTGTAAATTTGTCCTATCTGGCTGTCCAGACAGGCGTTAAAACCTTAATCTGCGATCTTGATCCTCAAAGTTCCACAACCTATTATTTTCGGGTAAGACCCAAACTTAAGCCCGGAGCAAGGGGATTCATTAGGGGGGGTAAACAGATTGCTAAAAGCATTAAGGGCACAGATTATGAAAACCTGGATCTGCTTCCTGCAGATTTCAGTCACCGTAATTTAGATGTCACTTTTGACAGATTGAAACGCTCAAAACAGCGGCTTAGCAAAATTCTAGATCCTCTTAAGGATGAATATGATTTAATCATCCTTGACTGTCCGTCTACCATCAATATCCTGGCCGACAATATATTCAATGCCGTTGATTACGCCCTTGTTCCTCTTATCCCAACGACACTGTCCATGCGAACTCACAGGCAATTACTATCTTTCTGTAAAAAGAATAAATATAATTCAGGTAAGATTTACACCTTTTTTTCCATGGTAGATAGGCGTAAAAAAATGCACAATGAACTCATGGCCACAGTTTCAAAGGAGTTTAACGGTGTTTTGCAAAGCCACATTCCTTATTTATCCCAGATCGAAAAAATGGGAATTCAGCGAGAGCCGGTTGCTGCGTTTTCACCAAAGTCCGTGGCTTCAAAATCATATCAAAACCTGTGGGAAGAAGTTCGAACAATCATATTTTCGAACACTGACATTTGAATATAAATTATAAGGTACACAATAACCCGGGACATCCCGGAAAATATGAGACCTTTGAAAAATGCTCAATTTTTTTCAAGTTCAAGGCAGGCGAAAATTTTAACCACCCCAGTACGATCTGCCGGACCTACGGGGCAGGCAGGCATACATTGAGTATTTCGAGGATTAAAATTTGAGTCTAACACAGAAATTGGGCAAAAGGGGGCGTTTTGCAAAGGTCTCAACACACAAAGGAAGACTATGAGCAAAATCAAACACACAGCAACATTTGAAATCACCCAGCCAATAAACAAGATGTTTCCCCTTTTTAGTCCCGAAGGTGAGAAATTGTGGGTGCCTGGTTGGGACTATGAAAATATCATGGGTACTACTGATCTCCATGAGGATTATGTGTTCTTAACAAAGAATCATGATCATGCGTCAACTGATGCAATATGGATGGTAAAAAAATATAAGCCTGAATCGTACCTGGTGGAATTCTATAAGGTAGAACCGGAATATAAGATTGGGGTAGTTACCGTGCAATGCACTGAGTTGAGTGATTCACGCACGAAAATACAAGTAACTTATGAATACATTGCGTTGTCAGAAAAAGGAAATGAATTCGTAGCAAAATTCTCCGCCTCCGAGTATGAGAGCTTTATTGCCGAGTGGAAAAGCTTGCTTGATAAGTACTTCGAATGAAGGCGCTACCCCGCATTTCTCATGAACAATTTATTCTATGATTAATAACACTAAAATTAACTGTAATATCATTTAAATACATAGATTATAAATTTTTATATAGATGAACATGCTGTGATCGGAAGATATCATTTTTAGAATCAATTCTTCACCCTTTGGGCTTCGCTTTCAGCTACGACCCAAC
>CAZLRK010000399.1:0-1757 GCA_964561845.1 uncultured Desulfobacterales bacterium | reverse complement strand
CATAGAATAGCGTTTTATCAATTGTTGCGCTGACGCGACTGAGCCAACAATATCGGTGACACATCAGATCCATAATAACCAACAGCGCATTTATAACCCATAGCAATGATTGATAAAATGGTGAACTGTACCGCGGCTTAGCATCATGATTCGATGAGTGCAGTCTATGGGGATTATATGGATGGCATCAAGGTTATAATTTTTAACGAGGGCAGTGATTTGAGTGGGGTGAATTTAATATAATAAAAAATTGGAGCTTTTCGCGCCCTCGTTGTTGTTTGAAAATACTGATAAGAGTGCTGAATCATATTTGTATACCCATCTATGGCAGAAAGTGTGCGCACCTGTCCTATTGTGCTTTATCAGCGACTTATTGATCTCAGATACTAAGCGTCAAGACAGAAATAGTGGTTAAGATGAATTCAAATAATCTTTTGGCAATTTTCTGATTCGTATCATTTTACCCTTTTTACATTTCGGACAACAGGTAATGTCTATGCCGGTCAATCGGAGCATCATTTCGCTGATGCTCTCATTAATTTTTTCTGGCGATGTTGCATTCGGATCGATTAATTTTCTAATAAGCGGGATCTGTTCTTTTTTGTTTGTGTGAGATAAGAAGCCGAAGTATCGGATTTTGAAAAAGCCCTTTGGCAGGACATGAAGCAAAAATCGGCCGATGAACTTATCAGCATCGAGGGTCATTTCTTTGATTTCATTGTTTCTTTGCCGATCCCGGTAGGTAAAAGTAACCCTGCCGTTATCAATGCAGATGATCCGATTGTTAGATATGGCAACCCGGTGAGTGTAGCGACCAAGATATTCAAGTACCTGCTGGGGACCTGCAAAAGGGCGCTTTGCATAGGCGATCCATTTTATTGTTGAAACCGAGTTAATCAGCTGTTGAAATGCTTGCCTGGAGTTAAGGACAGCAGTTTTTTGCGTAAAAATCAACTCGTCTTTTAAATAGGCGTTTAGCAGTAGTTTGAGATACCGTTTTCTAAACTCCTTAGCCAGAGAAGTGATTTTAAATAGAAAGTTATCTTTGGTCGGTATCCATTTGTCTTTTGTAAAGGAAAGAGCCCCTGCGGGAATCAAGCAGTGCAGATGGAAATGGTCGATAAGCGTCTGTGACCATGTATGCAAAACGCTGATGAATCCGAGCCGGCCTTCGAGTCTCCACTGAGGATCTTTGGCAAAAGCCTGAAGGGTTTGATTCACAGCGGCAAACAAGATGTTCATGGCCGTTCTTTTGTTGGATAGTATAATGGGATTAAGCTCATGTGGCAGGGTGAATACCAGGTGAAAGTAACCGCAAGGAAGCAGTTCTGCTTTGCGGTCATTGAGCCATTTTTCCTTTGTCAACGTTTGGCATTTAGGACAATGTCGATCCCGGCATGAATTATAAGCGATTTTTTCAAATGCACATTGGTCGCATTGCTCCACATGACCACCAAGCTCAGCTGTGCGGCATATTTGGATATGGTGCATGACTTTTAACTGTTCATAGGACACAGCGTGTGATCGCCGATAATCATCTCCGTAAAGGCGGAAAATATCGGCAAGTTCCACTTGTTCTTGGGGGGCTGTGGAATCATTGATTGTTTTTCTCATTATAGCACCTCCCTACTCATCATCTTCATAAAGGGTATCCAGAGGGCTTTTGCACTGTTGCAGCCGCTCCGGTAGGAGGTGAAGGTATATAATTGTGGATTTTAAAGAGGAGTGACCTAAAAAACGCTTAAGGGTGTATAGAT
>CAZLRK010000398.1:0-1780 GCA_964561845.1 uncultured Desulfobacterales bacterium | reverse complement strand
AATTCAAGGCTTAGCGAGAAGCATTTTCAACTGGGGTCAGGAGTCCTGAAATTGCCTAAAATTTATTACGAACATTGAACAATGGACTACAACAGGAGAAAAGAATGAAAACAATTATCACAAGATTCCCCCCCAGCCCTACAGGCTATCTTCATGTGGGAGGGGCTCGAACAGCAATTTTTAACTGGCTTTATTCCCGCCATATGAAAGGTAAATTTATCCTTCGAATTGAAGACACGGACATCAAACGATCCACACAGGAATCCGTTGACGCAATATTTGAAGCGCTTGAGTGGCTTGGTATCGACTGGGATGAAGGGCCCTATTTCCAATCTAAAAGGTTTGATATATATCAAAAGTATATTCAGAAACTTCTTGATTCAAACCAGGCGTACTATTGCACCTGCAGCCCGGAAGATCTCGAAGATATGCGTCAAAAAGCCATGGATATAGGCACCAAACCCAAATATGACGGAACCTGCCGAGATAAAAATCTTTCAAAAACAAACAATGCCGTTATCCGATTTAAGGCCCCGACAATTGGAACCACAGTCATAGAAGATGTTATCAAGGGCAACATCGTCTTTCAAAATCAAGAAATGGACGATTTTATCATTGCAAGAAGCGACGGCACTCCCACATACAATTTTGTCGTCGTAGTTGACGATATTACCATGGGAGTAAACACCGTGATCAGGGGTGATGATCATGTCATGAACACACCCAAGCAAATTATGCTTTACAAGTCTTTGAAAAGCCGGCTTCCCATTTTTGGCCATGTTCCCATGGTTCTTGGTAACGACCGGACCCGTTTAAGCAAACGACACGGAGCCATGTCAGTTACGGCATACAGGGATATGGGATATTTGCCGGATGCCTTTCTCAACTATCTGGTCCGACTGGGATGGTCATATGGAGACCAGGAGTTTTTTACCAGAAATGAACTTATTGATAAATTCACACTTGAAAACATTGGGCGATCTCCGGGTGTTTTTGACCAGGACAAACTTTTGGCTCTAAATGCTGATCACATCAAAACAACTACACCAAACACACTAGCCAGACCCCTGCTCCCTTTTTTAAAGGAAAGGGATTATGAAATTCAAGACAACACTTTTCTGGAAAGTGTGATCGAAACACTTAATAAGCGCAGTAAGACTCTTGTAGAAATGGCGGATTCCGCGGGGTTCTATTTTGAAGATACCATTTTATTTGAAGAAAAAGCCGCAAAAAAATTTCTTAAAACTTCTTCTCTTGAGTCACTCAACCTATTGATTAAACAGCTTGAAGCGCTGGAACATTTTAATGAAGGAAATCTTGAAACCGCTTTTAAATCAGTTATGGAATTAACCGGATTGAAGCTCGGTAAAATTGCTCAACCGGTACGTGTGGCGCTTACCGGTAAAACCGCCAGCCCCGGCATCTTTGAAATCATCGAAGTATTGGGTAAAGAGCGGGTTATTTCTAGGTTAAAGAATGCAGTAACATTCATCGAAAATAATGTAAAGGAGTCGTAATATTTTGGCTGCTAGGAAACAAGATGCTTCAAAGGCAATTAAATTAATAATCACGAAAACACGAAATAAAATTATATTTTGCGTAACAAAGTCTCGAAGTTATTTAGAAATCACTTAAAAACCCTTTTTACACCAATTAAATCGGAGAAGCTCTATTAAATTAGAAAATTGAAACAAGAAAGGTATACATTCATTCGATATTCATTATTGATGCATTCGTAAAAAGTCAGCAAGTTAAGAAGTTACATATTTATAACTTTTAA
>CAZLRK010000397.1:0-1794 GCA_964561845.1 uncultured Desulfobacterales bacterium | reverse complement strand
AACAAATGGTTTTAGCTTTAAAGGAGTTTGGTTTTGATACTCCCCAATTATCAAAAGAACTTTTCCTTAAAGAAAAAAGTATTATTCGCATGGGCATTGCTCCCATGCGGATTGAAATATTAACAACAATTTCAGGTGTTAACTTTGAGGAGTGTTTTCAACAAAGGATTGTTGATGAGATCGATGGAATCGAAGTAAATGTTATTAGTTTGAAACAATTGAAGATTAATAAGAAAGCGAGTGGACGACATAAAGATTTAGATGATTTTGAAAACCTGCCTTGAAAACAATTTTTGGCTAATCGGGTAGCTCCCCCCACACACACAACACCGCATGCGTTGCTCCGCACGGTGCAGTTCATAAAACCTATCGGGCTGTCGCCGGATAAATGTCTACCCACAATTCCTTAATAGAAATCAAACCTTGTTCTTTTAACCACTAATTCAAAAACCCCGAAAATCTGCGTAATCTGCGCCTGCCCTGTGAAATTCATGCCAATGAGGAGCGAAGCGTATTTCACCTGGGTAGCTCCCCGTGGAGATACCGGGACAAGCCGGCAAATGGTACTGGGGTAATCTGCGTAATCTGTGGATTGTTACTACTTGAAAGACCTTAGATACCTTTATAGCTTCTCCATTTTTCTATTGATTTTATTAAAATATTTATATAAATTCTATTTTTAAAAACTGAAATGAAAATTCCGTATTCTTCCATTCGGGCAGAATTTTTTCTGTATTTTCCCGTTCGTCCCGAAAAAATTCCGTATTTTCTTATTCGGCAGGAAATAATTCCGCTCACTCACTAGGAGATAACTACAAGGATATAAACCAATGTTTGAGATTTTCATAGAGTTCAAGTCAATAATCATTACGTGCCTTCTATTGCTCGGGCTTTTTATTTTCAGAAGAGAGTTCAACAAACTCCTTGATTGGATTGTTAGCTT
This sequence comes from uncultured Desulfobacterales bacterium, assembly GCA_964561845.1. Taxonomy (GTDB): domain Bacteria; phylum Desulfobacterota; class Desulfobacteria; order Desulfobacterales; family JAUVVS01; genus JAUVVS01. Next base: position 851 of record CAZLRK010000397.1, on the reverse strand, counting down.
CAGGAAAATTGCTGGGACCAAAGACGGTTATAAAGTCTCAGCCGAGACCGAATCTCCAGGCTCTCCATCAGAGTCGAAGGTAAAAGAAATAGAAGTCCGGTCAGCTGAAAAAAAGCCGAAATGGTTATAGACGAGAAACCAGCGAAAGAAAAAAAATGGATCTCATTTTTTATAAAAAAAGATTATGATAAAACCCTTGAATTTCTAGAAGAGGACTTGAGTTCGGAACATGATGATGAAAAGCGCAACAAAACTATAGGTTTGATTGGGCATGTCAAATTTGAAAAGGATAATAAGAAGGGGGTAGAATACTTCGAAGGGGCTTTAATACAAACGCAAGGAAGTTCAGAAGTTTATCACTGGTATGCTCTTTCATATTATTTTAAAAAGAAATACAACCAGGCTATGAATATAATAAAAAAGGGGATAGACTCTAATCCAACCGCATTCTTTCTTCGTGATTTTTTAGCTGATTGCCTGGTCAGGGAATCAAGAGAGATTGAAGCCATTGAAATGCTGTTCGAACAGCTCAAACAGGACCCTGATATTCCAACGCACTTCACGAAAATTGCTGAGATATTATCGGAGATGGGAAAAAATGAATTGGCACGTGACTGTTCCAGAATGGGGGTTAAGCAGTGCCCAGATGATACATCGCTTTTAGAAAAATATGGCAGCATAGTATCAGAGATGGAGGATTATAAGGAGGCAATGTTAGTTTACCTTCGTTTGACCATAAAAAAGCCAAAAGTGGCGAAGTTTTGGGTGCTCCTTGGCAATCAATATTTGATGTTATCTTTCAAATAACTAAATTATCAGCATGTTTCATAACAGGCTGTTGTTCTTTGATA
>CAZLRK010000396.1:0-1795 GCA_964561845.1 uncultured Desulfobacterales bacterium | reverse complement strand
AGCGAGACTGTCGAAAAAGCCATTTTCAATTATTTACCTGTAGTGCAAAATTTTGTCTTTTTAAAACAACCCTTTTTTCCAGAGGGACCAATTTATGGGATTATCTTTCTTATGACTCGTAAATCTTAACTATCCTCTCAAAATCCTCTTAAGCCATACCATAGTTCACTATTTTTTCTATATTATGAATCATACAATACAAGGTCCACTGTATGCTGACTTTAATTTTTCCCCTGAGGGTAAAGCGGTCCAATCGCTTATGAGTTCTAATATTTGCATATATGGGTTCAACAATGGCAATGCGTTGAGGATATATTTTGCGTCCTTTCTCACTGTCTACCTTTTCAAGCATTGCTTTGGAAAGATTGGTTTCTTCAGCCCCGATTGGAACATCTAATGATCGGCGTTTTGTGTTCTTGCGATAAAAGCATCTGCTCTTTAATGCACATTTTTTACAATTTTCGGCATCCGCCATATATCGGCTATAGATGATACGATCCACAGTGTGCTTTTTTATATTTAGTTTCAAAATCTTACCATTGGGACAAATATACTGATCTTCAGCTTCATTATATGTGAAATCATCTAAAACAAATTTCTTTTCTTTTTTAACCTGACCTCTTGTCTGCGTTGCAAACCGTGGATCACGTTTTCGAAAATAGATATCAGGAATATAGGCATCCAGTTCCTCTTGTTGGCACTTTTTCAAATTGCTGTGACTATGATAATTGGTATCGGCAGTTAAAACCTTTCCTTTAAAATAATCCGCCGGCTTCCCAATTTTCTGCAGGTTTTCTTTGGCACCCTCAAGCATGGGAGCAACATGCTCATGGTCTTGGCCTCTACCAAAGGCTTCGACGTGAACTATCACCTGATGTTTTTTATCCACCAGCGTTTGGCCATTGTAACCTTGAATCGTACCGTGAGATGTCATCATTTTAGCCGATTCGTTATCGGTGACATTACTTTGTAGTTCTTTACCGGTTGTCCCTATCTTAGCATCGTTTTCCTTTAGCCACTTCTCAATCTGCTTGGCTTTGTTTTGTAATTTCTCAATCTGTTTCTCACGGTTTGATAGCTCACTTAAACCATCGCTGTCGTTTCTATCGGCTTCAATCTGTTCTTCTAACAAGCGCTTGACCTTTTGTTCGATCTTCTCCTTTTTCTTCTTTATATCAGAGATTTTACCACTCCATTGTTTGGAAGCATTGGAAGAAAGTTTGCACCCATCTAAAGCAAAAAAAGTCCCTCCCAAAAGCTTCTCTTGCTCACAGACCAATAGTATGTCTGCAAAAAGAGGCAAAATCTCAGCCTTCATTGATGAAACAAATGAAGCTATCGTACTATGATCCGGTCGTTGGTTACACGAAATGGCCATGAAGGTTACATTCTCACAACAGGCGCGTTCAATTTTTCGAGAAAAAAACAACCCGCGTGAATACCCCAACAAAACAACCTTTAAAAGAACTTTGGGATCATACGCCGAACGACCTGTCTTGTCATTTTTATACCTTCCGTCAAAAATAGACATATCCATTCGGGTTTCCACAAGTGTATGAATCGCAAATTCTAATGTTCCAGGCATCAATTGATCTTCAAGTGAAACAGGGATGAACACTTTTTGTGAATAATCGTAAGATTTATATTTTGCCATATCTCCTTCCGAGCACCAATTATAACTTCATTATTTTGAATTATAAAATTTATCGATCTGCCTGATATAACACATAATATGTATCATATGTCTATTGTTTAGTAAAGAAATAAATAACAATATATTGTGGTTTATTTGATT
>CAZLRK010000395.1:0-1816 GCA_964561845.1 uncultured Desulfobacterales bacterium | reverse complement strand
CCTAATGAGATATTCATCTTTTTTGCAAGATCCCTCTGGGTGGGAGGGTGATCATGCTCGATCTCTTCAAGGATCTTCAGTGTGCGTAGGTCGTTGTTGTCCATGATGTCTTTTATGGAGTGATGATTTTTTTTTGAACCGCGAAGGCTACTAAGGGTAGAGAGTATTGCACCCCGGTTAAATGGTTCTGCGGAATTTAACGGGGTAAAAATAGAGCCCCAGTGGAATAGTTTTCAAATTCCACGGGGTAAACATGGAGCATAGCTCCGCCTGGTGGGTTACATAATATTTTTATCAGGTTGCCCATAAAAAAACTATTGATTTTAGCCTTTTAAAGGGAACGTGCCTCAGGGGCATTTTCACATCTGTATGTTCCAATTGGCTAAATTGAGGCTATTACTTTTTAATTTTATGCGTCTCGGTATACGTTCAAATTTTGAACGATACCAAGTGTTCATGAATTGAACATATTGTTTTTCATATGTCAACAAAAAAATGGCAAAAAAATCAATAATGTAACATTTACCCCTTGAAGTGGTGGCTTGGGGGGTGACCCTAAAAGGGTCTTGTTTATCTCTCACCCCAGAGAAATAGGCTCCGCATTTCACAGGGCAAGCAGAGTTCGCAGAGTCACTGAGTCTTTGAGCTGAATCGCTGAGGGGGCGATTCAGTTCAAACTGACATCCAGCTATCGCTGGAGATGTTGACATGATACAATCCATTCTGCTGCTATTCAACTGTCTACAACCTCGGATTCTATTTGCCACGGAAGTGGCTGAGAATTTTGTCTGATTTTGCGTCCCTGCCCCGCTAAACCCATAAACTATTTAAGCGGGGTCAAAAAATCAGACAAATTATTTATCTCTCTGTGATCTCTGTGAACTCAAGCGACCATAGAGAGCGGGCGAGAACAAACGCAAAGCTGGAACCACCAGCAGAACTGGTGGTTTAATATTGAAAAGATATTTTAAGAGGTTTTTAGGGTAAAAATACTTATTAATAAGCACTTATATAAAATTTAATAGCATTAAAGATTCCTGAACCGACTCCTTCTACACTCTTTATGCCCTCTATGGTTTCAAATAGATTATGAGCATTTCTGTATTCCACGATTTTCACTGCCAAAACAGGGCCGACATATGGAAGGGTTACTAATTCGGTTAATGGCGATCTGTTTATGTCCACAGGTTCCTGTAACGCATTTTTCTTAGCCTTTTTGTAGAACCTCTCGTAATGCATAAAAAGATGTTTTTTGGCAGCCTCCTTATTTTTTAAATCGAGCCATTCTTCTTGCTCAAAGGTCCCAATAAGATAAATCAATTGCTCTTCATCAAGCTTACCATTTAAATCATGATGAGGACAGTGCCGTATTTTGTTTTCATACTTGTCTTCTTCTATTGCTGCAAAACTCTCATCAAGAAGAAGACGAATCTCCAAATCAGTCCATCCCTGGCATTGTCCCGACCCTTTTATCCATCCAATAAATATAAACACAAAACAAAGAATCAGGAGAATCCTTGAAAATCGCCTTTTTTCATTAATACAAGCATCAAAGCTTAAATGATTATTTTGATTTTTTGCCATTTTTTTTCATCCTTTCTTATAATTTAGTGCCTGAACGAAAACTCCCGTTCAGGCAAAAATCCGAATATCGCCTGATCTTATAAAATGGTCGAAACTCGAAACAATATCGAATATCAAATTTTTCAATGTTCAAAACAAAAGCCTCGGTATTCGGTTGTTTAGAGCATTTGGACATTCGAATTTAGAATTTGTTTTCCCGCTATAGCGGGATAATTCGGATTTCTAATTTCAA
>CAZLRK010000394.1:0-1825 GCA_964561845.1 uncultured Desulfobacterales bacterium | reverse complement strand
AGAAGCGCACCTTAATTTAGGAAAAAATTGTCCTTGACTTGGGGTCCACTTCCGAGGTTTGGGTCTTAGAGGCTATTTTTCCTATTCGAAAAACGAAATCTTCTCTATCTTGGCCATCATCCACGATCTCTCGCTGCTCGATGCCTCTAATCATGACATAGTGCAGAGTGCCAGGGACCTGTCCGCCATCGCAAGCTCAGGCGAGGCGGGCGGGTATACAGTCTCGCTTGTCTTAGCATAACCACCTCTCAAATAAGTAAAACGGAAAACTTTTATAAAAATATTTATCTTACCTATTGACAAATTATCTTAAGTGCTGTAATATAATCTTACCTTTCTTTAAAGGAGGATATTATGGATATAAAAGAAATAAAGAACATTTTAATGAAATCAATTTCAGAAATTAGAGAATTGAATGGGTTTAAAGATGAATTAATCAATAATAAAACCAAACCGTTAACAGATTTAAATGGCTTTGACAGTTTAAATGCATTTGAAGTAACAACAAATATTTGTGAAAAAACTGGCTTTAATGTTGATGTGCAAATATTTGGAATATCATGTGATAATAAAGATTCAAGCCAAATTTCAATAGAAGATATTGCCAATAATATTTATAATAAAATCAATGAATAGGTGGTGAATAAAATGAATAGAGAAAAGTCCATTAAAGAAGTAGTTTCATTAAGATTAAAAATGGCAAGAGAAACGGCAGGTCTTTCTCAAAATCAAGTTGCAAAAATGTTAGGTTTAAAAAGGCCCGCCATATCAGAAATTGAAGCGGGTAGACGTAAGGTTTCAGCTGATGAAATCGCAAAGCTTGCTGAATACTATGATGTTGATGTTTCTTGGCTTCTAAACACAAAGATAGCAGAATTTAATGAAGTACAGGAAAAAGTTGAATTGGCAGCTAGAGAATTAAACAAACTAAATCCAAAAGATGTTGATAGGCTTTTAAATGTTTTATCAGCAATCAAAAGTGAGGACAAAAAAGATTAATGTACAATAAAAGAACACATAGAGGAATAGAGGCACTTAAGTTATCTTTACAAGTGCGTCAAAATAATAAAATTGATACAGTCAATTCATTTTGCGTTTTCGATTTAGCTGAAGAAATTGGTATAGAAGTTAAATTTGTTGATATACCAAGCATGGAGGGTCTCTATATCACAAAGCCTAAGAAAATAATATTTATTAGCTCTCATAGACCAATTGGGAGGCAGCGGTTTACTTGTGCCCATGAACTTGGGCATCATTTTTGTGGACACAAAGGTATACATATTGATGAAATCTACGAATATGTGTCTAAGAAAAAAAATAAGAGCGCAAAAGAAATTAAGGCTGATATATTTGCATCATATTTGCTAATGCCGTCAACCACTGTAATTAATGGCTTCATTCGGAGGGGATGGAATTTAGAAACAGCAACCCCCTTTCAAGTTTATACCGTAGCATGTTGGTTGGGGGTTGGATACACTACTTTAATAGATCATTTGCAATTTGGCTTAAAAAAAATAAGAAGCGATCAAGCAAAAACCTTAAAAAAATCCACACCAAAAGAGATAAAAAAAACAATTTTAGGTCATTATTGTCAAGAAAATGTAATAACAATTGATTTTGGATGGACAGGTCGTCCAATAGATGTTTTCTGTGGAGACATGTTGGTCTTTGAAAATAATATCGAACTCGATTGTATAAATTTAAAATATATTGATGAAATATTTGGAAGACATGTTTATCAAGCAATAAGCCCAGGAATAGGCCGTATCTTTATGAAGTGGTATAGTTAAAGTGGACACTTCGAAAAGCATATTATAAGAACCAG
>CAZLRK010000393.1:0-1839 GCA_964561845.1 uncultured Desulfobacterales bacterium | reverse complement strand
AATTTGATGCCTGCCTCTGCGAGGTTAGCCTGGATAACCTGTGCGATTGTCACAAGATATGGCCGTGCTTGGATATCCAGTTCCAGGGCCAAGTTTTTCACCCCGGCTTCAGCCAACAATTCGCGTGCCCCTGCTACATCACGTTCATCTCTGGTTTTGAGGTGGCCGATCATGCTTGGGGAAATCATCCCTGTGGCGATAGTGGCTGTACCCATGTAACCTGCGTCAACAACTGTAGGTACATCAATGGATTTTTTAATGGCTTTTCGAATGCGAGGATCTTTCAGAATTGAATTTTCCATGTTTAAACCCACCCACAAATATCTATCTGTTGAGAAGGCGTGGATTTCCCCTTTCCCGGCCAGCTTGTTTTGCAGGGCTTGTTTAGATGTTACGGGTATTTCAGCATAATCAATTTCTCCTGACAGTAGGGCGTTTTCAGCCGCCTTATCGTCCGCCACCTGAATAAAGATGATTTTGTCATAAACAGGCTTTTGACCCACCCAACCTTCATTGCGAACAACCACGAGACGTTGCTTGGGCACAAATTCTTCTATTTTGTAAGCGCCGCCGAAACCTTTGATTTCAACTCCCATTTTTTTATCGCCTTGTTCCAAAGCGGCTTTTTTGGAAGTTACCATCCCGCTGGTATAGGGCAGGGTGCTTGCAAAGAGCGGGGCGAATGGCTTGGTCAGCTTAATAACACCGGAATATTTACTCACCACCTGGACTTCTTTTAGATTTGCCCAGTCCCCTTTGTTTGGGGCATCTAAACGGTTATAACGCTCATATGAAAACTTTACGTCTTCAGTGGTTATATCTCCATATCCGTTGGACCATTTAGCACCCTTTTTTAATGTAAATTTAATGGTGGTGGAATCAACCAGTTCAATACTTTCGGCCAATTCATTTCCATAAACCCATTTGTCACCTGGCACATAATTGATGAGTTTTGGGTGTACGGCGCTCATAATCCAAGCTTCTGTGCTATTCATCCAGAAAGCGGGATCAAGTGTCCCCACGGTATCTCTTACCCCAACTCGTAAAACTTTTTCAGCTGTCGCCGGCTGGACTAACACAAACGTGAGAAACAAAGCACATATAGTAACTGTCCATTTCATTTTTTTTAATTTCATTTTGTTCTCCTTTCTAAGTTTTCATGTTTGGTTGTAGTGTTTTCCGGTTTTTTCCCCTCCTTTCTGACTTTTCATGTTTAGTTGTAATGTTTTCCGGTTTTTTATCAACTGCTCTTATCATTCTGCTGAGCTTCGTCTACAATATTGTCAATTTTAGCTGCAACATCGGCTGGAAGTTGATTTTCGGATTTTGTCTCTAATAATTCGATGACTTTTTGAAGCGAAACAGTCCGAATGTCTTGAGAACCATCTTTTTCCCATAATTCCCAGTTTCTGCGTTCAATCAGTTTCGGAATCCACAATTCCTTGCGAAAGTTATCGTAGGTATGGGGGTGACTTAAGAAAGTACCGCCGGGGCCGACCTCTTTAATAGATTCCAGGGCCAGCGAATCTTTATCAACCTTCAATTCCCTGGCCATTCGGCGAATACCGGCCATACAGTCATCACAAAAGATCAGATCCGGACCCTGGAATCATCCGGTTGAACGAAGTCCAGCTCATTGAGGTTGTGGAGACTGATGACCCGGCGAGGCAGGATATTTTTCTTTTTCATATTTAAAACCAGGTCAGTACCTCCGGCAATGACTTTGGTATCCGCTCGGCAAAGATTGAGTTCGGTCAGTGCCTCCTCCAGACCGGGGGCCGCCCAGTAGTCAAAAGACCGAATACGCATTTTTCCCTCCCTAGGCCCTTAGGGGTTGTT
>CAZLRK010000392.1:0-1851 GCA_964561845.1 uncultured Desulfobacterales bacterium | reverse complement strand
GCATCAAGTCTTGCTTGGCGTGGCATATTCTTATGTTGAACCGCGAAGGCGCTAAGGACGCAAAGGTTTTATTCTTTTTTCCTGATCGGGACCCCGGTGAAACAATAACAAGAGCGGGTTTCACTGGGCAGGCGAATGATCAGGAAAAGAACCATGCCCTTCGGCCAGTTAGAGATTGTTGACCATTCGTTTGATGCCGTCTTTCATCAGGGGGACATTCCAGTTGAGCAGGAAGCCAAGTTTAAGATTTGTAAGTTTAAGATAAGTTAAGAGCTGGGCTTCGTTCACCCGGTTAAATAAGATTTGAGTCTGTTCTTCAGAAACATCCTTCCATGGTAAGATTTCAGGTACTTCTCCCGCTTGGTTGCATCGTCCTGACTTAAGCAAGCCTCATAGTATATTAGATTCAATGGCCTCCGATCTCTTGTTGATTCTACCTGACCCTTGGAATGCTTCTCAAATCTTAGCTTGAGGTCTTTCGTAAATCCTACATAGAATTTATCATCTTTCTCGCTTTGAAGAACATACGTATAGTACATTTACTGCCCTCAAGCTATTTAACTGGGTAAATTGGGGCTATCTGATCGACCGTCTTATTTTCGATAATAACCGAATCTTCAACAAGCATGTCGATTCGGTAGCCAGCGTCAATTTTAATGCCTTCGTATTGTATTGGGAGTATCACTTCGCAGGCTACTTTAAGGCCATTTTTGCGTAGTTCGTGGGTAAGGCATTTTTGATAGGCTGATTCCAAAAGCCCGGGGCCTAATGCGCGGTGAACTTTGATGGCTGCGTTGACTATTTTTTTACCAATTTCTTCTATGTTCTTCATTTAATGTTATTTTTCTTTAATTTAGTTTTACCGTTCATGCTTTAAGACTTCTGTCATATGCTTTTTGAAAGGTGGAATGTTTATTTTTATTGTATCCCAAACAGCCTCTAAATCTATACCGAAATAATCGTGAATCAATACATCCCTGAAACCTGCAGCCTCTTTCCATTCCACACTTGTATATTTTTCCTGTATTTCCTTGGAGATATTTTTAATCGCTTCACCAATTACTTCAAAATTTCTTATGACCGCATCTACAACCATGCTGTTGCTGCAAAACTCATTATATGAGAGATCTTTTGTATAAATTTCTATCTTTTCAATAGCCTGCGAAATATCTTCTAAGAAAAGAGTATAATCCCTTTCTTCTTTAGACATATTCTACCTCATTGAGGATTTTTTCCTTCAAGCGTGATTTGACAGCTCCCTTGATAACCAGGTCAACTTTGTGCCCAATGATTTCTTCCAAATAATATTTTAGTCGAATGTAATTGAAAAAGTCCTTATGCCCCTTGTTAAACTCCACTAAAATATCAATGTCGCTATCTGCTTTTTGTTTACCATGAATAAAAGAACCAAATATTCCTATTTCTTTGATATAAAAAGTTTCTTTAATATAATTATCGTTATTTTTTAACTTTTGTTTTATTTTAACTATATTCATGGGAGAAACTCGGAGAAGTTGGGTTTCGAACTGGGTTGTAATATGAGACGCTGTTACCTTCTGACTTTATTGTATGGTTTGGTTAAATGTTCTTGCATTTGCTTTATAACTTAAGACCCCGGTTAAATCCGCCTGCGGCTGACCATAAAATGGTATTTAACAGGGCAGGCTGGAATTACAGGATTATTTTATATCTCGCCCCAGTACTATCTGTTGGCTTATCCCGGTATTTTCATGGGGAGTTACCCCTGTGAAATTCATAAGGTTAAATTTTACAGCAACCGTTTCTTCAAAATCGGCAGGTCCTCCTTAACCGTTTTCCATATAATTTCAAGGTCAATACCAAAATACTCAT
>CAZLRK010000391.1:0-1852 GCA_964561845.1 uncultured Desulfobacterales bacterium | reverse complement strand
ATGGAAACCATTTTTTGCCCTTATAGACAGTTTGAAAATATGAAACCTTGTTCCATAGCCGGTATTGTTTTACAAAATTTAGAATCGACTTTTCGTTTCCTACGCCAAGAATCTGTATTGTGTAATAGGAGGACGGCTGGGCCAGAATCCAGCTTTCGCCATGGATTCCATTGAGTATTCTCTCCTCTGTTTTAACACCTTTTTTGTCTTCATTAAATTCTTTTATTGGCACATCTGTACTTAAAGGTATCAACTCCGGTTCTTTTTCTTTTACTATTATAGATACCTGCTCGCTTTTATTGTTGCTTTTACCCGGAACGGAAAATTCTTGCATTGTAGAAAGTTCTTGAGGTTTTTTCACCATTTCAGATAAGTCTTGAGAGGAAAAATAGGAATTGGTCCGGCCATTGAACAACAGAAATAAGACCAGTGTTAATAGGATGATTCCACCTATGGCCAAGTGAAAGGGTCGAGTAGCAAGAAAGTTAGAGATCCGCATGACGATATGACTATTCGAATTTCTAGAATATTTTTGAACAAGGGATTTGTGTGCTTCTTCATTAATTTTGCCAGGAAGACCGCCTGAAGCACGATATATTGATTTTATATGTGATGGCCGAAAAGGGTTTTTCCCTTTGAACCCTGCTATTTTAAGCCTATGGAGCATGTATTCGGCAGTTTCCGCTTCGCTTATGGAAGATATATAAACCTTATTTACAACTGTTTCTTCTGCTATCGGCGTGGTAAGAGCAGCCATGACGGCCTGTATGCTTGGTTCACAAAAAAGGACAAGCCTTTTAAGTTTATCCATGCTGCCGGGCGCCAGAGCTTCTTGCAAAAGAAATTGTAATTCAATATCGGTAAGCTTATGTGCGTCATCCAACATCACAATCGGAAGATTTTCATCCGATAGTATAAAGGCAGGGTGATTGTCGAGATTTTCAAATAACGGGGCATTGTTGGATTTTGTTTTAGAATATGCACGAATTTTACAGCCGCGCCATTTATTATCAGTAGAAGCCAGAAACTGGTTCAAAAGTGTTGTTTTGCCACTGTCTTGTTCACCAATCACTAAAACAAGAAAGTCGCTACCCTTAATTAGATGTGTTAACATTTGCAGTCGTTGAGCAAATGATGGATAGGCATAATAAAATGTATTGTCAATATGAGATAAAAATGGAGCCCTTTGTAACCCCAAAATTTCCTTATAGTCTATATCCGATTTATTGATTTTAATTATCCTTTCTGTAATTTCATACGTCGTTAAGTGGTTAAGTCGTTGAGTAGTTAAGTCGTTATTGTTATGACCTATTTTGAATTTGCATGAAAATTGGGCGTACGTTATTTAGATGATTATAACCTAAAGATTCAACTATCCTTGGAAGGAGATGGGGCAATTGGGGTGTTAACGCTCTTTAGGGCGGCCCGCCTAATCCGTGGATCACTATCTTCAGTATAGAGAGAAAGCACTTCTGACGCATGAGAATGTGGTATCTGCGACAGGGCAAAAGCCGCTGCTGCTCTAACCGTAGAACTCTGCTTTTTTCGAAGTGATAAAAAACTCACGGGTTGCATGATTTGAGCCAGTGGTTCAATACCGGCCGGGTCAGCTATACGCCCAAGAGCCTTACAACAGGCTACCAGACGCTCAATATCTTTAGTTGATGCAAGAAGGGAAACGAGTCCTTCTACTACACCGACAGACTTTAGTTTACCTAAAGATTTAATCGCAACCAGTGCCAGGTTTGATTCTTCTTGTTTGGCATAATCCAACAGTAGTGAAGTTGCCTGCTCATCATTTTGATCTGGTCAAGTAAAAATGGACACCCAGTTAAGCGACTTTTGCCAAAGA
>CAZLRK010000390.1:0-1856 GCA_964561845.1 uncultured Desulfobacterales bacterium | reverse complement strand
AGCATTTCTTGGATGACGAATATGCTCGTTTAATCCTTATATCGGAATTCCAGGACTTTTTTTGCTTGACTTAAAATTTCAATGTTTTTATTGTAAAGTCACTAATATTTATATGGGGGGTCGGTTTTGTTTAGAAGGATTTTTTCTTTTTCCAGCATATCGACCAGAGACTTAGAACAATTATGGAAAGTTTTGAAAGGAGATCAAAGTTATGGCAGAAGGAATAGTTAAATGGTTCAACGATAAAAAGGGGTATGGCTTCATTGAAGCTGAAGAGGGAAAAGACCTATTTGTTCATCACAGCTCAATCGATATGCCTGGATTTAGGACTCTATCTGAAGGTGATAGGGTAAGCTTTGAAGTATCAGAGACCGACCGTGGGCCTGAGGCAAAAAACGTCACTAAACTATAATGCACTGAAAAAAATATTAAAGGCATCTCGCCGGCAATGGCGGGATGCCTTTTTTTATTAATTAACTATTAGCCTCCATATTTGAATGAAAGCTTCACTCTTGCTCTGTATGCTACAACTTTCCCTTCTTCAACTTTCATGTCCAGTTTGACAATCTCCGCAATTCTCAGATCTCTTAGGCTTTTTGATGCTGTTTCTATTGCAGTTTTTGCAGCTTCCTCCCAGGAAACATCACTTGATCCTACCAAATCGACGACTTTATAAACACTATCTCCCATTTTATCCTCCTTCTGTTATGAGTTAATATTTGATGGTTTTATAAAAGATAAAAAATATTTCACAAATATCAACTTATTAACTACAATAACGAAAGACTTAAGTCAAGATAAAAATCTATTTCACTTTTGTGCTCACAATCCCAGGTTTTCGTTAATCAAAACGATTTTCACCCTTCCTTTTGGAAATGATTTCTCAGTTATGGTCCATGTATTACAGATACGAGCAGTGCTTTTACATTCTTCGCAATAGGAGGTTTTGCGGCAAGGCGTTTTCATATCCAATCGCATTACATTGGTAGGCGCCACATAATTTTTAATACGATACATAGCATCATCTAAATCAGAAACAATTTTATTTCGCCCGATGAGTAAGACAACGTTTTTAGGGCCAAAGGTAAGGGCTGCGATTCGATTCCCAACCATATCCAGATTTACAAGCTGGCCTGCTTCTGTCACAGCGTTTGTTCCGGTCACAAACAAATCGGCCAGAAGAGCCTGCTTGCGGAGTTCAAGCTTTTCTTCAGGAGACACTTTTTGATCAAATGTGTTTAATATTTCAAACTCGGGGTGATTTTTTAGTGCTCTGTAGAGTCCTGAGTCGACAAAGGTCATTGAACCTCCCCAGGAAACAGTTTGTGGCTTTATTTTTGGAATAATTTCTTCCAGCACAATTCTTTTTGCTTCGCCGGCATCGTCCGCCAAAAAGACCTCAAAGTTGTTTCCTTCCAATGCTTCTTTGAGATCGGCCAACCTGGCCTGCCAATAATATTCAATCGGTTTTTCCATATTATAGCTCCTCCAAAATAATGTTATTTAAAAATTTTTCCACATTCTTTACAATGTCCATCAGGGCCGATAACTCCGATACAGCTTTCATCGCTGCATAAGGTACGGTTTTTCCAGTCGATATCCGCTTTTAAAGTAGTGTCATTGTCAGTTTGTGGAAAAATCTCTTCTTTTTCATTTAATGTATCTTCTTCACCTGAAATAGTATCGGCCTGGGGACCGCTTTGGGCTTGACGGCTTTCATTTTTGTTATAACCTTCAAGGATTTTTCCACATTCTTTACAATGTCCATCAGGGCCGATAACTCCGATACAGCTTTCATCAATGCATAAGGTACGATTTTCCCAGTCGATATCTGCTTGTGACTTAGCTTTACTCTT
>CAZLRK010000389.1:0-1858 GCA_964561845.1 uncultured Desulfobacterales bacterium | reverse complement strand
GAGAGTTCCGAAAAATTAGCAAGATAAAAAAACTCGGGGCTTGAAGTGAGTATGGAAGGCTGAATTTTCAGCCTTTTTTCTTTTTTATCCTCTCTTTTTTTTCTTTTTTCTTCATTTTTTGTCGTTTAACCTGTTTCAGGACACACCACGCCCCCAGGTGGAGCAAGGGCAGGCAGTTTTGACAGTGTTGTAAGTATTCCGTTTTTGAGTTTCCCCATAATAAATTTAAAATATTTCTTAAGATTAAGAGTTATTGCTGCTAAGTATGCTTGAATTCTTACTCGAGAAATGCCCCTGTATTTTGCCCGCTTAAGACTACAGTAACGCTTCAAATCAGCATTGGCAGGTTCAACTTTCCAGTGTTGCTCTTTGTAAACCGTTCCATATTGTTCGGTGGAATTAAAAGATATTGCATAAGGTCTTTCAAATAGTTGAGTGTGAGAAACAAAAACTCTTCTCCCATACTTAGCTTTGGTACACTTTGGTCTCAATTCGCAAGTGCTACAAACTGAAGCATTAAACTTAAATTCAAATCCCATTTTTGTATCGTCGTGGTGTACGTATTCTGCCGGATAACCTGCTGGACAAAAAAGATGGTTCTCTTCAAAGAAAAACTCATCAGGAGTATATCCCCCTTCTTTGTTTTTGGTAGGAACAAGAGGGATGTATAGTTCAATTTTCTTATCAGGATCATCTTGGAGAGCCCTGATTTCGGCACGAGTATTCCCATAATCATATTTAGCATCGGCGGTAAAATGTTCAGGAACAATGCCAAGATTATCTTTTTGGTTTTTGAGCAAATCAGCAGCAGCTTTTTCTTCAGGATGGGCAGCTTTGTTAAGTTCAATCTCAGTAATTATCCCATGTTGATGGTCAGTATTAACTTCTGCCTTGTAACCTGCAAAGAATTTTTTGTCCGACTTAGCACCCCAGGTTGCTTCGGGATCGGAAGGGTTAATCATTTTACCTTTAATTTTATCAACATCTTCTTTTTTTTGTTTTTTGCCTTCCTCATCGTAATATTCATCTTTTCTTTCTTCTAAAACTCTATCCAATATTTCCAGTTCTTTTTGAATGGTCTGATACTTAGGCAACCTGACACTTCTTCTGACAGCTGCCACGAGTTTTTTGGTAGTCTCGATCAGTTCTTCGAAGTGTTTTTGTTTATTGGCAGGATTGGGAACTATTTTAAAATCATATTTTTTAATGAGTTGGTTGTATTTATTTTTATTAATATTCTTAACCTTTTTGAGAAGATTAAGCCGGCATTTATTTAAAAGTCTAAAGGGATTTAAAATTGCAATATCACCACGAACATCAGTGGCATCTTGAGATTGAATTTTACCGCCAATTAATCCAGCTTCATGAAGCTGTTTAATTATTTGTTGAAAAGCCTCTTTGAATTTTTCTTCTCCCATACGTTTAGTTCTAAAAAATGAGATTGTGGAAGCATCTGGGGTTTTGTCTTCAGGATTTAGGTTAACAAACCAACGATAAACAGGAATTCTACAAAGCCTTCTTTCCATTTCTAAATCAGAAATTCCTCCTTCTATGAATTCAAGAAGACAGACAAGAAACATAGTGCGAGGATCAACAGGATCCCGACCAGCATAGTGATCATTTTTGTAATTATCTCTTACTAAAGGTTCAATGAAATCAAGATTAATAAATTCTTTAATTTTTACTAACTTATCATCCTTGGGAATAAAGTTGTTCCAAACATAATCGTCAAAGAAGTTCGTGTTGTAATTTGGTTTTAATTTAAGCATGTTCCCTCCCTTTTCTTAATTCTACCAAGAAAACAAGCATAAAATAATTGACTTTCCAGTTCTGGAAAGTCAATTATTCGTAGCTCTCA
>CAZLRK010000388.1:0-1862 GCA_964561845.1 uncultured Desulfobacterales bacterium | reverse complement strand
AATTTAGGCATTTCTCCTTTTAGACGTTGAAGCAAGTACCTTTCAGGACCAAAAAAAACCACCTCCTCTGGGGGTGATAGTTTGACTAATAATCTTAATAAGAGGTGTATGTATGAAACTAAAGTCTATTCGAGCTAAAATTGGCTTTGTGGCAGGGGCATGTTTAATGATTACGGCATTAATCATTATTATGTATGCAGTTGTTATCATGCGGGGCGATATGCGTAGTGCTGCCATGAAAGAGGCTGTTGTGATGGCGCGTGGCCAGGCTGCTACAATTGAGTCTATGATAAAAGAGACACTTGACACGGCGAGCACATTGGCCCAGACACTTTCAGCGGTTAAAAATAGAGATATTCAACTAGATATTAACCGCAATAAGGTGATGGATATACTTCGTATAATCCTGGAGGAAAACCCTGTGTTCACCGGTGTCTATACGTGTTGGGAACCAGACGGTTTTGATGGTATGGATAAGAGCTATATAGAAAAGAGAGGACATGATAAGACCGGGAGATTTGCCCCCCATTGGCATCTTAACGTTAAAGGTGAACCGGAGGTTACTCCGCTTTTAGCCTGTCCGATACATTCTCCCGGCGGGGTACCTGGTAAATGGTATGATATTCCAAAAGAAAAAATGAAAGAAATTATACTTGATCCTTTTAGACATCAGGTTATTGACAAAAATGTGATGATTACCAGCCTTGCGGCGCCTATTATTTCAAACGGGCAGTTTTATGGCGTAGTCGGTGTTGACATTCGATTGGACTTTATTCAATCAATGGCTGATAATTTGGATATATATAATAGATCAGGCAAAATGATAGTTATCAGCAACAATGGTAAATTAGTCGGGATGACAGGCAACCCAAGTCTAGTAGGCAGGTCTATCAAGACAATTCACAATCACAATCAAAATGACTATGAAAAAGATCTGTTTATTATCCAAAAAGGAAAAGAAGAAAGACATTTCATAGATGACAATTTAGAAATTTTTACACCGTTAAGAATAGGAAAAACAGACACTCCCTGGTCTATCAATGTTCTTGTGCCGGAGAATAAAGTTACTGCTGCGGCAAGTAAATCAATGTGGAAGATGATCGTGATAGGGGCTATATGTGCAGATTTGGCCTTGGTTGTGCTTTTGATTATTACCATGCGAATTGTTCAACCGATTAAAGAGGTTACGAAATTAGCCACGGAAATTGGCAAAGGTAACCTAAAGGTCGACATGCCTTCAGGATATAGATCCGATGAACTGGGTGTATTGATGGAAAGTTTCAAAAGCATGTTGGGAAATTTACGAGGACAGTTACAACATATTATGAAGAGTGTAGGAGCCTTAAATTTGTCTTCCAAAGAGATTTCGGTTTCTGGAACACAACTTGTTTCAAGTTCTACCGAGACACTTACATCAGTAGAAGAGACTACAACAACAGTGGAAGAGGTCAAGCAGATAGCCAAGGAAGCTAAAAAAAAGGCTAGAAATATTTCTGATAGTGCACAAAAAGCATCTCAAATATCGGGAGAGGGCCGGAGGGCTGTAGATGAAACAATAGAGAGAATGGAACTCATTCGAGACCAGATGTTGTCCATAGACGACAGCATTATGAGACTCAGTGAACAGGTACAGTCCATAAGTGAAATAATCGGAACAGTTGATGATCTGGCAGATCAATCGAATTTGTTGGCTGTTAACGCTGCCATTGAAGCCACAAAAGCGGGTGAGCAGGGAAAAGGATTTGCGGTTGTGGCACAAGAGATCAGAGTATTAGCAGATCAGTCGAAGCAGGCAACCGATAAGGTACGAACTATTTTGACCGATATTCAAAAGGCCAGAGACGCTGCTGTGATGGCTACAG
>CAZLRK010000387.1:0-1870 GCA_964561845.1 uncultured Desulfobacterales bacterium | reverse complement strand
CATGTTAGGCATTTCATCCCATACTTGACCATCTAATATTTTTCCAGACTTCTTTTTATTCACACCGCCCCACTGTTTAAAAAAGAACGGAACATTTTTGACTAAACATTGCTTTTTTATATCTTGAACCCATTCTTTTTTCATAGGCCGCGCCCCAGGCCCTGATTCTCCGCCAACAATAACCCAATGTATATTGCTTAAATTCAGGTATCCAAGTGATTCCAACAAAGGCTCAAGTGAAAGGAATCGAATAAATGCCGGAACTGTTCTTAAATCATCAATACGATTTTTTACTTTGGTATTTTCTACAGTCACACCCATCCAAACATTTTCAGGCCAATCAAGTTGTATCGCAAGTTCTTTTAAGCGACTCGAACGTTTGGTCAAAACTTGAAATTTGTGCCAATATGCCCTTTTCATAGTATCAAATACTTTTTTAATAAAATGATCTGGTATTTCTCCATGAAATAAATCACTCATGGAATTAACAAAAATGGTTTTTGGCTTCTTCCATAATAGCGGGTATTCCAATACCTGCTCATGCAATGTAACCTCAAAACCATTCCTGTAATTGAGCTGGCCCATCGCTTTTAATCTTTTTGCCATTCGCTCCGCATAGCAGTGTTGGCAGCCAGCGCTGATCTTGGTACAACCCGTCACCGGATTCCATGTGGATTCTGTCCATTCAATTTTACTGGAAGCCATTTTTATCTCCTATCTCTGGAAAGTTACCAAAATATTATCTCCAAATGTACCTTTGCGCGGTGGTTTGCCATTTGGGGAAACAGCTTGTATTGCCCCTTCATCAAATAACTGACGTAACACTTCTTTATAATTTTTTTTAACATAAGGCGTATCTACATTATGTCGCTCATATATTTCTTTCATCTTTAAGGTCTGTTTATCGAATTTATTCAATAAATCATCTTTCAAATCATCAAAAGGACGAGAAAGTAAAAATAGAAGCATTTGTTTAGGTAAAAAATCAGCCGGATTATATTCAAAAGATGGCACACCTTGTGTGTTACTTGTACTTTCCCTGGCCATAATATCCTTCATGATTTCATAACCGCGAAAATGCTTGCTCACAAAGATCAAATGATGACTTGTCCTTTGTCCTCTGGCATTCTTGAATCTGAAAGGCAACACATATCTTGAACCATAGAATTTTAATGCCTGGCACAATTCTTCAACAATAAATAATTCTCTTTCTTGTGAATTTTTATATTTTAAATTTTTACGTAACTTCGTCGCTCGTTCTTCACCAAATAATGCATTCATATGTTCTTTTACAGCCTCGTTATCTATACCCATATTGATGCGATTATAGTTGAAAAAGAAAACTGCATCACAACCCCAGTCTTTTAACACGGAATTAACCAGCCGAATAGAAAGCCCTTTGTATCCCCAGGGATCTATAAAAAATAATGTAGGTACAAGATGCATACTTTCAAACATCTTTACAATCTCCTCACCAACTTCCTGATTGTATACATCTGGTTTGTACTTTAATGTATCAATATCTGGAATCTTCTCTATTGTTTTCTGTAATGTTATTGAATTATTCTCATCCTTATCATTGAATATGGCAACCAAACGTTCCCTCAAGTCTGGTTTTGCAATGGCATTTGTCAATATTTTTACCGGAGTTGACTGCGTACCGTCTTTATAACGCCCAGGTCCTGCAAAAAGGTCGATATAGGCAATTTTTTGGGTATGCTGCGGATAGCGTTTTTGCGTACTGATAATAACATTTGCCCAAACATCAAAATATTTAGCAACAATGGTCGATTTAACTAGAGATTGTTCGGTTTGTTCTTCAAAAAAACTGCTGCCTGTCATTTTAGACTCTTCCTGTATTTTAACTATA
>CAZLRK010000386.1:0-1883 GCA_964561845.1 uncultured Desulfobacterales bacterium | reverse complement strand
ATCAACCTTAAACCTAAAACGTTCGTAAGATAAAATTATTTACTTTTTTCAAAACTGTTATATTTTACTTGCATTTTTTACTTGCATTTCTTAATATCGTTGTATATCCACTATTGAACTTCTTTTCTTCTCTTACGTGAAGATGCGTTTGATAGTTGTTGATATTGAATATTTGTTGATTAAGGAGGTGAAAGCATAGCTATATCAAAAAGAACGAGTAGGTTCAAAACAAACGTTAATAAAAACATAAAAGCAAAAGAGGTTAGAGTAATAGATCCTGATGGTAATCAGATTGGCGTTATCCCAACTTATAGGGCTCTTGCCAATGCTGCTGACTTCGGTCTTGATCTTGTTGAAATTTCGCCTAATGCAGACCCGCCTGTTTGTAAGATAATGGATTATGGTCGGTTTAAATATGAACAGACAAAAAAGCAGCAGGAAGCTAAAAAGAAACAAAGCACCTTTCAAATCAAAGAGATAAAGGTACGTCCAAAGACCGGTGATCACGACCTCCAGATAAAAATAAATCACATAAAAAGGTTTATTGGCAAGAGGGACAAGGTTAAGGTAACTGTCATTTTCAGGGGTCGAGAAATCACACTTTCAAATCTCGGGAAAGAATTGCTTGGAAGAATTATTGAAGCAACTGAGGAAATTGCAGTTGTAGAGCAACAACCCAAATTTGAGGGTCGCACTATCGTTATGGTTCTATCTCCAAAATAAGTAACTTTTTAATAACCTCAGGGCTTTGTTTCCGGATTCCCACGAAGGCGTGAATCCGGAATATAGTGTGCTATGTTATTTTACCTGAACTTATTGAGAAGTTACCATGCTTATTATAAGAATGGCGTGAGTTTATGTTGTCAATTACTCACGCCATCGAAGTTTGGAATAAAAGGGGAATATAAAAATGCCAAAGATAAAAACAAATAGGGCTGCGGCAAAACGTTTCAGAAAAACGGGAACAGGGAAAATCACCTTTTCAAAATCCCATGCCGGCCATCTGTTAACAAAAAAAACCAGAAAACGCAAAAGGTCTTTAAAAAAAAGTCAACTTCTTGACAAATCAAATAAAAAGAATATAAGGTTGCTTCTTCCTAATGGGTGATTATGCCTTGTATTAGGCCCTTAGTAACTCAACATTGGCAAAAAATTTTTAGCCGTTATTGTGTCTTTATTTCGAACGATTGTAGATTTCTGATTGCAGATTTCTGATTTAAGGAATATTTCAATTTTAGCACAACAATTCGCGTCAAAATAGCGGAGTGAAGCGACTTCCATAAATCTTAAATCATCAATCTGAGATCTACAATCCCTTGGTTCTCCGACAAATCGGGATCTCCGTTGCACTACGACCGGCTTGTTCGGGTTAGATGAATAGATTCTATTTTAATTCTGACGAAGGAAAAAATTATGCGTATAAAAAGAGGTTATAAAGCAAGAAGACGCCGAAAGAAGGTTTTAAAACTGGCCAAAGGTTATCGTGGAGGCCGCAGTAAATTATATCGCACAGCTGCAGACGCTGTAGATAAAGCACTTATGTATGCATATCGGGATCGCAAAGCTAGAAAGCGTGATTTCCGAAGACTATGGATAATAAGAATTAATGCTGCCGCACGAATGAATAATTTAAGCTACAGCAATCTTATCCATGGATTAAAGCTTGCAAACATTGAGCTTGACCGCAAAGTCCTTGCAGATTTGGCAATATCGGACCCTTCCGGATTTACCCAAATAGCCAACCTAGCTTCTCAGCAGCTTTAAAGCGGTATTTTTAAAAAGTTAACATACTTACAATATAGTAATATTTTGGCTGTTTGAAAACAAGGCAGCTTCAAAGGTAATTAAATTTTAAACCGTGTAAAACTCGCGCATAAGTGAGT
>CAZLRK010000385.1:0-1899 GCA_964561845.1 uncultured Desulfobacterales bacterium | reverse complement strand
GGCGGGGTAAACTATTGCGGGATTTTCGGGGTCATTTATTCTGGGACGTAGCATTTTTTCTATTTTTTCGTCATTTGAAAGCTCTTTGGGAAGCGGTGCAGGTGCTGGTATTAGTTGATGGCCGCATTCAATGCAAAATTTGCTCCCAGGTGGATTGATCTGTCCACATTCTGAACATGTAATTTCTAATTTATGGCCACATTCATTACAGAATTTGGCCCCCACCGGGATATCAAAATTACACTTTGGGCATTTCATTTTTATGCCCTCCAATGATTTTTAGAAAGAGTTGGTTGGGATGAAATAAAAAGGAACTTTAAGTGGTTAAATAGAGAATACCTTAATTATGGTTTAGTGTCAATTAAATGGATACCAAATATATTTTGGTTAAAGGTATGAGTAAAAGCTGAGTATAATCAAATATGATTTGAACTCCAATACTTGATTGATTGCATCGATCGATACCAGTCCTTAGACTAATTTCATTTCAGATTTTATAAAGAAATTTTCAATCAGTTACTTTATAAAGGTCAGTACTCAGATATTTGAGACCGGAGTCTATCATCAAAGTAACTATTGTAGCATCTGGTCCTAATTGCTTTGCTAATCGAATTGCCGCAACAACGTTTGCCCCTGAAGAAGTACCTGCAAAAAGAGCTTCCTCGCGGGCTAAACGCCTTGCCATATCTTTTGCTTCAACTGTCTTAACCGTTATGATTTCATCAATTAGACCTGGATCCCATAATGGGGGAATGTAGCCAATGCCGGTTCCTTCAATATTGTGAGCCCCAGTTTGGCCGCCTGAAAGAACAGCCGACTCGGCAGGTTCGACCGCTATTATCTTAATGCCCGGTTTGTAACGCTTTAACACGGTAGCCACACCACGGGAAGAAGCAGCGCTTCCTATACATTGAACAAAGGCATTAACCTGTCCCTCTGTTTGTTTCCATATTTCCTCGCCCAATGGATAGTACCCAGTGATATGATCAGCATTGCTTAGCTGGTCAGTCCAGTAAGAGCCCGGTTTCCGGCTTATCTTGTCAGCCGTGTCAATCATATCCAAAATTAGTTTTTTTGTAGTCTTGCCGCCTTCGCTCGGTATAAGTGTGAGTTCAGCGCCATAGGCCGCCATTTGATCACGTTTTTCCCTACTAAATGCATCTGAAGTTACAATATGAATACGATAGCCCTTGGCAGCGCAAATCAACGCGAGCGATGTACCGGTGCTGCCACCTGTGTACTCAACAACTGTGCCTCCAGGTCGTAATCTACCATCGTCCTCGGCTTGTGAAATCATAGCCTGTGCCATACGATCTTTCATGCTACCTGTAGGGTTTGCCCATTCAAGTTTCATAAGAACTTTTGCAAAACCAGGCGGAACAACTTTACAAAGCCGCACTAACGGCGTGTTGCCAATAGACTCTAGAATGTTGCCTCCGGCGCTCATGACCTTCCTCCCGATATGTGTTTAATTTCAGATCTCGAGACCTTTGCAAAACGCCCCCTTTTGCCCAATTTCTGTGTTAGTCTAAAATTTTGGCACGAAGTGAAGCTTTAGCGCTATCCTCGAAATACTCAATGTATGCCTGCCTGCCCCGTAGGTTCGGAAAATCGTACTGGGGTGGTTAAAATTTTCGACCGCCTTGAACTTGAACAAAATTGAACATTTTTCAAAGGTCTCATCTCGTTAAGTCGTTGAGTAGTTAAGTGATTGTAATGATAAGAATAATAGCCGTTTTGCAAAATCATTGGACGTACAACCCCAATCGATTAAAAAATCAATTGGGAGTTATTCGTTATTTGTTAGCCGACTTCGCCATAGTAGCCTCGGCTACGACGGCTGAATTGGTTAATCGCTTAAAAGGAATAAAATCCGTTTTTATATTTGTCATCAATCAT
>CAZLRK010000384.1:0-1901 GCA_964561845.1 uncultured Desulfobacterales bacterium | reverse complement strand
CGGTATTTTTGAAAAAATATGCATTTTTTTTGATCCTTATATCGGAATTCAAGTAGGTTTATCATATTGAAGGTGTAGCAAAATTGAAAAATTTGACAAAACGTACGCGATGACCTACTGTTTTGATATTGAAAGCACATTATATCAGAGGTAAATTATGCCTACACTAACAGCTACTAAAGCAAGATCAAAACTTTATCGACTTATTGACGAAGCAGCATCTTCCCACGAACCAATTGTCATAAAGGGCAAGCGAGGCAGTGCTGTCCTTATTTCAGAGGATGACCGGCATAAGAGGATTAACTCTGATCCAAAAAGGAAAGATCGGTGCCAAAGCTTGACGGGCTGTTGCCTAAAAGCATTTTCGGAGTAATACATGATAACTCGTATCGTATCCCTCACACCGTCCATTACCGAAACACTCTTTGCGTTGGATATCGGAGACCGGGTGGTTGGCGTCACCGACGCCTGTGACTATCCGTCCGAAGCCAACACCAAGCCTCATGTCTGTTCCTGGTTCGAGCCGGACATGGACCGGATCAAGTCCCTTGATCCGGATCTGATTCTTGGCCTGGAAACAGCGCATCAGCATATCAGGCCGTTTTTGGAACCCATGGGAATTCAGCTTGAACTGTTTAACCCGCGCAGTGTTCCGGACGCATTGGCGGATATGCTGCATCTTGGCAAATTGCTCGGTGAAGAGGATACTGCACAGAAACTGGTCGATGGACTGCAACACCGGCTTGACAATCTAGCCAGACGCGTAGGGCGGATCGCGCCCTTCGAGCGCCCTACCGTATCGCGTGTGCTGGAAATCGAAAATAACGAATTGATGGTAGCGGGCCCCCAATCGTTCCAATATGATGTAATTGAGCGTGGCGGAGGGATCAACGTGTCAACCGGAATAGATGGCGCCTACCCGAAGGTCTCTTTTCAACAGTTCAAAACATGGGACCCGGATATGGTCTTTATTTGCGGCTCCGATAAACACCGCGTACCACGACTTAAGGCCGATCCCGAATGGAGATCCCTTAAGTCCGTCCAAAATGGAAGGTTGTATCAGTTCCCCTGCGGGTTGACCTGCCGCACCGGTCCCCGAATTGTTGATATGGCCGAACTTTTGTTTCAGACGCTGTACCCGTGCGATCTGAAGGACATTTTAACTTGACCTTTACCCCATTTTAGCACAAATTTTATATAGCATTGGATAGTGATGGTTGAGATTATGTAAAAAAACATCTGACCAAAACTCTAAAAAGAAGGCATTATTATGGTTTCTATCTATCTATTAGCAACTGCACCAACGGTTTTTGGAGAACAAAAAATCGGAGTCATTGTTTATGGTATTGCTACTGATTATTGTGTAAAGGCAACAGCTATAGATGCAGCTAATGCTGGGTACAGAGTCACCGTTATCGAAGGTTTAAGCAAAGGTGTAGCTCCGGATACAACGGCCAAAGCTTTGGAAGAAATGAAGAAAAAAGGCATAACAGTAAAAAAAGAACTGAAATTGTAGATAATTAAATATTAAGGTTGTTCTTCTCAATAGTTGAATTTTAGGCTAAAAATGCTATGTTTATCCCGGTGTAACCGAAAATTAACCAAGCAACATATAAGAGACCTTTGACAAGGAGTATATTATGACGACCCCACAACATTGTCCCGGCTTTAGAGAGTTCCGAAATCTCAAATCTTTTAGCTGTAAATGTCCAAACTGTGGAAAAGAAAAAGAGATCTTCTCTGATGAATTTAACCGCACACATATGTGCCGTGAATGTGGCAAGGAGATAGACTTTTCCCAGTGCACTCTTGAGGTAGAGGGTGGAGCATAAAATGAGACCTTTGAAAAACGCCCCCTTTTGCCCAATTTCTGTGTTAGGCTAAAATTTTGGCACGAAGTG
>CAZLRK010000383.1:0-1908 GCA_964561845.1 uncultured Desulfobacterales bacterium | reverse complement strand
TAAGGTCATCGATGTCCTGGCACTTATGGGTCATCGATGTCTTGGCACTTATCAATTATTCAATGAATATACCGCCATAAAAGCCGTCATATCCACTTAAAGATGTAAAACAGCTAATACGTGCAAATAGCGTTTTTATCAACCCAAATGCTATAGCCGATGCATGGGATGATTTTGGATGGCGGTCAGATGATATCAAAAAATGTTTATTAAAGTTAAACGATAAATATTATTCTCATAATAGAGAAAAAAACCATTTTCACAAAACCGAACAACACCGTAAATTTCCAGATACTATGTTGGATTATTATAGAGCAAAAAAAATTATGGGAAATAATAGTGTTTATACACATTTTTACATATATCCTGACTCTGGAATGTTAATTATCAGTAGTTTTAAGGAGTTATTATGAGATGCATCTGTAAAAATAGATTTACCCAAAAAAAAGGAGAGGTTGAATTTAAAAGTCGATCCTTGGGAAAGGTAATGGTGCCTAATCTACGGTTTTTAGAATGTGATAATTGTGGTGAAATACTAATTAGTACCGAGGAAGGTGATAGGGCAACAGACTTTATTGAAAAAGAGGAACAAAAGGTCATTAACAATTTGCCTATTGGTGAGTTTATAAGTACCAATGCAGCAGCTGAAATATTAGAAATAACCAAGCAAGCTTTTAGCAAGAATCAAAGAATTAAGAGGGGTTTAATATATTCTACTAAAATTGGTGAGAGAAGATATTATCATCGAAAATCTGTTGAGTTATTTAAAGAAAAAAACAACGGAAAATTTCTACTCCCAAGGTCTGAATCATATCCTATCTACCAAAAAAAAGCATCTGTTACGGATCGAAGAAATCCCAAATATATAACAACTATTTTACCTCCAACTCATGCTGGCTATACTGAAGCTGATATATCGAAAACCTGGGATATGCATATCCCTGTGTGGAATTTAGAAACCGAAAAAAAAGGAGCAGAAAGTGACCACTACCATTAAACCATCAGAGAAATCAAAAGATAAACCCGAAACAATGCATTCTAACACTCCAACTAGTTATACGGACATGGTAAATATTGGAGTAGCATCAGACGGCTTTGTACTAATGCGGTTTCTTTCGGTAATTCCTGATTTAATTATTGAAAATCACAGAACAATATTAAAACCTGATGTTGCTAAAAGTTTGATTAACATACTATGTAAATCAATTGGATATTATCCCCGAAAACCAAGAAGAAAGACCCCCCAATAAGAAGACCCAAACAACTTCTAAATAAGCAATGCATTATGTTTTAATGTATCCTTGCCGAAACTTGATTTGACACTGGTCAGATCCTTCCGTTCTCAAGATGTCAAGTCAAATCGGTCTTCGTACAAATTAAGTAATATTTAATATCAAAGCATTTTTTTCTTAGCAAACACTTCTTAATTATTATTCCATTATATTCCGCCCTTGCTCGAATATCAGTTGATTAATGGTCTGTTTATGAAGGTCATACTCGGAATCATTTTCATGACTTAAGGCATACCTATGCAAGCCTTTTGATCGAACAAGGGGAAAATATCAAATACATTCAGAATCAGCTTGGTCATTCAAGTTCAACAGTTACTTGGAATGTATATGCCCACCTGATGAAGCCTGTCAATCAAGAGGCTGCTTGTAAGCTCGAAAAGACGGTTTTTGAAACAAATGGTAGCAGACAAATAGCCTTTAAACTTCCTGGGATGTCTATCTATCCCCGGAAGGCTATTTTCTTAGACAGATTTCCTTCCGACATGCCTTTTTAGATTCAGAAAAATTATAAATCTTCAAGATAGCCTGACTTGCATCCGAAGGATTATTCGTATATGGTAAAAATGAAGTGGTATAGTTAAAGTGGACACTCCGAAAAGCATGTTATAAGAATAAA
>CAZLRK010000382.1:0-1932 GCA_964561845.1 uncultured Desulfobacterales bacterium | reverse complement strand
ACGCTCAGACAGTTACACGATTAAAAATTAAACAACCTTTGAAGTTTGCTAGTTCGAATTGTTTTCAGAAGGTTAGATTAATACGAAAAGAGATACAAATGTCGGAAAAACTTTGGAACGGGCGATTTTCTGAAAAGACAAATAAAAAAGTTGAAGCTTTTACATCTTCAATTGACATAGACAAACGACTTTATTCCTATGATATTGAAGGCAGTATCGCCCACTGTAAAATGCTTGCAAAAGAGTCTATTATTACCGAGGAAGATGCTTCGGTCTTGATTCAAGGTCTTTTAAAGATAAAAGAAGAAATAGAGCTTGGAAAATTTCGATATAATGACAGCCTGGAAGATATTCATATGCATATTGAGGCCAGGCTTGCTCAAGAAGTGGGAAAAGTTGCCCAAAAGCTACATACGGCAAGAAGCCGGAACGATCAGGTAGCCCTGGATATAAGAATGTATCTTAGGGATGAGACGTTAAATATCATAAAGGGCCTTGTTGAGTTCGAAAAAGAGATAGTGGACGTTGCAAGGGATCACATTGATACTATTTTGCCCGGATATACTCATTTGCAGAAAGCACAGCCGATTCTTTTGGCACACCACCTGATGGCGTACTATGAGATGTTTGCAAGGGATATTAGCAGGTTTGGTGATTGTTTAAAGCGCATAAATGTAATGCCGCTTGGAAGCGCTGCCCTTGCCGGAACAACATACCCTATAGACAGGGATTATACGGCGAAGCTTCTTAAGTTTCCAAAGGTATCGACAAACAGCATCGATTCAGTATCCGACAGGGATTTTATAATAGAATTTTTATCCTCAGCCAGTATTTGCATGGTACACTTCAGCCGTATGTCTGAAGAGCTAATTTTGTGGTCATCATATGAGTTTGGTTTCATAGACCTTCCCGATTCATTTGCCACAGGAAGCAGCATTATGCCCCAAAAAAAGAACCCTGACGTTCCCGAACTGGTTCGAGGCAAAACCGGACGTGTTTTTGGCGATCTTGTTTCCCTTTTGGCTATTATGAAGTCATTGCCGCTTGCTTATAACCGTGATATGCAGGAAGATAAGGAGCCGCTGTTTAATACAGTGGATATTCTAAAATCATGTGTTGATATTTTCATTAATATGCTTCCGGAGTTGAAGATAAATAAAGAGGCAATGAGCCAGGCTGCTTGTAAAGGATATTTAAATGCAACTGACATGGCGGATTATCTGGTAAATAAGGGAATGCCTTTCAGAGAAGCCCACGGATGTGTAGGAAAGACTGTAAGCTATGCTCTTTCAGGGAATAAAGAACTTCATGAACTTACAATAAAGGAATTAAAATCATTTTCGTCCTTAATTTCAGATGATATCTTTAGCATTTTAACTGTTGAGAAGATGATAAACCGCAGAAAATCCTTTGGTGGAACTGCAACAGAAAACATAGTTGCCGCCATAAAGAAAGCTGAAAAACAAATGAAAAAAGAGATGGAAATTATTATAAATGCAAAAGGTTAGCAGCTTCAGAAAAATCTTGGTTCTGCAATTGTCAATGTTGACTATATTTTCTTTTATTGTGGCTGGATGTGGCAAAAAGGCGCCACCCGTGGCTCCTCAAGAAGCGGCATCTGTGTCTTGGTGTCTTGGTGACTAAAAAATTACGATTAAGCTATGAAAAAAATTACTTTCTATAAAATGAGCGGCAGCGGCAACGACTTTATTATTATCGATAATCGAAATAATATTGTTAATGAAAAAAAATTATCAAAATTTATAGAAAATATATGCCTCAGAAGGATGTCGGTGGGCTCTGACGGGTTAATACTTGTGGAAAACTCCAGCACTCTCGATTTTAAGTGGCGTTTTTTTAACTCTGATGGAAATGCCGCTGAAATGTGTGGAAACGGCGCCAGGTGTGTTGCTCGATTTGCATTTTTAAACA
>CAZLRK010000381.1:0-1940 GCA_964561845.1 uncultured Desulfobacterales bacterium | reverse complement strand
AACAATTCCTTGGGCTTGTACCCATGGATTTCTGCAAATCTATCATTTACAAATATATACCTTCCGTTCTGGTGGATAAAGACGCCCGTAAGAGAGTTTTCTACAAGTGTTTTATACTTATTCTCGCTCTCCCGCAGAGCATCCTCCATCCGCTTGCGGTCGGTTATGTCACGAGATATGCTTTGGGTGAAATCTTTTCCCAGAATAGAAATAGCCCTGCTGTTCACATGGATATCTCGTATCTCGCCTTCCTTTGTCCTATGTTTCGTCTCAAATGAGTCTGCTCTCTCCTTGATGACCTTCTTGATATGCTTTGCGATTTTCTCTTCAGACTCAAAAACCTCAAAGTCGGATATTTTGATCTTTGCGAATTCCTCACGGGTATAACCGAGGTTTTTATGTGCCCTTTCGTTGAATTCCACAAAAGCTCCTGTCTCTCCATCAACGAGCATAATGAATCCGCCGCCTGATCGAAGATGGCACGATAGCGCTCCTCACTCTCCCGCACTTTTTCCTCAGCCCTCTTGCGTTTGTTTATTTCCTTTTCTAATTGTTCGTTCATTTTCTCTAATTCAGCCATCCGTTTCTCAAGTTCAGCGGCGTGGCTCTGAACTTCTCCCACTAACTGCGCATTGTTCACCGCAACGGCCGCTTTACTGGCGAAAAGAGTAAGCAGATCCAAATCAGGTTGTGTAAAGCATCGGGTTTCCATATCATACCCCTATCACATCATCCTGCCAGATCATAGGCACGCTGATCACGGAGGTAAAGGGCTGGTCCTTGTCATAGACAGCGGCTCTTTTAGACCAGATCCGGTAATCGTCGATAATGAGTGGCTCTTTGGTTTGGGCAACGACACCTGATGCCCCCTCCCCGTACTTAAGCACTGTACCGGTATAATCCTGAGATGTTTTATAACTCACCACACAGCAGACTTCTTTTCTATCCGGATCACATAAATACATCCCGCCGCTTGGGCAGGTGAGGAGTTGTGCTGCCCGTTCGACAATAGTCTCAAGGAGAGAAGATAGGACATGTGGTCTTGTTATGTCGAGGGAAGTTTCATAAAGAGCCGCAAACTCTTCTGCACGCTTGCTTAATGCCTCCTCAGCCTGCTTTTTATCGGTAATATCAGTATCTGCACCTCTGTATCCGAGAAGGTTCCCTTGCTCATCGAGTAAAGGAATTCCGCTCGTCGAAAGCCAGACGGTATCGCCATTCTTATGGATGTTACAGTTGATGAATTCACGAAAAGATTCCTTCTTGGCAAACACCTCAAAGGCTGCCTTCTTGAGTTGTTTTTTGTTTTCAAGATGAAAAAAATCATAGAAGTGTTTTTGGCCAACGATTTCTTCAGGGGTATATCCAAGAATTCTTTCCACTACTGGACTTGCATAAGTGTACAAACCATTAGTATCTACCTCCCAGATCCATTCCAGAGCATTTTCTGCTATTTGTTGAAAACGCACCTCACTATTCCGAAGCGCATCCTCTGCCTGCTTGAGCTCTACAGCCTCTTTCTCTAACTGTTTGACCTTTTGTTCCAATTCTTTATAGCTTGGTTTTTTGGTCATTAGAAAATCCTCCGGTACCCCTTAAAAAGCCTTCGCAAACGTAAACAATTACGAGCCTTTCTATTTATTTCAAATATTTGGCAACCATTGCCGCCATTTCATCGGGATCAAAGGTTTTGAGCAGATATTCGCTTGAACCGTACATCTTTCCTTTTAGTTTATCAAAAAGCTTATCTCCTGATCTAAGCATTATTACCGGGATGTCTTTATATTTCACGCTTCCTTTCATGATAGACAGCAACTTGTACCCGTCCATACCGGGCATGATGGTATCAAGTAAGACCAGGTCGGGCCTTTCGTCCGTCACCCTGGCCAATGCCTCGATGCCGTCTTGTGCCTCTATAACCTTATATCCTTTCCTGCTAA
>CAZLRK010000380.1:0-1966 GCA_964561845.1 uncultured Desulfobacterales bacterium | reverse complement strand
TGGACTTTTAGTCCATTAAAAAACCTATGCACTTTCAGTGCATAGTGGTTTAGTTCTTCGGGTTTAGCTACGCTAATTTTATTTCGAAGACGTTTTACAGATAAAGTCCGAATTTGACTTATTTTAACCCAGGAACGTTTAGGAAGATTTGATTCTTGTAGTTCAAGAGTAAGGGGAAACCCAGCTTTTTGGGGTTGACTGGTAATGGCGACGACAATTACTGTTCCAGATCGTTTGTTGAAAACTTCATGACTTAAAACCAAGACAGGCCGCTTGCCGGCTTGCTCATGCCCAATCGTTGGGTTGAGATCAGCCCAAATAATGTCACCTCTTAATATTCTGGCCATTCATCCATCTCCGTAACAAAGCCTTCTTCAGCCATTTCTTGTTCAAATTTTGGATCTAGTTTTGCACATTCCTGTGCTAATCGACTCCTTTCAATGCGAGCAAGTTTTTCTGCAACAGCTTCTTGAATAGCCCTGCTACGGTTTATAAATCTTTGTGACTTGACCAAATAATCTAAACGATGCAATAAGTTTTTATCAATTGTGATTGCAATTTTTGATGTAGCCATAATTTCACCTCCGATATGACATTATATCATACCAAAGGTAATTGCAAGAATAAAGTACATTTTGGGGTTGAGGTTAACGTTGTCCATCAGTCGCGAGCAGTTAGCGAGTCGGCTGCATGGACGTGGTTAGAAGTTTTTCTTTTTATTTCTTTCTTTTGTCTTTTAAATAAATTGCCTTTGAGGGTCCATCGCCAACAGCTCTTTCTTCGATTTGGAATAGCTTTGTTGCTGATGCAAGTTCCCCCAGCTTTTTGTAACCATAGTTTCGCGGATCAAACTCTGGTGTCTGCTTGGCAATGTTGATACCCACGGATGCAAGATGAGCCCAACCAGAATCATCCGAAGATGCCTCAACAGCGTTTCTTAATAAATTAACGAGTTTCGTGTCTTTCTTAAGTTCGCTGATTGTCTTGCGCCTTATTTTCTCACTATAATCATCTTTGGAGCGCAGCACTTCAGTGAAAATAAACTTATCACACGCAGAAACGAATGCTTTAGGGGTTTTTCTCTCCCCGAATCCATATACAAAAAGACCGGCTTCCCTTATCCTTGACGCTAACTTAGTGAAATCACTATCGCTGGATACGATGCAAAAACCGTCAAATTTGCCCGTGTACAGTAAATCCATTGCGTCAATTATCAATGCACTGTCGGTTGCATTTTTCCCTGAAGTATACCCAAATTGTTGTATGGGCTGTATTGAATACTGTAAAAGAACTTCCTTCCACCCTTTAAGGCCTGGCAGCGTCCAGTCACCGTAAATCCTTTTTACATTAGCTGTCCCATACTTTGCGATTTCCGATAGTAGCCCGTCAACAATAGAAGGTTGAGCGTTGTCTGCATCTATTAATACGGCCAATTTTTCAATTTTTCCGTCTGACATATTTTCCCTTTTATGATTCTAACGAATAGAGTTTTATCCGTCGTTCCGCCAAACAAAAAGCCGAAGCAGTTCAGCCCACCAAATGCTTTTTGAGGTTGTTAATTTTGATGGTTTCCCTCAGCGGAATGATGGATAAAAGTCCGTTGGACTGAACCGCGTGTTTAAGGTAAGTTTATCAATATATATGGAGATTGTAAAGAGGGGTTATCTTGTTTTATCTATTTCTATCAGATAATACACTTATCATAGTTATTCAACAAAATCATCAACGTCCTCAAGATCATCATCTTCGAAAAAAATATCCCGCTGTTCATTCCCTCTGGATAAAATATGATACAAAGCTCCTTTAAATTCTATGCGCCATTGCCGTGCCATAACTATAAATTAACAAAACAAATCATGGAAAGTCAACCACTAATCACTAATCAAGGTTTGACCCCATGCATTTTTAAGAGTTTCTTTTAGCCGGTAGCTTTCCCAGGTACAGTTGATCACATGGGCTTTGTGGG
>CAZLRK010000379.1:0-1981 GCA_964561845.1 uncultured Desulfobacterales bacterium | reverse complement strand
TATTATTTCCATGGTTATGATGTTGCAGGATATCATCTGGTAAATATTCTGATCCATATCATTAACAGTCTGCTGGTTTATTATTTTTTAAAAACTACGCTGATGATCTCAATGGGAGCTTATGCTGTTTCGGGACGGGGAAACGACATTCGGCGAAATCCGGATGTCCGGAACCAGCGCAAAATATCATTTATGGCATTCTCCGCGGCAGCCATATGGGCAGTACATCCGCTTCATACTCAGTCCGTAACGTATATTGTCCAGAGAATGAACAGTATGGCAGCGATGTTTTATATCCTTTCCTTTCTACTGTATGTAAAAGGAAGAATTATTCTAATACAAAAAACTTCTGGGTTAATAGCTCATGGCTCAAAGCTTAAGGCTGAAAAGACAGATTCGGAGAATGAAATCTCAGATGGGAAAAGAAAAAATACAAATTTTTTAGTGTTTTCTGTTATCTGTTTTTTTGGCAGTTTTTTTTTCGGAATGCTTTCTTTTGGTTCAAAGCAAATAGCTGTAACACTGCCTTTTTTTATATGTCTTTACGAGCTATTTTTTTTTCAGGATCTCAAAAGAAAATGGTTGAAGGTTTTTGTCATTGCAGCGCCGGCAGTACTTGTTTTTTTAACTGCAATAATTTTGTTCATAAAT
The DNA here is from genome assembly GCA_964561845.1 of uncultured Desulfobacterales bacterium. Classification (GTDB taxonomy): domain Bacteria; phylum Desulfobacterota; class Desulfobacteria; order Desulfobacterales; family JAUVVS01; genus JAUVVS01. The sequence continues at coordinate 1,330 of CAZLRK010000379.1, read as the reverse complement.
TTTGACAAGCAGATCATAGAAATAATAATTAAGAGTTATGATCAATTTGATTTTACATTAAAACAGAGAGTCCTTACCGAATTCAGGGTTGTAATTTATTACATAAGTCTTCTCTTCTTTCCACATCCCTCCAGACTGATTTTTGATTATAATTATCCTGTTTCCTTCTCATTGATCGAGCCTGTAACAACACTTTTTTCCATCGTGACAGTTTTTGTTCTAATCATACTGGCCTGTGTTTTTGCTAAGAGAGAACGGTTATTGTCTTTCAGTATCCTGTGGTTTTTCGGAAATCTTGTGTTGGAATCATCAATTATAGGTCTTGATATTGTATTTGAACACCGCACATACCTTCCTTCCATGATGCTGTTTCTGATACCGGTTTTGATATTTTCCAGGATAAACAAAGTACGTTGGGCAGGGATCATTTTGTTATCTGCAGTAATAGCTGTATGTTCCATATGGACCTATGAAAGGAATGCTGTATGGCGCAGCAAGGAAATCTTTTGGAGAGACTGTGTTAAGAAATCTCCGTATAACACCCGGGCGCTATATAACCTCGGTCGCAGTCTGATTCCCTCCGGCAGATTTGATGAAGCTGCTGAACATTTTTCTGAAGCATTGCGTATAGATCCTGACTATCCGGATGCGAGAAAAAATCTGGAAATCGCCAGATTGTATTCAGACGCCAAAAAAAAATATTCCGAACCTGATAAAATACATAATTATCTGGGAATCGTACTTGCGAAACAGGGTAGTGTTGCACATTCTATAAGAAATTTTATTGAAGCTTTGAGGATAAATCCTGAATATGAAGAAGCACATTACAATCTCGGCAGAGTGCTGCTTGCAAAGGGGGAGGTTGATGAAGCAGTTACGCATTTTAATGCAGCGCTGAAAATTAACCCTGATTATGCAGATGCCTTAACATGGCTTGAAAAGACATTACTTATGCAAAAGAAGGCAGGGGATTGAAATCCTGAGACTCTGCATTAATCATTCCAAATCCCGCATTTTTTTTACCAAACACATTTCTAAATCACACTGGAGACATCGGTTCGCTTCGCTTACAGCTTGATCGTCACTAAAACAAAGGTCGACCTCTATAAAACTTTTATGCCTTTCCGAAATGGTTAAAGTCGGCATCTTTGCCCTTTTAAGATCTGCAAATCCTGTTTCTCTTTTCCCGTCATAGGGTAATGGATCAGCGTACTTTCTATAATCTTCTCCTATGACACCATTTCCGCCCAAATATTTGTCGATGGAACCTGCAGACCTTCTTCCGGCTGCAATGGCATCAATAATAGCTCCCGGTCCATTGGCAATATCA
>CAZLRK010000378.1:0-1990 GCA_964561845.1 uncultured Desulfobacterales bacterium | reverse complement strand
CTAAATCCGAAATCCGAAACAAATTCGAATACCAAATGGCCGACTTCGCCATAGTAGCTCGGCTACGACGGCTGAAACAAAATGATCGAAACTAAACCTTTTCAATTTCAACGTTTTTGACATTGGAACATTTTTGATTTCTGTCATTGTTTCGTATTTCGAAATTCGTATTTCGAGTTTTTGACCGAAAACCTGGGTTTTCGGTCAAGCACTAACTATTCATATATAACCTCAATCTTCTTAAAATAGGATGAAAGTGCGCCCAAGATTTCCCGAATTGCATCCGAATCCATATTCTTTGCAGTAATCTCAAGCTTACTTCCCATATCGGTAACATCATCAAATCCACATGCCCCCCCCGTTCCTTTCATGTCATGGCCTATTTTACGAATTGTATCATAGTCATTCTTTTCCAAAGCTTCCTGCATACTTTTAGTTTCTTTTATCCAATCTTCAATAAACCCCGGGACAATTTCCTCTAAATCAGAGTCTACTTTAATAATGATCTTTTCATCTTGTTTGATGCTATTTTCCCGTACCATGGTGTATCTCCTTTTGAATAATTTAGTAACTCTATATCTTTATGATCTCTTAAAAAGTCAAAATCGGGATGGCAATGTAAAAAGCTCCAGTTCTCCCGCTAAAAAGCAGCGGGACAAGAAGATCGCGCAAATTTCGTGTCATAAGGCGTACTTATAGTACGTTGCAATGACAACGAAATGAAGCGGAACACAGAAAATGGACTTTTCACGAAGCCATTATATCTTGAATAATTGCTTTTCTTTTGGCGCCACACACTTTGTTCGTGATTTCTTCTTTTTCAGCATAGATCGGGCCGTCCTAAGCTTCTTATCTATGTCAGAATCAATATGGTCATGCTCATGATGAAACAAATAAAGTGTCTTCACCCCGGCACGGTCAGCCAGGTCTATCACTTGACCGATGGAAGAATGGCCCCAATTGATTTTTTTATTGTATTCTTCATCCTTATAAGTGCAATCAGTAATAAAAACATCCGTATCTTTAACAAAATCATTCAGTTTATTAATGTATTCTTTATTATAAAACTTACTGGACTTTGGATAAATTTCATTGTCGGTTACATAAGAAACAGATCGGTCCTTGTACTGCAAACGGTATCCTAAGCAACGTCCCGGATGGTTTAGAAGCATGGTCCGAATCCTTATTTTATCAACATCAAAGGTCTCTTCTTTCAAATCTCTGAAATAGACCATTGCGCTAAAATCCTTGATCTTAATTGGAAAGTAGACACCATCCATTTGAGCTGAGATGAGTTCACGTATCGAGTCATCACCATATGAAGGCCCGAATATTTCGAATTCATTGCCCATAGTATAAAGGGGCGCAAAAAAGGGGATTGCATTTATATGATCCCAGTGGGGATGAGAAATAAATATCTTAGCGTTTATTGGCGATGTTTTTTTTGCCATAAGATGGTCTGACAAGGTCTTAATGCCGGAACCGGCATCGAATATCATCAAGTTCCCGTTGGCAAACTCAAGGCTAACGCAGGATGTATTTCCCCCATATTTAGTTGTATTTTTCCCGGGAATAGGGAGAGTGCCGTGTACTCCCCAGAAGGTAATATGAATGCGATCATTTACGATCCGTTCTATTTGTGAAAGAAATATTTTCGAATCAATAGGCTTGTTGATATAAGCATCAGCACCACATTCAAACGCACGGCTGCGATCAGCTTCATAAGTTTTCGCTGATACCATAATTATTTTCATCTCATCCAAACTGAATTCATCTCGAAGCTTCTTGCAAAGTTCAAGGCCGTCAATATCGGGCATCATGATATCCAGAAGAACACAGTCAGGCTTTTGTACAACAATCTCCTTTAAAGCACTTACACTTGAAGTATTAAAGTTTATAAAATTATTTTTAGTTTTCAGTAACTTCTTCGCTAAGTTCAGAACTCCTGATCTCTGGCGAATAAATATCTGATTTTACTTGACAGGGGTGC
>CAZLRK010000377.1:0-2009 GCA_964561845.1 uncultured Desulfobacterales bacterium | reverse complement strand
GAAATTACGACCGAGCTTTCATAACACCTTGAAAATACATACACAGGTCAGGAGTCCTGAATTTAGTCTTCTGAAAGTAATCAGTGTCTGAACGAAAACCATAAAAATCTCCCCCCTTTTGAAAAGGGGGGCTGGGGGGGACTTGTGAGAAAATCCCGCACTTTTTGTTCAGACACTAACTATCAAGCTATGGTGATTATTTGAGCCACACCTCAGTACAATCCAAAGCAATCGTCGGATAGTTCTCCCACCATCCCATGACATTGGCTTTCATGGCCGGCAGTCCTGATGCTGAAAACAGGTAACCGTTGACGGCATCTTCAGCGATGATTTCCTGACACTTTCCAAACCATTTGGCTTTTTCGATTTCATTGGGCGCCTTTAGGGCCTTTGCATAGGCATCCCTGAATTCCTGAGAGTCATACTGGAAATAGTACTTTGGGTTGGCGTAGATTCCGATATCCCATGCCTCCACATGTCCAATCATCGTCAGCTGGAATTCCTTTTTCTTGAATATTCTTTCGATCCACTGTCCCCATTCAACAATCTCTATCTTCAAGCGAATGTTGACTTTGGACAGCATGTCGGCAATGACTTCACCCGCTCGTTTTGAATAGGAATAGATGGCCGGAAGCTTGATTGTGGCATCAAATCCATTGGGATATCCCGCCTTCGTGAGAAGCGACTTGGCCATTTCCGGGTTGTAGGCAAATTTATCTGTTAAATCAACATAATATGGAGTTGATGGAGACCAATGGGATCCAATGGGTGTGCCGTATCCAAACATCACCAGATCGACAACAGTTTGACGGTCAATGGCATAGGCCACCGCCTGTCTCACAAGCTTGTTGTCAAACGGTGCCGCTTTATTGTTGGTGGACATAATAACCTCACCGGTGCTTGTTCCGGCAAATACTTTAAATCGATTATCCTTTGACAGTACCATGGCCGATTCCGGTGCTGCAATATATCCGATTACATCCAGATCCCCTGCCTTGAGGGCGGCGATTTGAGCACTGGCATCGCCGATAAATTTAAATGTCACCTTATCCAGATAGGGCAGTGCCGGATTCCAGTATCCTGCAAATTTTATCATTTCTACGCGGTCGCCCCTCACCCATTTTGAAAATTTAAATGGTCCTGTCCCCACAGGGTTGGATTTGGCGTTTTCATATCCCTGCATGGGAAGCATAACGGCGTCGCCTTCTGCCATATGAGCAATAAATAACGCATCCACATCACCCAGCGTAACCACCAGCGTGAAGTCATCTGGTGTAGTCATGGATGTAATACCTTTAAAATATTCAGGGTGAGGATTCACAGTGCCCTCGCCCTTAGCACGCTCGATGTTCCATTTTGCAACTCGTGCGTTGAATGATTCACCATTGTGAAATTTTACACCTTTACGTAGATGAAAGGTGTAGATCAAACCATCTGTAGAGACCTTCCATGTCGTTGCCAGACCGGGAATAAATTGCCCTTTACTATTTACCTTGATAAGGCCTTCATAGATGTTTGAAAAAACAACCCGGTCAATGGCTGCCGCTGTATTGCCAGTCGGGTCAAGTCCGGGTGGTTCGGCAGGCTGACAAACAGTAAGGTTGCCCCCTCTGCTGGGACTGGCGGCAAAGGTAGAATACGCCGGTAGAACGAGAGTTAGAACCAGAACGGCAAATAATAATTTTTTCATGTTACCTCCTTTTTGATGTGTGTTTATTAGTTTATTTAACAATGTTCTGTTGAAGTGGCGAATATGAATTCAATTTTTATACCATTAATAATATTTTAGTTGTTTGAAAAAAAGTCGCTTTAAAGGTAATTAAATTTTAAACCGTGTAAAACTCGCGCATAAGTGAGTGTAAAGAAAGAACAGTGCATGTCTTTTAAATAAAATACCTAAGCTATAAATGCCGATTAGCCATTAAAACACATAATGTAAGCCCCTGTTCTTTCATAACTCTCACTAATACGCTCAGACAGTTACACGATTAAAAATTAAACAACCTTTG
>CAZLRK010000376.1:0-2015 GCA_964561845.1 uncultured Desulfobacterales bacterium | reverse complement strand
GCAGCTCGAAGATCCCGCTCAAAAGCGGGGAAATGGGCGAATCAGGCTTGCCCGAAGGGTGAAGAATTTATCCTAAAAATAATATCTTCCGATTACAGCATGTTCATCTATATGAAAATTTATAATCTATGTATTTAAATAATACTACAATTAATTTTCGTGTTATTAATCATAGGATAAATTCTTCATGAGAAATGCGGGATAGAATCAAAATAAATGCGGCTTCCAGGTTCCATAGTTTTTCTTTAAGGTACTGGATATCTCCCCTTCCGTAATCAATGTCTTTACGGATTCAACGAGAACTTCCATCAGGTTCCCGTTTTCATCGCAACAACGACGAATCGAATCCAACGCGTCCTTCACCAGGGAAGGGCTCCTGTCTTTTTTAATGCGATTAAGTTTCTTTTCCTGCACCTTCAGAGTCTCCGGCACCTCAAAGAGTTCAATGGGCAATTCCTCATTCTCGTTACGATAGCAGTTTACTCCTACAATCGGCACTTTTCCTATATCAACAGCTTTTTGGTGTTCATACGCCGAATCGATAATTGCACGATGAATCCAACCTGTTTCTACCGCCTTGACAATCCCCCCCATGTTATCAATTTCTTCCAACAACCTGACAATTCTCTCTTCCATCAGGTTTGTCAGCGATTCTACAAAATATGACCCTCCTAATGGGTCTATTGTATGGGTCACCCGCGTTTCCAGTTGTAGAATCTGGTTGGTTCTAAGGGCCGTAAGGGCCGAAAGTTCTGTCGGGGTACAAAGTGCCTCGTCATATCCGTCGATATGTACCGACTGTGCGCCACCCAATACAGCCGAAAGGCCATGATAGGCCGCACGGGCAATATTGTTTAAAGGCTGTTGGGCTGTCAGGGCAACCCCTGCTGTCTGAACGTGAAACCGGAAGGCCATTGAGCGGGGATTTTTCGCCGCAAACTTTTCCTTCATTATCCGATACCATATCCGTCTTGCCGCCCGGCACTTGGCAATCTCTTCAAAAAAATCACTTTGGCTGGATAAAAAAAAGCTAAGTCGGGGGGCAAAACTGTCTACGTCAAGCCCGCGTTGGACCATTTCACGGGAACAGGCGATTGCATTGGCCATAACAAAGGCCACTTCCTGGGGGGCATTACATCCAGCCTCGCGGTAATTATAGCCGGCAAAGCTAATCGGATTCCAGCGGGGAACAAATTTTGTACAGTATTCAATGGCGTCACAGCTCAATTTAAAAGAAGCCTTAGGGGGCAAAACTTCAGGCGCAATAGTGATAACCGTCTCCATCAAGAAGTCGTTTTGACTTGTTCCTGTGAGTTGATCTAAGGGTACTCCTCTCAGTTGGGCGTTGGCAAAGTACATGGATTGAATACTTATATTGCAAATAGGATTACAGGTGACCAGTGAACTGCTAATCTTTTCAATGGGTATATCGTTGAATAAGATTTGCATATCCTCTAATGTATCAATAGCCACACCTCCCCTTCCAACATCCGCATGAGCTGACGGATCGATGGAATCGTAACCACGGAGGGTCGGATAATCAAAGACCGAATTAATACCTGATGCTCCCTCACCAAGAAGAAACTTATACCTCGCATTCGTTTCTTCAGGGGGGCCAAACCCTGCAAGTTGTCTAAGGGTCCAGGCGCGGCCCCTGTACATCGTGGCATGTACCCCCCGGCTGTAAGGTTCCTGGCCGGGAAAACCAAGATCATTCAGATAATCAAAATCAGCAACATGCTCCGGTGTATATATGGGCTCAACAGGAAAACCCGAAAGGGTCTCAAAGGTCATATTCCGCTCCTTGCGGGCATGGTAGCTATCCTTGAGCCATTTTTTCCTTTTGCTGCGGATGGTCTTGACGGTCTTTTGGTTAAATAGCTTTGGCATTCTTTTTCCTTAATATTATCTTTGACCCTAATTGAGCGAAAATAATGCTCAATTAGGCGTTAATTGTTATTTGTGTAGATGGTCGTGATAAAGTGAGCCAAAAATGGTCGTTTAAAAATGAGCCA
>CAZLRK010000375.1:0-2038 GCA_964561845.1 uncultured Desulfobacterales bacterium | reverse complement strand
ATAGGAGAGATGTTTTTTCTCTTGACTCGCCCCTTTAATGGGTGACATCGGCACTTATATTTGGTAAGGTTACGATTACCTTATGAAATCTTGAATAAAATATCAAACTATTGCAAATTAGTATGATTTTTAATATAATAAGTGCAATCGAGAATATCGAAACAATAGCAGTCGGTGGAAAAATCCGGGATATCATGCGGCTTCGAAAGCAGTATGGTCTTGGTCGCTGGCGCAAAATGAAAGGAGTTGCCGATGTTCGCCTTCAGAGTGGCAGCATCCGTAAGGCCGAATTACACTGGTATGAAGCCCACGGCGTAGGCGTAAAGAAAATGAAAATTAAACGATTATTGGATTAAAACTATGTCACAAAATAACACAAAACGGATATTTATGCTTTGCATAGAGAACAAGGATTGTGAGGATTTGGAAAGGCGGAAGATATATCAAGTCTTGCCAGACGATGAAGCTTTAAAAGAAGGATACTTGAGGGTTATTGACGAATCTGGTGAAGATTATCTCTACCCTGAGTCCTATTTCACTCTCGTTCAATTGCCCCGAGAGGCGCAAGAAGCCTTGCATATAACAAACTAATCAATACATTTCGCCCAACAAGAGTATTGAGTGAGATATGATTATAAAAGCTTGACGGGCTGTTGTCCATATCCCTTTTCGCTTTGTCTAAAGCGGTTTTTGCCCCCTATTAAATCGCCTGTTCAGGCGAATTCTTCGCCCTTCTTCCTGCCCCGTAGCTCCGGCAGATGGTACTGGGGCGTGTTCCTTCGTGTACTTCGTGGTGAAAAAAACCCCTGGCAGCTTCTTTTGCCTTCTTTATTTCTTCATCGAGATTCTCTACGGAACTCCATTCTTCATTCTCGATAGATTCCATTAATTCCTGTTCTTCTTTATCAAATGGTTTCATTTTTCGCTTTTTCAGGTGGTGTCATAAGCTGTCGGATAGCCTCAAAATTTAGTGAGAAAGACGATTAAATGATTGCAGCGCGTGTACAAACCACGAAGGTCAGCGTTATTCTTTTCCGGTCTGTTTGCTCTTTTTAAAAAATTTAAGCTCATCCGAGTCAAATACGATGTTCCTTCCTACCCGTTTATGGTTAATAGTTCCGGTTTTAACCCATCTCCTCAAGGTAATTTCAGCAATCTCCAGATATTCAGCGGCCTCTTTGACCGTAAAGGGCGATTGCCTGATTTCATCGAAGACTTCCTCATGGGTATAAAAATCTTTCTCAAACCCTTTTCTGGCTATTGCAACAAATAGTTTTTCCCTTTCTTTTAAGGGCATATTTGTAATATCTTTATAAATTTTCTCAGCCGTAATCATTATAATTCTACCTCCCTGAGATATTTTTTAAGTTCACGATAAAAATTTTCATGGGGACCTATTTTAAAAAAAACGATGTCCTCATTTTGAAAACGATAGGCTATTAAAAATTTCTGTTTTCTATGAGCAAACTTATGAACTCGAAATCCAGTCAGATCACCTTTTTTAGTTTCTCCGATATCAGATGTGATTATTATTCTCTCGACTTCATCCTCAATAACGAGTTGAAAAGCTCTTGTTTGTTTCTTTACGAATTTCTTAAACGGCGGTTTGAAAAATGTGCCCATGATAACTAGAATGATAATCTATATTATCAATTTGTCAATCAATATCTGAGAGTCTCCTTTTTAATGCCCAAAGGCACATGCATACATGCACAGCATTTTAGGCATTACCATCCTTTAAATTCATAAAAATTCATATAAAATCAATAAGATGTTTTTTGGCACGACGATTGCTTTATAAAAAATAACCGAATGAAAAAAATGAACATCGAACATCGAACGCCCAACATCGAATGAGGAATGAGGAAAAAGATGACAAAGCAAAGTTATGATCTTGAAGAAAGGCTGCTCGAGTTTTCAGTGCGAATCATAAAGATTGTTGAACAGTTGCCAAATAACAGAACAGGCAACCATGTTGCAGGCCAATTGTTAAGATCTGGGACTTCACCTTATCCAAACCATGGTGAAGCCCAGGCAG
>CAZLRK010000374.1:0-2070 GCA_964561845.1 uncultured Desulfobacterales bacterium | reverse complement strand
CTGAATACTTCAAAAGGCATTGATCCAGACCAGGAAAAGATTATTACGCAGGACTATTACTACGAGGCCGGGGGTAAAATCACTCGATATTATCAGAGGATCGCAATTAACAGGGCTGTAGAAGCTATTACTAAAGGACAAAACAAAATTTTACTGGTTATGGCTACAGGAACAGGGAAAACCTATGTTGCCTTCCAGATTGTCTGGCGATTATGGAAAGCCAGAATTAAAAAAAGAATTCTGTATTTGGCTGATCGCAATATCTTGATAGATCAGACCGTTGTTAATGATTTCAAACCTTTTGGCGACAAGATGACCAAGATTAAAAAACGCCAGGTTGACAAATCGTATGAGGTCTACATGGCCCTGTATCAAGGGGTTTCCGGACTTGAAGAATGGAAAAACATTTATAAACAGTTTTCGCCTGATTTCTTCGATCTTATCATTGTCGATGAGTGTCACCGCGGAAGCGCGGCAGAAGATTCTGCCTGGCGTGAAATTCTGGAGTATTATTCATCGGCAACACAGATTGGAATGACGGCTACCCCCAGGGAAACTAAATACATTTCCAATATCCATTATTTCGGAGAGCCTCTTTATATTTATTCATTGAAGCAGGGAATTGAAGATGGATTCCTTGCCCCATACAAAGTGATTCGTATAGCGATGGATAAAGACGCAGGATGGCGACCGGAGGATGGAAAGGTCGATAAGCATGGTTATGAGGTACCTGATCAGATATACAACATTAAAGATTATGACCGCAATCTCGTTCTTGAGGAGCGGACTGAGCGAGTTGCCGAGAAAGTTACAGAGTTATTAAAGAAAACAGATCGCTTTGGTAAAACCATAATTTTCTGTGAAGACATCGATCACGCAGAACGTATGCGGAAGGCAATTGTCAACGAAAATAGTGACGAGGTGGCAAAGAATTATAAATATGTCATGCGAATTACCGGTGATAATGACGAAGGAAAAATGGAACTCGATAATTTCATTACACCGGAAAGCCGCTATCCCGTTATAGCCACAACGTCCCGATTACTAACAACCGGTGTTGATGTCCAAACATGCAAGCTGATAGTCTTGGATAAAAATATCAATTCCATGACCGAATTTAAACAAATCATAGGGCGTGGAACCCGTATCAATGAAGAGTTCAAAAAATATTATTTTGTCATCATGGACTTCAGACAGGCCACTAATCTTTTTGCAGATCCGCTGTTTGATGGTGATCCGGTGCAGATTTATGAACCAATGGAAGGTGACCCAATAGAACCGCCCGAACTGCCAGACGATGAGAGCATAGAAAACGATGAAGAAATTTTAGTTGATCCGGAGTTTCCTGAAGAGCCGGAATCTCCTGAACCTCGACACAAATATTACATTGATGATGTAGAGGTTTTCGTTGTCAGTGAGCGCATTCAATATTATGGCGATAATGGAAAGCTCATTACCGAATCGCTGAGAGATTTCACGAAAAAGAGAATCCTGAAGGAATATGCAAGCCTTGACGATTTTCTGCGTCAGTGGAAGGCATCAGAAAAAAAGAATGTGATTATTGAAGAATTGATGGAACAGGGCATTTTGCTCTATGAACTCCAGGAAGAAGTCGGGAAAGACTTTGACCCCTTTGATCTCATTTGTCATGTTGCCTTCGATCAACCCCCATTGACACGCAGAGAACGGGCGAGCAATGTTAAAAAGAAAAACTACTTCACGAAGTATGGCGATAATGCAAGAGCCGTTTTAGACGCATTGCTGGATAAATATGCAGACGAGGGCATAGAGAATTTAGAAAGTATGGAAATTTTGAGAATCAAACCATTTGATCAATTTGGATCTCCTGTTGAGATTATCAAAAGCTTTGGCGGTAGGGAACGATATCTTGAAGCAGTGAAAGAACTCGAAAAGCAAATCTATGAAGTGGCGGCATAGAGGAATAGAAATATGAGCATAAGAAATGTAGTTAAATCTATCCAGAATATTATGCGAAAGGATGCCGGTGTCGATGGAGATGCCCAGCGAATTTCGCAACTGGTATGGATGATCTTCCTGAAGATATTTGAT
>CAZLRK010000373.1:0-2071 GCA_964561845.1 uncultured Desulfobacterales bacterium | reverse complement strand
ATCAATAATTAACAATTAACAAATAACAAATAACCAATAACGAATTACTTTTTCCTCCCTTTGCCTTTTTGACAGAGAGCATGCCCGAAAAGAGCGGCGCCTACAGCCCCTGCGATCTGTGTATCCCATTCGGTCTTCATACGTTCAAGACCGACCATTGGCATCACCCGATCCATCACTCCGCGGTTTTTTGCCATTCCTCCGGTAACGGCAAATTCCGGTTGAACGTCTAATTTTTCCATCAATGAGTAGATATGCTCGGCCATAGCTTTGCAATAAGCTGCAAGCACCTCTTCTTTAGTCAAACCCTTTCTCAAAAGACCGGTGGCTTCGGACTTTGCGTAAACAACACAGGTGCTGGAAACCGCAACAGGTTCTTTTCCTTTAAATTCAAAGGACCTATCACCCACTTCATCAATAGGAACACCTAGAAGGTCTGAAAAAACCTCCATCCCGCGGCCTGTGCCTGCGGCACACTTATCGTTCATTAAAAAATTAGTAACTTTTCCTTTTTCGTCGCATTGAATGGCCTTAATGTCTTGTCCCCCGACATCAAGCACTGTTCGAACTTCAGGGCCGTAAATAAATTTAGCTCCGCGTGCGTGGCATGCGATCTCCGTTAAGGATCGATCTGCAAAGGGAACATTTACTCGTCCGTATCCTGTACCTATACAGTAATCCAATCTATCTTCGGGCATACCTGTCGTTTCCAGAGCATATTTAAGGGCATTTCGTGCGCTGTCAGCACTATCGGACCCTGTCCGCATATTACTGTAAGTAAAAACTTCTCCGTCAGCCATAATAACAGACTGAGAGCTGACTGAACCTACATCAATACCCACAGTGATGAATTTAGAATTTTTCCAGTCGATATCGGGATTATTCCAGTTGGACTCGGGCCATCTCCAGAATTCTTTTTTTCCCATTTCTCCATTACTCCAACACTCCAATACTCCACCAATCTAAAAACACGTTGAATTAGGCAAAGGTGTTTGCCGCCCTCTGGGGCATAAGCGATAACTTAACAATTAATTATTAATAATTGAATATTGATTATTTTTTCCTTAATTAATAATTAATAATCAATAATCAATTGCTAATTGTGAATAGTTAATGTCTTTTTGTTTAAGTTAGTGTCTCCCTCTTGGGACAATCAAAGCCTGGTCCTTTTGGCCAAGATTTTTTACTCAGCTGCCGCAACAGCTGCGCCCACGGATTCACCATATTCGGGATCGTCGGGGATGTATATTTTATCTAACCTCAATTCTCTTTTCATGGCTGCCGTAAGGCCGGGATTATGCCCTACACCGCCAATAAGGACGACATCTTTATTAACTCCAATGCGGCGGATCATTGATACAATATGACTTGTCATTGCATCATGAATGGCTTTGCTGATATCAGATTTATCTGTCTTTGCATGAATCAGCCCAACAACCTCCGATTCGGCAAAAATGACGCACTGAGCATTCATGGGGATCTCTTTGTCTGATTTAAGGCACAAAGGTCCCATTTCTTCAAGCGTCACTTCCAATGCACGTGCCATGGCTTCAATAAAGGCGCCGGCGCCGGCCGCACATTTCTCATTTATGGCAAAATCAACGGGATTTCCATTTTCGTCAATCTTTGCGGCCCTTCCTTCTTCAGCGCCTACATCGACTACAGTCCGGGCATTAGGAAAAAAATAATGAGCGCCCCTAGCCATAGCATTAATATCATTAACCGTATCATCAGCCATTTTTATGGAATCCTTTCCAGATCCTGTGCAAATGATCTTTTCGATATTATCTCTTAAAATGCCGGCCATCTGAACGGCTTTTTCCAGGGATTCCTCAACAGCCTTCTCCTGATCAAAGCCTGTCAACACACTTCCTTTGCCGACAATTTCACCATCTTTCATAATGACGGTTTTGGTATTTTTTGCACCACAATCGATTCCTGCTGTTATCATTTTATTAAAACTCTCTGTGAATTGTCGATTTTAATTAAATATTGAATACCTCGTAAAAAGTTAGCTGTCAAATGCCAGGACATCGATGACCCAAGTCTAACAGTGAAAAGTGTCAGGACA
>CAZLRK010000372.1:0-2072 GCA_964561845.1 uncultured Desulfobacterales bacterium | reverse complement strand
GCTAAGAATAGAGGAAACGAGACAAAAAAAATATCTGAAATAGCCAGAGCCCAAGCGATTCCTTTTAGTTTTTTGGAAGTTATTCTATGCCAATTGAAACGGAGCGGTCTGATCAAGTCGAAGCGAGGCTATAAAGGTGGATATAGGCTTGCACGCGATCCTAAAAAAATTACGGTAGGTGACATTATTCGATATCTGAACGACACCTCGCATGAACTTAAATTTGCTGGTTTAGTATCTGAAGACAGTTTCCCTTCTCAATATGCAGTTATGCCCATGTGGAATAAGGTTATTGAATCAATATTTAAAATATATGATACAACTACCATACAGGACCTCCTTGATAACGAATACTGACTTTTTAAAGAATATATATTTGTCTTACTCCAATCTGAAAACATTCATCACACCATGGCAACGACATGCGGTACTCAAAATGACCGCTGTTTTTAAAGCAGTAATCTCTTCTAGAGCCTTGAAAAGGGCTTTTGGCGTGTATCCTCCAAGCCCCGGGAATAACTGCCTGCTTTGGATAACAATCGATAAAAAATCATCATACCGGATCGATGCCAGTGTCTCATAAAGAGATTTCGGCCTTGGTTTGCCTGTATACGTACATATCTTATCAGGCTCCGGACAATTATCCGGACATATAAAGTCTGCATTGCTTATATAGATTTCACTGTTTTCTCCTTTGAAAGGGTTGGGAAGGTTCTTTATCAGCGCATCAGGCACCTCAATTGGCGCTAAACGATGATTTTTTAATAATTTAATCCTGATCCACTCATAGGACACATGGACAGGAATTGCAGGAATGATCCAGTCCGGATATTCCTGTGTTTTTAAGTTGTTATCAAGATAAGTAATTCCATCCATGCAGACAGTTTTAAAAGTCATACCCTTTATCTGTTCACAAACTTTTTTAGCTTTCTCTATAACTGTGATTTCCATCCTGAAATCTTTACCACTCAGTAATTCTGCTGCTCTCAAGCCAAAATGTCCACCACCGATAATCCACACGCTTTTCATTTACAATACCTTAGGTAATCAATAATTATTTTTTTGCTTTTTGTGGCAATAAGTTTTCTAACCACAAAGTTCACGAAGAAACACGAAGATTTTCTTTTTATCTTTTTTACCTTCGTGAGCTTCGTGGTTAAATTAAACCGCCTTTTTCCAAAGGGAGGAGATTTATAGGGTTTTCGTTCAAACACTAATTAATCGTAAATCCAACGCTTGGTTCTTGTCAAATCCTATTTCATCTGATAATTATTTACTATGCATAAAACACCTGACAATCCATTACTAATTCTAGCGTCAAAATCTCCTCGGCGCAGAGATTTATTAAATCAAGCAGCACTTTCATTTTCCGTTATTCCTAGCAATTTTAATGAAAACTCTATACCTGTGTCATCACCTGAAAACTATGTTAGGGTCCTGGCTGAATCAAAGGCAAAAGACGTATCAAATAGATACACTAACAGCTGGATTATTGGAGCTGATACCATAGTTTTAAAAGGGAACACCATACTGGGCAAACCCGTCTCTAAGAAAGAGGCTCGCACTATGTTACAATTTCTTAGCGGAATAACCCACCAGGTACTTACGGGATATTGTATATGCTGTAAGTCAAAAAAACGTTTTTTTTCAGAAATAATAAAAACCGAGGTCCTTTTCAAAAAGTTGACCGATGAAGAAATTGAGTGGTATATACAAACAAAGGAGCCTTATGACAAAGCAGGGGCATATGCCATTCAAGGGCTTGGTACTTTTCTTGTTAAAAGCATCAAAGGCTCTTATACAAATGTAGTTGGGCTACCAATTTGTGAAATTATTGACTTTTTAATAAAAGAGGGTGTTGTTAAGATTAATTATCAGTAGTGTCCGGTTTAATTTGGAACAAATTCAAGTAGAAATATGTGCTACTAGTTTAGTTTTTGTAATAAATTTTCGTAAACCTCTTTAAAATGGGCTTTTGTTAGAAAAAGTTTTACTTAAAATGTGTAGATTTATGTAATTTGATATTGTTTTTCATTTTCACCGCAAAGTCGCAAAGAGCGCAAAGAAAAGAT
>CAZLRK010000371.1:0-2076 GCA_964561845.1 uncultured Desulfobacterales bacterium | reverse complement strand
GGAGTTGCGACATGAATATGTGGTGGTTCGTTTCCTTCATCTGAATAGAAATGGAATCTGAAGGAACCTATTTTCATGACCGTGGGCATTGTAAAATAATATAAGATCTAATTTTTTATTGCAAGTGATTTTTAATTCGCAGACCCGCCTGCCATGCACTATAGCCTATCGTCAAGGCGATAACTATTTGAGAAACCAAATAAAAAATCAATTTATTAAAGCAACAGAGATGCATTGCGGGCAGGGTGCCCGATGACTTCGTCGTTTTTTGCCCCGGTGAAATACACTCCGTTGTGACTGGCGTCAATTTCACGGGGTAAATTATACGTTATCCATTATAAACTACAAACTTTTTACCCATTTCCGCCTTAAACCCCAGTTAAATAGTCCAATGGAATTTAACGGGGTAAACACTTTTGGGTAATTTTCAACAAAATTTACAGAATTAGCTGGATTTTTCTTTGGGTTAATGAAAGAAGAAAATTGTGATTGAGATATCAGATAATGATCTTCATGTCCATCTGAAAGCTAGGATGGAGCAGCGCGGTATCACAAAGGAAGAGATTGAATGCGTTTTAAATGAAGGATGGAATGCAAAAGATGCTAAAACTGGAACTCTTGGAAAGGTGTTTGTATTCCAGTATAATCGAGAATGGCAAGGTGATTTATTTAAAGAAAAAGAGGTTAGCGTGTATTTTAAACCCATGCATGAGAATATTATGTTGCTTACCGTGAAAGCAAGGTATGGAAAAGATTTTTCAAGAGAAGGAGAAACAAATGAAATTGGAATATGATCCGATCAGAGACCTTCTATATATCTATTTTGCTGAGCCATCCGCAAAAGCGGCAAAAACCGTAACTATTATGCCTGGAGTACATGCGGATTTTAATGTAGAAGGAAAACTTATTGGTATAGAAGTCATTGATGCATCAGAAATCATGGATAAGAAGATTGAGTTTACCCTCCCAAAAGTTTCCACAACAGAAATGAATGTTGTGGCTTGACGAAAAACCGCTTGAAGCAGATAAGATCCGCAGACCCGCCTGCCATGCACTATAGCCTATCATTAAAGTGATAACTATTTGAGAAGCCAAAACCTAATGGGGGACGTTGAGCAGGTAGGCCTTTTATTGGCTGATATGTTCATAATCTGGCTTTCTATTAGGATAGAGCATGTAGGTTAATCGGTATCAGTTATTCGTTAGCAATGACGATGGCAAGGCACATAGGTGAATTGGAAAACCCTGATATAGAGATAGTGGGTTTTCTTGTGGCAAGGGGCTATGGAAGGAAGGGCGCCATTCTCCTTGTTTTTTTGGTATTTACGTGGTAGATAAAAATATAGGTTAACATCTTTTGATAGGCCAAGAGTTTCAAAAAGAGGTGGTCTTATGATAGCTTTAGAGCAAGTAGCCAAGGATTTACATATGAAGCCAGAAGAGTTGATGAAAGAAGGCTTAAAAGTATTTTTGAGACAGAGATTGAAGATGGTTGAATCAGAACTATTTCTTCTAGCCAAAAAATACGGTGTTAACGATGTCTTTGAGTTTGATAAGATGGTGAAAGAGGGGAAATTTCACGAAGAAGACAGCTTTGAAGATTACTTCAAATTTGACAATTTAGAGGCAGAAAGGGATTTACTCTTAGAGCACGTGAACAAAGTTTAATGATTATTCTGGAAGATTTGAAAAGGATAGCAGAGATTGAGTTCTCTGATATCGTGGAGAACACAGATAGAATAGGCACGAAATTAAGAGTGTTGCTTATAGATGATAGCTTCATTGATGTCTGGCTGTCCCAAAAATTAGAAGATAGGTTTGGTTTTCACTGGGAGGAAAAGGGCACCGGCCTTTCTTACCGTTATGACAACTTTCCAAACACCAAGTGGGTAAATGTCTCTACCTATCCCTTCCATTTTCACGATGCTTCCCAGGATAGTGTAATAGATTCCTCTCGTTTTGAAAGGGATATTAAGGAAGGATTTAGGGAATTTATGAGGTGGGTAAGGGAAAGACTAATCTGATAAAAGTAAATATGATTTCAAGGGATCGAGGAAGTGAGGGTCGGGAGTCGGA
>CAZLRK010000370.1:0-2086 GCA_964561845.1 uncultured Desulfobacterales bacterium | reverse complement strand
AAAGTAACCGTTCTGGATATCCAGCAGGCAAAGGAAGAAGGGCGAAAACTTGTCATGGTCACCGCCTACGATTATCCCTTTGGTCTGATGGCTGATGAAGCAGGAGTTGATATTGTTCTGGTTGGAGACTCTGTGGGCATGGTCGTTATGGGCCTGGAAGGTACCGTTGAAGTAACCATGGAACATATGATACATCACATTAAGGCAGTGGTTCGGGGCTGCAAGGGACCTTTAGTCATCGGTGACATGCCCTTTATGAGCTACAATACTTCTATCCGGGAGGCCATCCACAATGCCGGACGGCTTATGAAAGAAGGCGGATGTGACGTTGTCAAACTGGAAGGCGGTGTTGATTTTGCTGCCACAATAGAGGCTATCATAAAAGCGGGAATTCCCGTTCAAGGGCATATCGGGCTGACTCCGCAAACTGCCAGTGCTCTTGGCGGCTTTAAGATGCAGGGAAGAGACGCAAATGCGGCAAAACAGATTATTGATGATGCCAAAGCTTTGGAAAATGCAGGGGCTTTTTCCATAATATTAGAGGCAGTACCAGCGCCTTTGGGCAAGTTGGTGTCTGAAGCAGTAAGAGTACCGGTCATCGGCATCGGCGCCGGACCGGATGTTGACGGCCAGGTTCTTGTGACTCACGACATGATAGGTCTGTTTGATAAATTTATTCCCAAGTTCGTCAAACAGTATACTAAAATCAGACCGACAATCCTTGACGCGTTAAATCAATTCAAGGAAGACGTCCAGGGCGTGACATTTCCAGGACCTGAGCATTCCTTTAAAATGCCCGATGAGGCCCTGGAACAGCTCAAGAAGTTGATTGGGAATTAGCCCGTATCAGAATTAGTTTGATTTAAACCCACCACTTCCAGTGGTGGACCCGGAAAGGTTCTACCGTTCCGGCGAGAAATACGGTGCAAAGCACGAAATACGAATTTCGAAATTCGAAACAAATCCGAAATTCTAATGTTCAAATGACAAAAACAAAGTCAAAAATAGGCCTAAAGAGTCTCAATATAGCTAGCTTTTTGGTATGTTGGACATAGCCCAATTTTTGTTTAATATTTCGAATTTTGGTCATTCGAATTTGTTTCGGATTTCGTGCTTCGAGTTTCGAATTTAGGTTCCAAAGCGCTTTTTCCCCCCTCAAGGGGGCTTTCTGAGGCCTCCCGGTATGCGGGAGGAGCACTCACTCAGAGAACCGGCTAACCAATGCCTTAGCAAAATTCTTATAGAATAGGAGCTGAATATCGCTCGATGATTTATCCATCAACGTGGCGCTTATTTGAAGTACCATACAATTAGTATCTGCCAGTACAGTAGCAGATCGGGCTTGCCCTGAAATATAAGCCATCTCTCCAAAACAATCTCCGTCCCCGATTGATCCAATATCTTTATTGTTTTTTTTGATTTTAGCTCTACCGCTTAGAATAATATAAAACGTATCATCGATTTCACCTTCGGACACAATAACCTTCCCCTTGGAAAAGTTATTGATAGTGCTGGTCATAAGTAGCCCCTTAATCTGGTCTTTTGTAAAATCTTTAAAGAATGGAGTATGCTGAACATAGTCTACGCCATCCTCTATTTCGCCATCCGGAACTGTCTCTGAAAGCCCCCGCAACGCGACGCGCAGGTCATAGGCCAAGTCCATACACGACCGGTACCTTTCTGCGGGGTCTTTGTTTATGGCTTTTTTTACAATATCATCAAGAACTTGAGGTAGTTCCGGACGCAGTTCAGTTACAGAAATCGGTTCCTCATTGGTAATTTTATACATAACAGAAAAATTGTTTTTACCCTGGAAAGCCATTTGCCCGGTTAAAAGTTCGTACAAAACACATCCCAATGAAAATATATCGCTATTGCTTTGGATGAGTTCTTCCCTCAACTGCTCAGGTGACATATAGCCGGGAGTTCCCCACACTCCCATTTCGGAAGTCCCTGCCGTCATCTGCGCAATACCGAAGTCGGTAATCTTAGGTATTCCATTTTTATCCAACATTATATTAGAAGGCTTGATATCTCTATGGATGATATTTTTCCTGTGCGCATAATCAATAGCATTGCAAATACC
>CAZLRK010000369.1:0-2098 GCA_964561845.1 uncultured Desulfobacterales bacterium | reverse complement strand
AGAAGCGCACCTTAATTTAGGAAAAAATTGTCCTTGACTTGGGGTCCACTTCCGATCTTTTCTTAAGTATTTACGAACCTGTGCCGTATCCCGATATGTTATACCATGGATTATTTTTTCGTGGTTTTCAATCGTTGCGGCGATGTCATAACTATCGACGATTCGAAATAGGAAATGCAGATAAGGACTCATTCTGTCCCATAATCCCTTAATTACGTGGAGCATTATAGGCATGTTCGCAGCAGCATAAATGGTGTGGTGGAATTGTTTGTTGTATTCAATAATTTCTTCGATAGTGTTTTCCTTAATGGCCAGAATAAATTTTTCATGTAATCTTTCCAGCGTGCGTATATTTTCCATGCCGTAATTTAATGCGGCCAGTTCTCCCGCTCTGACTTCAAGCATAATTCGGAGTCCACTTATTTCTTTAAGGTTTTCCTTCGATAGTTCGTATACCAGACTGCCTTTTTTCTGAGGGCTGGAGACGAGGCCAGCTGCCTGTAATAGGAGAAGGGCCTCTCGGACAGGTGCTTGACTGACATTCATTTGTTTTGCCAGTTTATGCGAAACCAGTCGTTCACCCGGTGGGATGCGTCCCGAAATGATAGCGCTGAATAACTGCTGGTATACATCTTCTTGTACGGTATTCACGCGGACAGGTTCAAAAATTTGATCTACACTATTTTTTGAGGGCGATTTTGTTGAAGGTTGAGTATTGGTTTCCCTAAAATGTTTCCATGTTCTTTGTAAGGCTTTGGCACCACCAAGGTCGTGTAAACCAGCAGATTCCAGCCAACGTCTTATCATCTCCGAGACAGTTGATAACCGAAGCGGTTCAGAACCTTTGCGTGATTTGATGAGATAGTCTTCTTTATTCGGATTCAATTCATCTCGGTATCTTCGCCATGTTCGATAAAGAGTATCTGTCATAACGATGGCATCAGGAGTTTTACCTGCTAGCGCCGCTATCGGTAATCTGCCCCCTATTTTCAATCCATCCAGGTCTTTTACTTTTATTCGAAGTAAATACTGCATTTGAACTCCCGTTTGTGTCGCCAGATCAAATAACAGTAAATTTCTCGGCTTGGATTCAAGGTTCATTCTAATTATCCTGATATATTCCGGAGGGATGATTCGTCCAATGTTACTGTTTGAATCGTTTTTATTTTTTTCCTTTGTTTTCATCGTTCTTCGAATCAAAAGTAATTATTCAAATGTTTTTAGCTAAAAAATCAAAATATTCCTAACTAAAACATTTAAAATTTGAGGTGTACTTTAATAAATGGAATATTATTTCTGATAAAATCAAGCTAATTATAATAAACTTATAATCTAAACTTTTTTTAACTCCATCGCTAAGCCCCCGGCTACGCCGGGGAGAATGGCAAAAGCTATGCTATAGTATTTGACAAAAACACCCCTTCCGTACGATAGCTACAGTGCTGTTTCTGTGGCCTTTTATACGAAAGGAGTGTTTATGAAAAAGAGTTTAGCACATACAGTTTGGGAATGTAAATACCATATTGTTTGGGTTCCTAAAAATCGACGAAAAATTATTTACGGTAAATTACGCAAAGATATCGGAGCCATATTAAGGCGTTTATGCCAATATAAAGGGGTTCAGGTTATTGAGGGCAATGCCTGTATCGATCATATTCACGTGTGCCTGTCAATTCCGCCCAAATATTCAGTTTCCACAATAGTTGGCTATTTAAAGGGTAAAAGCACAATGATTATTTTTGAAAGATATAGCCAACTTAGACGAAATTTTAAAGGCAACTCTTTTTGGGCACGTGGCTACTATGTTAATACTGTTGGTTTGGACGAGGCCAAGATTCGAAAATATATAAAGAACCAAAAGACAAATGAATCGGTAATGGATGAATACGATTCAAATTTTGACAAAGACCCTTTTAAGGGTGCCAGTATAAAGGAAGAAGATACTGACAAATAGATTACCATAAATCCTAACATCATGGCCACAGATCAGCGACTCTGCAAGAGCTAGTACCCCCTTAAGGGGTGTCAGTAACAATGCCCTTATAGGGCGTAATCAAGCCACCGGCTTGGCCGGTGGTCATGACTGCAACAAAAATTT
>CAZLRK010000368.1:0-2117 GCA_964561845.1 uncultured Desulfobacterales bacterium | reverse complement strand
TCTCAGTGTCGGTTATTGTGAGACTTGCAGGGTCAATTAAATCGAGACGTAGCACTGTTTCTCCTCTTCCGTTGGTGAAGTCAGAAGCAGTTGCCAAAGTAGGTGATCCTTTAAAGATTCTTTTTGCGCTACAAAGGATTCATATCTTGGGCTATCTCTTGTTTCGGTTTCAAAACGGGTTCTACCGCGGGAATAGTATTCATCATAATAATTGCTCCAGTCGATATCATCGAGAATCTTTTCTTCAATTGTGACCTCTTTACCAGGAGATGTCTCAGACGAAAGGGTTTCAACCTGTTGAGTATGTTCATCGGCACTGATTTCACTTACTTCTTCTAAAGCAGGGTTTTCCTCCAGCTCCTGGCTGATCCGGTCCACAAGTTCCATCCTGTTCAACTGCAAAAGCTTTATCGCCATCTGGAGTTGTGGGGTCATGATTAGCTGCTGGGTTAAGCGCAGCGTTTGTCGTAATTGAAATTCCATTTATAAGCTTTAATACCTTTTTTTATTTCAAAATGTTTCCCCCGGGATTATTCAATAATCTCAAGCACAGCGCGTTTTTTCACCTTGGCAGAGGCAGCTCTTAATATGGTCCGTATGGCTTGAGCATTGCGGCCCTGCTTCCCGATAATCTTCCCCATATCCTCTTTGGCCACTTTAAGCTCTATTACCGAAATCCGGGTACCCTTTACCTCTAAAACCTCTACCTTTTCCGGATGGTCAACCAATGCCTGGGCGATGTATTTGATCAGATCTTTCATAGCTTCATCTCCTTTGTTTCCTCTTCAGAACGGCAGCATCCCCAAGATATCTCTGCGTATGCCATTTTTATAATTGACCTAAGCCTTTTTATAAATTAAAGTAAATCTTTAAAAGCTTGTTACATCATATACAATTACCACTAACTTTGGCAATCCATTTATAGATGCTAAAGTATGGCGCATACCTTTTATTTAAGAAATTCACACGGAACAGTTCCCGGCGAGAGACAAGTTATCGGGGGTTTTTTATGCGGCAGGCGAGTGTGTCTGCAGAAAGGAGGCGAAGATGGAGATGAAAAAAGTGCTGGCGGGATGGAGCAAGATCTGCCCCGGCTGTAATATTGGACGCAAATATCCGGATTCCTTCATCGGCAAGAAAGTGAGGAATCACTGGGAAAAAGGTTGCATCTCGCATAACGCCTATGTTGAGGTGTACGGCAGTGACGAACCTTCACCAAAGAAGAGCAAGGAAAAATTCGACGATAAGTGATTTCGCCGGTGCGTTATTCTCTTGAAAACGATGTCGCCGGAAACAACCCACAGAATATGGGAATTGTTGTTTTTCCAGTTTAGTTCCAGAAAAGGATTGCACAAATTTTCACATTTTATTCTAGTTTATTTACAAACCCCCAATCTTTTGCCTTTTCGGCACTAAACCAGGTCATTTTATGTTCGAATTCCTCCCATTTTTCTTTATCTAATTTGGAATAGTTAGCCAATTTACCAATATTACGTTTACGCAGAAGATACATCAATTCATTTTGAGAGTGAATATTTGAAGCCGTTTCACGCACTTGCTATGATACCATAGACATGGGATGTGATGTGAAACCCCCTGCGACTTGTCATAATACTCACCCTCAATATTTCGGAGTATAAAAAAGTAAACACAAGCCAATAAATATAAGGACTCCAGCAACAACTCCGCCAATGATACCTACAATCCAAATCAAGGCAGAGTCAAAAATGGCTCTGCCTTTTTCATATCGTTCTAATGCTTGATTCCGGACATAAATTGTGCATGCAGATCATCACATCCTTGTTTACTATTGAGAAACGAAATCAGCACTCTTTTATAATCCAATAAAGTTTCTGATATGGTAATAGTTCACCGTTCAGAGGTTCAGGGTTCAGGGTTTACGATTTTTTCATATTTTTGCTTTTAATCTCAGTGCAAGCTCGCCCGGCTAATTTTAAGGCTCGAATGAATTCTGTATTAGATTCAAAATCATAGATTTTAACTACCTGAGGGGTCGGGGAGTTTTTTTAACACATCGTTGTAAGGCCTTAGATTTTCTTGGATTTAGCTGTGGGGGAAACCGCAGCCACCGAAGGTGGAATGCGGAGGGGGCAAGT
>CAZLRK010000367.1:0-2122 GCA_964561845.1 uncultured Desulfobacterales bacterium | reverse complement strand
GCTGAAATGTGTGGAAACGGCGCCAGGTGTGTTGCTCGATTTGCATTTTTAAACAAGATTACAGGAGCGGACATGTCATTTGAAACAGAAGCTGGTGAAATATCTGCCCGTGTTTCAAAAGACAGGGTTAAAATAAAAATGCCTGACCCCTCGGATATTGAAATCGATTACCTAATTGAACTAAAAAATGGACCCTTATCTGTTAGTAGTGTCAACACCGGTGTCCCCCATGTAGTTGTTGGAGTGGATAGTTTCGAAAATGTTGATGTTGTTAAAATGGGCAGAGAAATTAGATTTCATGAAATGTTTGCTCCCGCCGGAACGAATGTAAATTTAATATATGAACAAGAAGACGGCACAATTTCAATCAGAACCTATGAGAGGGGAGTCGAAGACGAAACCCTTGCCTGTGGAACCGGTTCAATTGCCGGCGCAATCATTATGGCTTACAAATTCAAGAAAAAATCTCCAATAAATATCTTAACCAAAAGTGGGGCATATTTAACAATTCATTTCAAACACAGGAAAGACAAATTTTATGATATTCATCTGGAAGGTGACGCCAGAGTTATTTATAAGGGCGAACTTTGGGAAGATGCCTGGAAATATAGTAATACTTTAGCTGTTTGAAAACAAGGCAGCTTCAAAGGCAATTAAATTTTTAACCGTGTAAAACTCGCATATAAGTGAGAGTAAAGAAAGAACAGTGCATGTCATATTAATAAACCAAGTAAGCAATAAATGCCGAATAGCCTTTGAAATACACCAATTCGGTCCCTGTTTTTTCTTAACTCTCACTAATACGCTCAGACAGTTACCCGATTTAAAATTAAACAACCTTTAAAGCTTGCTAGTTCTAATTACTTTCATAAGGCTAAAATGTACGAAATATAGTATTTGAGTAATAACGGGATGGAAAAACATATTGCTTTTATCTCTGTGGGTTCCAATATTGGTGATAAATTTGAAAACTGTAAAAATGGAATAGCAGCGCTGACCGAAGCGGGAATATCCACTTTAATAAAGCAGTCAAAATTTTATTTTACAGAACCCGTTGATTACAAAGATCAAGATTGGTTCGTAAATTCTGTGGTTAAAGTTGAAACCTTTCTTGATCCTTTTGGACTTTTCAGAAGGCTACAATCTATTCAGCGGAAAGAAGGACGTACTCGTGACGCTATCAGATATGGCCCTCGAGTCCTTGATTTGGATATAATCCTATTTGATGACATTGTGATGAATTCATCCAGACTAATAATTCCTCATCCCAGAATGCATAAAAGATGCTTTGTTTTAAAGCCTTTTTGTGATATAGATCCTAATATTATACATCCTGTTTTAAAAAAAGACATGCAATATCTGCTTGACAATCTTGATGAAAATGGACAAAAGATAAAAGACCTTTGAAATTGGGCAAAAGGGGGCGTTTTGCAAAGGTCTTTCCAAAGATATCCACAATTAAATATAAATGTTACGATTTTTAATATTATCGGGTGTTATCTATCTTCTTTACCGGGCGCTGAAGTCATGGATGCTGCAAGATAAAGCAAAGAGAAAAGCTGTTTTTAACGGAAAAGCAGGTGAGATAGATGATGTAATGATAAAAGACCCATTTTGTGAAGCATATTTTCCAAAAAGAAATGGTGTTCACCTCAGGGTTGACAGAGAAGATTTATACTTTTGCAGCACAGCTTGCAGAGACAAATTTTTAGAATCTCATAAACAAAGAACAGGATAATTTGCATTGTACACAATTAATCTGGGGGATTTGCAAAGACAATGGCTGAGAACAGAAGAATAAAAAACATTTTAAATCGTCCCAATATATTAACACTGTTTCGTATTGCTTCTATTCCGGTGATTGTGATTTTGATGCTATTCCCAAATAGGTTTTGCAGCTTTTTGGCTGCAATTCTATTCAGCGCTGCTGCTATTACCGATTACCTGGACGGCTATTATGCAAGACGCCACGGGCTTGTAACCACTTTAGGCAAGATAATGGATCCGGTTGCAGACAAACTGCTGATTTCTTCTACCTTTATAATGCTGGCTTCCCACGGGTGGGTGCCTGCATGGATGGTTTGCATTATCATTGGGCGTGAACTTGCCGTAACCGGTCTAC
>CAZLRK010000366.1:0-2135 GCA_964561845.1 uncultured Desulfobacterales bacterium | reverse complement strand
AATACGAAACAATGACAGAAATCAAAAATGTTCCAATGTCAAAAACGTTGAAATTTAAAAGGTTTAGTTTCGATCATTTTGTCATTTGATATTCGAATTTGTTTCGGATTTCGGATTTCGACCTGCCCGCCCATGCCCCCCTGGCAGAGTGCTTCAAACACCTAAAAAGGTGAGGTAAGAGCAAACAGTCGCAATAATACCAACCGGGCTTTGGCAGGCGGGTATTCGAATTTTGCCTGAACATGACTTTTCGTTCAGGCACTAAATAGCAGCGTCCCCCATTCATAAACACTCTGGTCTAAATTCCACAAATTAAGCCAACAAGTTAATTTATTAGGATGTCCCCCATTAGTCTAAAAAAACATATCCTTGACTTACAGAAAACTGTATTATATATTTCTCATTAATGTTAAATTTAACATGAATGAGAAATATAATGAACTTTGTTCACTTTAAAAATTCTTTGCGGGATTTCCCGGTGTTTTCCATCGCGGATATCAGAGTCGCACACGGTGGTTTCGACCGTCGAAGGCTGAGTGAATGGCAGAAAAAAGGGTATATCAAAAAAATAGTTAAAGGCTATTACCTGTTTTCAGGTATAGACATGAATGAAGGCTTGCTGTTAGCAATCGCTAACAAAATTTACAAGCCATCCTACATTTCCTTTGAGACTGCCATGTCCCATTTTCGGTTGATTCCGGAAAGCATCTACATGATAACCTCGGCGTCAACCAAACGTACGTCCCTGTTTGAAACTCCTTTGGCACGGTTTTCATACAGGACAATAAAACCGGCATTGTTTTTTGGATATTCTCTGCTGCCCGGCGGTATAAAAATGGCTTTCATGGAAAAGGCGATCCTGGATTATTTTTATATAAACCCTGCACTTCGAACCGAGGATGATTTCGCCTCCCTGCGGATAAACAGGGAAGAGATGCTGAGCCGGTTTAATAAGGAACGGCTCACAGATTATATGCGACGTTTTAGCCAAAAGCGCCTGTCAAAAAGGATGGAACATTTTCTTGAGTGGTTGGAATATGCTTGATATCAAACAGATTGAATCATTTTATCCGGAACATCTTTGGCCGTTTAAAAAAAATCTGCTACGGGAATATTTGCAATATAAGATCCTGGAGGCAATCTTTGAATCACCGATGGCTAATAAACTGACTTTTATGGGCGGAACATGTATCCATATGGTTCATGGAAGTCCCCGGTTCTCGGAAGATCTCGATTTTGACAATCCGGGTATTGGCCGGCATGATTTCGAGGCCCTCTCTTATAAGGTAAAAAGGATTTTAGAGCTGCAGGGATACACTGTTGAGCTGAAGAATACGTATCAAGACGCCTTCCGCGCTTATCTGCGCTTTCCAGGTTTGCTGTACGACAGCGGCATATCCGGTCACCGGGATGAAAAACTGCTGATCCAAATTGATACAGAACCACAGGAAGTTCAATATAACCCGGATAAATTTATACTTAACAAATTTGATGTGTTTTCGCGAATAAACATCGTGCCCGCCGACATCCTGGCAGCACAGAAAATTTTTTGTATTTTTAACCGTAGCCGACCGATGGGCCGCGACTTTTTTGACGTTGTTTTCCTGCTGGGAAAAGCCGAGGTGAATTTTGATTATTTGACTCGAAAAATGTCTATCCGAAATAAAACAGAGTTAAGGGACAGATTGCTTTTGCGGTGCGCCCAACTGGATTTCAGGCGCCTGGCAAAAGATCTGGAGCCGTTTGTTTATTCTAAAAAAGAAGTGAACCGGGTACTCATGTTCCCGGATTTTGTTCAGCAAGGAATTTGAGACCGCCATTCAGGCAAGCATCCGGGAGATCACGAAAGTGATGTATATCCCTTTTCCTTTTCATTTCGTATTTTCTTACCATCTTAACTTCTCACTTCCTCACCTTCTTACCTTCCATTACTTCCACCTTTCTTACCATTTTCTCTTACCCAGTTTCTATTTCCTCTTTCCACTTTCCTCTTTTCTATATCTTTCCAGCTTATCAGGGGCAATCAATATTCCAATGTCCCCAATTCCGTTTCCCCATCCCTTGACTCCGCGATCGCACATCCTCAATCCCCTAATCCCTGAATTGAATCCATAAGTTTACAAAGTAACCAACGT
>CAZLRK010000365.1:0-2144 GCA_964561845.1 uncultured Desulfobacterales bacterium | reverse complement strand
AATTTAGGCATTTCTACCAACCACTAAAACACGGCAAAGCCAGTTGACTTTGAGCACGCTCTCCGAGGCGTAGGCTCAACGGTCCGGAGGCCCAAAGGATGTGGATTTATAGTAAATGAGCGAACTCGTTATTAATAACATCAAATAGTTCTTCACCTATGGCGATGCCTATTTCAATAAACTGGGGACCGTATTTTTTTCCGGTGTTAGTTCGAAATGTATTTTTTATTTTATGTAGTGTGCCCATACCTTTGGGGTAAAAATCCATAAATTTTGGGAAAGGAGTTTTGTAAAATGAGACCATGTCCCATACTGTATAATAAAAATTATCAGGTCCCCAACGAAACTTATCAGCATCATAGAGACAGTCGGAAACAAGTTTGCCTTCCGAAGTGTTTGATTCTTCATTTTCCTTGAAAGCTTCATGGTTTCGTATGGCATGGCTGATATCCTTTATTTCATAAGGTAAAAGAGAATAGGACGTAAGTGCTTTTTCGGCAAATAGAGCACCTTTAAGCGCGTGGTTTTTTTGCTTTCGCTTTGTATCGTGAAAAAGACCGGCACATTGAACAATGAGCAATCTCCGTTTAATGGTATCATCAGAATCTTCAGAAAGGTTGCTCTCAATATACATTAAGGCGCCGGCGTCTATTGTCACTTTGCTCGAATGTTCAAAGCCATGCCCAAAATCATCTTCTATATATTCTGTTATAAATATCCGTAGTTCGGCAATGAGAGGGTCTGTTTCGAAAAATTGCCGTGAATATTCATTTGCTTGAGGAAAGTCTTTATAAAAATCAGGGGTAGGGAAACGGGAAACAATCTTTCGTGCCCGTTCTCGAATACGAGCGTATATAGGTTCCATATTTCAAAGGTCTCAGTTATAAAAGGCCTCCACAGACCTTCCACATGCCATCTTCTTTTACAACCTTAATTGTTTCGTCAACCTCATGTGTTTCACCGATGAAAAATATTCTTGCAATATATTCGTAAACAGAGTTTATTGAAACCCTTTTTTTGCCTGTCAGCTTGACTTGGGCTTCATTGTCGCCAATGAAGGTGGTATGAGTTTCAATATGGTAAAGTTTGTTTTTTAAAAAATTTATACTAAAACCCTGGGCCTTTGCTTCTTTTTCAGCGAGGTCTATATATCGTTCTGCAACATCAACATCATCGACAAACTTTTGTTCTTCACAAATAAATTCCGACATTGAAGGGTCAAACTTAAAATATGCTTTGGCAAATGCAACTGCCACTCTGTTGGGTTTATTTTGGCAATCTGCAGAGACAAAAATTACCTGTAAGATTATTCCAAATAATATTGTTAGTGCTATTGTAACAATCTTTTTCATTTGCATAATTTATTATTCCTCCTTTTTACCATTTGGGCAAAATATATAATGCTATGATGTTGTTTAAATCTGCTTCAAATTAGTATTATAAAGATTCTCATTAATTTTCATGTAAGATTCAGATATTAGCATGGAATATACTATTAGACAAGGATTTTTAGTAACATTTTAGCCTTATGGCAAAATAGCGACTCAAAGGCAATCAAATTTTATATTTATTTATTTTTTCCCGATTATTTTGCACTTCACCAAAAAAAATACTTGATAAAAATTTCCCATCAATTTAATTGCTAGATGATAAGTGTCATGACATCGTGGACAATTTATATTTTAGTGTAGTTGATAGGTGAATTCATCAACTCTGAACCAGCAATTTTGAGTATTATGGTTCACATAAAAGTCTGTCAACAGAGGTGATTATGAAAATCGTGGTTTTTGAAACCGAGCCCTGGGCTCGAACCGCCTGGGACAGGATGAATCGTGATCATGATGTTAAGCTCCTGGAAGAATTCATAACTTCTGCAAATGCCGGTGAGCATTCCGACACGGAAGGAATTTGTACCGATATATCACATCTTGACGCTGACGTCCTGAAACAACTTACAAATCTAAAGTTCATCGCAACGCGGTCCACTGGTGTAGATAAAATTGATCTTGAGTACTGCACGGCCAACGGAATTACGGTTTGCAATGTTCCGACCTATGCCGAGATCGCCGTTGCTGAACATGTGTTCGCCCTGCTTCTATCAATCAGTCGCCACTTAAGTGAGGCTGTCGAACGCACCCGGAAAG
>CAZLRK010000364.1:0-2169 GCA_964561845.1 uncultured Desulfobacterales bacterium | reverse complement strand
TTTTTTTCTGTTTCCCTGTCATCCAGCATACCTTCCTCAATCAATGCGGTGCGAAGTTCTGAAATGTACCGTGAATCATTGATGCTATGGTAGTGCAGCTCTTCAAGAACCCGAATTTCATGAGCCAGGTTATTGTCGTATTTTCGTTGGAAACGGTCATTGTTTTCATCTGTCACAAAAGGAAAATAACGCGCTCCGCGTCCGATAAGCTGCGCTTCGGCAATCGTGGTTTTACCGGGCTTGCCCGCTTTTGAATCACGGGTTGTGTAACAGCGGACAATATCAAAAAGATTAAGGACATCCCATCCCTCATTTAATTTCTGTACCGCAAATATCGCCCGTATTCGATTGTCCTTATCTTCAAGCGAATTAAGAAGAATCTGCTGGGTTTCCTTTTCTTTTTCCTCGTTTACGGAAATACAGCGGCTTTCATCAAATTCCCTTCGCAGTCGTTCCGCCAGTTGGCCGGAACTGATACGGCTGGCATTAAAAAAATCAAATGCCCTTTGAACCAGCGGAATATCCGATTTTTTTCTGACTCTTTGAATGTCATCATCAGACAGGCTGTCAATCAACTTGTGAAAATTGACTTTGTTCTCTTTTGATTGTGCTATGGTTTTTTGGGCTTTAAATAAAATGACCGGCTTTAAGTTTATGCGGTGTTTTGCGGCAACTTCCTGCTTATACTGGTTCAGAATAAGGGCCTGGACAATGCGGTCTTTTTCCTCAAAGTCCGCCTGAACGATATAAACATCTTTTGAAAACCTGTCATTTCGAAACTGCCGCAGGTCGTAACGATACAGGATTTTGTTCCTATATTTATCAGCAATGTTTTTATGGGTGTAATCCAGCGTTGCTGTGAATTCCAGAAGCAGGTTATCTTCGTTTTGAGTAAAAATCCGCTCCACCGTGTTTTCCCAGCTTTCAAACATTTCCCGTTGAGCTTTGGTGCGGGTGCTCATGTGGTGCGCCTCATCGGACAAAAGCACGATTTTTTTGTTCTTAAAGTCCTCGTATGTAACCGCATTTTCCTTTAAGGTGGTCAGATCGGAATGCAGCTTTTGAATAGTGGTAAAACAGATGTTGATGTCATTCTCATTGACGCCCTCAAAATTGGCAACCTGCGTTACATTAACGCGTCTTGCTTCAAACTCGATATTTTCGATAAAAAGGAACTTTGAAGACAAAGGATTAAGAAAATTGTCCTTTGTCTTTTCGATGATGTTGGTGGAATTGACAAAAAAGATAAAATTCCGAAAGCCCTTTTCATATAAATAGAGAATTAATCCGGCCATAATCAGGGTTTTGCCGCTGCCGGTCGCCATGTTGAAAAGAAAATGCAGCGGCCAGTCCTTGCCCGGAAAATCATTGTCTAAACAGTGAAAAAAACGGGCAAACGCCTCGATCTGATAGAGGCGCAGTTCAAATTTGGGATTAAGATTGTCTTTGAGATAATCCGGAATTTCTCTTTTTAACCCGCCAAATCGAGAAAAGGCGTCCAGTTCTTCATAGAGGAATTTATCTGCCACTATACACCTCTTTATAGAATGACTGATTTAATTGCTTATCTTCTTCGCTTACGTCAAAATCCTCGTCGTCGATTTCTGAAAGATTGACATACAATTGATTCTTATTGAGCAGCTTCGCCAGCAGCTTCTTTTGTTTATCCAGTCCGTTTTCATCCTTGCCGATCTCAATAAAGTCATTGACCGCTTCTTCCGGCATTTCCGGGTTGATATACCAGTTGAGAAATGAATTTTCGGCCATATCTTTCCATATTTCGATAAGTTCTTTTGATGTTTTTGCAGCCTGAATTTTATCAATAAAGGCTTGGTTGTATTTCATTAGTTCGCAGTAAATGAAATCGCCGCCGCCCTGCCAGTGTACTTCTTTGGAGATACCAAATTGATCATATTCTATCTCTTCAAACAGCTTGTCTCTCTTCTTTGACTTTTTGCCTATCACTTTTTTCATCCGTTCAATCGTAATATTCTCCACATAATCCATCTGCTCAACACCAATGAACTGTCTATTCATTTTTAAGGCTGTTGCTAACGTAGTGCCACTACCAGATGCAAAGTCAAGGACTATTTCATGTTTTTTCGTTGTTGTTTCTATAATTCTTTTTATTAACTTTTCTGGCTTCTGTGTATCAAAAGCCACTCGTTC
>CAZLRK010000363.1:0-2182 GCA_964561845.1 uncultured Desulfobacterales bacterium | reverse complement strand
GGCCATATAAAGGAGCGGCTGAAGAGCCGGATGCGGAATATCCCTTTGTGCTCACCACTGGTCGGGTAATCGACCATTGGCACACCGGGACCATGACCATGAAAGTTCCGGAACTGAAAAGGTCGTTTCCCAAAGCCTATGTCGAAGTGAACAACGAGGACGCTAAAACACTGGGCATCCAGAACGGAGACGATGTGCTGCTTGAGACCAGGCGGGATAAAATGGTTTTTCAGGCAAAGGTCAGTGATGTCTGCCGCAAAGGCCTGGTTTTTGTGCCCTGGTACGACGTGAACCTGATGATCAACAAATTGACCAAAGACGCATTCGATCCCGGCTCCAAGCAGCCTGAGTTCAAGATCTGCGCCACTAAGGTCAGCAAGGTCTAAGTAATAAATTCAGGGGGCTTGAAAGCTACAGCTTTCAAGCCCCCTGTCTTGTGGTGCACCCTGATTGAGACCTTTGCAAAACGCCCCCTTTTATCCAATTTCTGTGTTAGGCTCAAATTTTGGCACGAAGTGAAGCTTTAGCGCTATCCTCGAAATACTCAATGTATGCCTGTGGTTAAAATTTTCGCCTGCCCCGCCGGGGCGTAGGCCCTACGGGCCGGAGGCTTGAACTTGAACAAAATTGAGCATTTTTCAAAGGTCTCTGATTTTTTTAGAAGAGGAAAAATTATGGCCATTGCCGGATTGTTAATCCATACTTTACCTGAAACTGTTAAAGCAGTAGAAAGAAAGATCAGCAATATTCCGGAGATGACCACCTACGGCATACATGAAAATCAATACGTGGTGGTGGTGGTTGAAACCGAAGCCGATTCCATGGAGAAAACGGTGGAAAAAATAAAAGATATTGACGGGGTGTTGACCATCTATACCACTTACCTCACCATAGAAGATGAATTGGCCGATGAGCCTGACAAAGTTTTTAAGGCCCCCAGGGGCAAGACCCGAAAATGAATTTTTGATCCGCTGTCTTCAATGCGGGCAGTGCGCACAGGTATGCATATTTGACTGCATCCGAATGCGAACCGGATTCAACCCTTTTGTTTCCGGGACCCCGGAAATCGACCCCACCAAGGCTCCCTGTTTTCTCTGCATGCGCTGCAGCGCCATCTGTCCCTCAAATGCCCTGGAAGATGTGCCCATTGAAGAATCCAGGATGGGATATGCCCGGCTGGATAAAAACAAATGCTATACGTGGCAGGAAAACTCCGATGGGGGCATCGTCTGCCGCAGTTGTTATGAACGCTGCCCATTGAAAGCAACGGCAATGGTTCTCAAGTTCGGCGAATACCCGGAGATCACCGATAAATGTGTCGGCTGCGGGGTCTGCGAACATGTCTGTCCTCAAAAAG
This sequence comes from uncultured Desulfobacterales bacterium, assembly GCA_964561845.1. GTDB lineage: Bacteria > Desulfobacterota > Desulfobacteria > Desulfobacterales > JAUVVS01 > JAUVVS01. The sequence continues at coordinate 825 of CAZLRK010000363.1, read as the reverse complement.
CTATCAAGACAACACCGACAAGGTTTGTAAAATCGTAATACTTTGGTAACGTTCAAAAGTGTGCGCATTTCTTTGTAAGCGGTTAAAATTTGAAAAGGTAATGGATGTTTCCAAAAGACGATATCACTGTATAATTCCTCGACTGCTCACAGTGATTAAATATTTGGGATTTGCGCTACATAAGCCCTATTGTTCAAGAAACTGTCTGTTAAATCCCAAATATTTGGTCACCCCCTAATAGGTAAATTGATATCGTCTTTTGGAAATATGCATTACCGAATGATTGTTAAATGGATCCCATTTATTGGGAAAACAATTATGCGCACACTTTTGAACGTTATTAATACTTTAGCTGTTTGAAAACAATGCAGCTTCAAAGGCAATTAAATTTTAAACCGTGTAAAACTCGCGTATAAGTGAGAGTAAAGAAAGAACAGCGCATGTCGTATTAATAAAGCAAGTAAGCAATAAACGCCGATTAGCCTTTGAAACACATCAATTCAATCCCTGTTTTTTCTTAACTCTTACTAATACGCTCAGACAGTTACACAATTTAAAATTTAATAACCTTTGAAGCCATCTATTTAAAGTACTTTCATAAGACTAAAATGTTACGTAAAATCAAATTGAAAAAAAGAAGATTATCCTTAAAAACATATCGGAGAATCTGCCAAATCGGCGTGGCGGTGGCGTTTATCCTGATTCCCCTCCTCAACCACTATCGGATCAACTATCTCACCGGCAACTTTCTCTCCTTCAACGCCGCCGGGCTGCCCCTGGCCGACCCGCTGGCGGTTTTGCAGATCACCATAAAAAATTATTATC
>CAZLRK010000362.1:0-2190 GCA_964561845.1 uncultured Desulfobacterales bacterium | reverse complement strand
AGAAGCGCACCTTAATTTAGGAAAAAATTGTCCTTGACTTGGGGTCCACTTCCCTGCGCATTTACCGCCCTCATAATTACTTGCGATTTAGATTCTAAAGCAACATCCCAAACCTATTTTACGAATTCCGCAAACTCAGTCTGATTCTAAATTTAATAATCCTCATAACCTGCACATAATTCTTTTTTTACCACATTAAAATGTTAATTTTTAGATTAGCTTCAATTTGAATTTTGCTGCATCACCCCCTAACCAATTAAGACCGAATGCGTGCATCCTCATTCCAACTGTAGCTTGATCTTTTTTGTCTTACGAAACTTCAATATGGATTCAGCCCTAAAGTATTATTGACATATTGATATTTATTTTCGATATTGGCATTTCACTTGTGATATACGGCTCTAATAAGTTTTATCAGCTGTAGCGATTCCCATGCTGAAGAAGTAAGGATATGATCCAGCGGGCATCCGAAAAGGCCATTCAAACCATGGAAGATCATCATCCGGAACCATTGGACCTAAAAATCGAATTGGAATTGAAACAAATCATTAATTCCGCGGAAAAGAAAGTTAGTTGCAGTCGTTGATCCTCAGAAAAGACTATATACGCAACAATGGCGAAGACTGAAGTCTATAGGTGATAATCCATGCTCAATCCTTTAAGTCAGATAAAAATCAAACAGTACGCCAAGGATGATCGATATTTATTGGTTGCAGGCGCTTTCCTGGTAATTACGTTGACCTGGGGGATCTATTACAGTTTCGGTATTTTTATGATTCCCTTACTTAAAGAATTTGGCTGGACCCGTGCCAATACCGCCGGGGCCTTCGCTGTGGCGATTTTCATTGAAGGCCTTGGAGGTATTTATGCCGGCCGGATAGCAGACCGGTTGGGGATACGACGTGTTATGTTCGGTTGCGGTATATTAATTGCCGTTGCTTGCATCGGTATGTCCCTCATCCAAAATATGTGGCAGTTCTACCTGTGTTACGGCTTGTGTCTAGGGCTGGGATTGAGTTGTACATATACTCCCATAGCCTCCACCATAGCGCGAATATTTACCCGCCAGCGTGGATTGATGATGGGGATAGTTGTGGCTGGCTTGGGAGTGGGTTCATTGGTTATCACGCCATTTGCCGATTACTTACTAAGACACTTCAGTTGGCGATTCTCATTTGTCATATTGGGAGGTGTAGCGCTAGTAGTAATTTGTGGGATTACAAGATGGTTCCACCCAGGTGTCCATCTACCCCAGGGCTCGGACTCAGTATCCCAAGTCAATAAGATAACCAATAATAATGGGATGATTCTTCCGGATGGTGTGTTGTTGGCAAGTGGCGGGGGACAGCAGCTTGCGCTTATGTGCGGCATTTTGCTGTTTTGGGGTTACGCTGCATACGGTATAATGGCTCATTTTGCGGCTTATGCCATTGCTCTCGATATCAAACCTTCACAGGCCTCCTTAGCATTGGCGTTTATGGGTGGAATGATATCCATTGGAAAGATAACCATCGGCCTATGCGCCGATCGTTTCGGTAATAAGGCGACACTGGTGAGTGCGCTGGCAACAATGTTCGCAAGTCTTTTGTGGCTGAAGCAGGCCCTCTGGCTATGGGAATTCTATCTTTTTGGAGCGATCTTTGCCTTTGGTTTTGCCTGTGCTTCTGTGATCATGCCAGGTTTGGTGACGGATGCGTTTGGTTTGAGGTCACATGGCTTTCTGCTGGGCATAACCAATGTCTTTGCTTGTGCCGGCTGCGCAATTGGACCTGTTTTAACCGGACATATTTATGATGTTAATGGCAACTATGACAGCGCACTGTGGATTTTTGCTGCATCTGGATTTGTAAGCCTTGTGATCGCAACCTGTCTGCGTTCCTCTCGGGAAGCCTTTGAAGAGGGTACGAATGCATAACTTTTCAGTTACAATCTCAATCATAGAATTCCCGTTGATTTGATACTCGTGCAAGGATCATCATCCTATATTTGAATCTCGACAAGTCTGAATATATCAACAATACATTGTGTATAATTAAGTACTTACGAATCACAAATTCCTGTTATTCTGACCGTAAAAACAATTTTAAAATGATTGATTACGAAAGCAAATTTTGAAAATCGTTCAGGTGAAGATAACTGCCTTTAGGTTGCGAGTTCACCTAACCTGCTGAAAATATGTTATATTTGAAC
>CAZLRK010000361.1:0-2205 GCA_964561845.1 uncultured Desulfobacterales bacterium | reverse complement strand
ATTACAACTAAACCTTCATATCACGTTGAAATTACGTATACAGGTCAGGAGTTCTTAATTTGTTATTTCCCCGATAAATCGGGATTTATGTCTGAGGCGCACAAGTCCTCATCGCTCCAATCGGTTTATCCGATTTAGGAAAATAAATGACAATAGATTTAAATAAAAATTGTATCCCTGAAGATGTAAAAACAATACATATGATTGCAATATGCGGTACCGGTATGGGGGCGCTTGCATGTATCCTTAAGGATATGGGTTTTCAGATATCAGGCTCTGACCAGAAAATTTATCCACCAATGAGTCACTATCTTTCATCTAAGGGTATCGATATTATAGACGGTTTCAAAAAAAATAATATTTCGCTTGACCAAGATCTGATAGTTGTTGGAAATGCTGTAACAAAGAGTAATCCGGAGGTTGTTAGAATGCAGAAAATGGGACTTAATTTCTGTTCTATGCCTCAGGCGATAAATAGGTTTCTTGCAAGTGGCAAAAAACCGATTGTTGTTACAGGCACACACGGTAAAACAACAACATCTTCCATATTAGCCTGGATTCTATATACAGCAGGTCTTGATCCTTCCTTTATCATAGGAGGGATATTACTCAATTTTAACAGTAACTATCGTTACGGAAACGGAGAATATATTGTAATCGAAGGGGATGAATACGATACTGCCTTTTTTGATAAAAGACCAAAATTTCTGCATTATGATCCTTTCATGGCAATATTAACAAGCGTTGAATTTGATCATGCGGATATATTTGAAGATATGAATCATGTCAGGAAAGCATTTGACATTTTTATATCCGGTATATCTTCAAATAGTACGCTTATTGCTTGTAACGAAAATAAAGAGGTCGCCAAACTGGTACATGATAGCAAATGCAAAGTTGAAGAATATGGAAGGGACATAAAATTAACGTGGTGCTTGGAGGGAATCTCCATTGAGCCGCCATGGACCTTTTTTAAAGTATTAAAATGTGGTAAGCATATTGGAACTTTTAAAACAAAACTTATGGGAGAGCACAACCTTTTAGATATATTATCTGCCATTGCAATTGCAGATAATCTATTGGTACCCTTAGATGTAATTCATTCTGGAATTGAGAGCTTTAATGGCATCAAGAGACGGCAGGAAGCACGTGGAATAAAAAAGGGAATTACGATCATTGATGATTTCGCGCACCATCCTACTGCTGTTAAGGAAACAATTCGAGCAATTAAGCCCTTTTATTCGGAGGGGCGACTCATGGCCGTATTTGAACCAAGGACCAATTCCAGCATGCGCAAAGTTTTTCAGAACATCTATCCGCTTTCATTTGACCATGCGGATATAATCTGTATCCGCAAACCTCCGCTTTTAGAAAAAATTCCTTTTGGTGAACGTTTTTCGTCTGAGCAGCTTGTGGATGATCTGAAAAATCGTGGTAAGAAAGCATACTATTTCCAGGATACAGAATCTATCATAGATTTTATAGTTAAAGAATCAATTGCCGGTGATGTTGTTCTAATAATGTCAAACGGCGGGTTTGACAACATTCATGAAAGATTATTGGATTTATTATAATTTTTTATTGAAAAATTTCGCAAAAGCTATTATGTTAAATGATATGATTTAATCAGATCTAGAAATCCACGTCCTTTGGGATAGTCGAAGATCCTGTTTTGCGGTGGAATCTTTACTTATCCGGCTATAAAGACTTAAGGAAAACAAGTTGGTATATTCATTTTACCAGAACCAGATCGATGGTATAGAGGAAGTCCTGCAAAAGGATCTCATTAACAAGGGGGTTTATTGTGTTTTGTTTATTGACATGGCGGGCAGTATTATTGCAAAGCTTGATAACGGTAAAGTAGACTACGAGGTTTACTCTCTGGCTGCCCTGGCAGCGGCCAATTTTGGGGCGGTAAACGCCATGGCTAATATGATTGGTGAAGAAGAGTTTTCTTTGCTTTTCCATAAAGGGGACAAGGAGAACATATATTTCAATAAGGTAACAGAAGATTTTTTATTGATCACTATATTCGGCCCGGAAGTGTCTTTGGGTCTTATACGTTTAAAAACAAATGAATTAATTGAAAAGTTAGAAAAAATAATAGAATCGCCTTCGACTTAGTACACGCATTCATAAATACGATTACGTATTGGCCCGTTTCTGAATTGTCAACACCAAAATAGAGAAAGGTCGAAGCAAGTT
>CAZLRK010000360.1:0-2220 GCA_964561845.1 uncultured Desulfobacterales bacterium | reverse complement strand
CAATTGTTAAGATCTGGGACTTCACCTTATCCAAACCATGGTGAAGCCCAGGCAGCGGAATCTCCAAAAGACTTTGTTCATAAACTTCGTATCTCATTAAAAGAACTTAGGGAGACCCAAAGATGGTTAAAACTTATTCAGAAAGTACCATTAATTAAAAAACCTGAGCTGATAAATGATATTTTAGAGGAAACAGAAGAACTAATTAAGATTTTTTTTACGAGTATCAAAACGGCCGTTCGACAGGCTCACGGCCCTGAGCGGAGTCGAAGGGCTGAAAAGAAAAAGAAATAGTCGTTCAAGGTTTGTAATCGGATTTTTGAAAACATTTAATTGCGGAGCAAAGCGACATCATTATTGGACGTTGGACGTTGAACGTTCGATGTTCGACGTTCATCTTTTAATATGTTCGATGTTGAACGTTCATCTTTTAATACGTTAATCTTTTAACTGGAAAAGCCATGAGAGCAGTAATCACAGGAATTGGTGTTATCTCCCCAATCGGCTGCGGCACGGATTGTTTTTGGGAAGCTTTGATAAATGGGCGATCAGGAATAAGGACGATTGAAGGCTTTGATACGGCTGATCTTCCTTCAAGAATCGCCGGTCAGGTATTGGATTTTGATCCCCTCAAATTTTTTACTAAACGAAAATTAAAACGCATGGACCGCTTCAGCCAAATGGCGGTCGCAGCAGCCCAGATGGCCTGGGACGATGCCTGGCTAAACGGCTCAAAGGCCAACCTTAAAAACACAGGTGTTTGCATCGGTACCGGAATCGGCGGAATCAGTGGTTGTGAAGAAGCCTTTCAGGCCAGTTCCTCTAAATGCCAAAAACGAAGCATGGATGCATTTACCATCCCACGGGTAATGAACAATGCGCCGGCAAGCAACATCGCAATGCACCTGGGTTTAAAAGGAATAAACTATACCATCAACACAGCCTGCTCCTCCGGGGCAAATGCTATAGGCAAGGCATTTGAGTACATCCGCAGCAATAAAAATGAAATTATACTTTGCGGTGGGGTCGAGGCTCCCATAACTCCCTTTATATTAAAAGCCTGGAGCCTTTTGCGGGTCCTTTCTCAGCGAAACGACGCCCCCTCAAAAGCCTGCCGGCCATTTGATAAGGAAAGAGACGGCTTTGCCCTCTCCGAAGGAGCAGGCATTGTAGTTCTGGAATCCCTGGAATCAGCCCTCAGACGAAAAGCCGATATCTATGCGGAGATCACAGGTTTTGGGTCAAACTGTGATTCCTATCATCTTACTGCCCCCTCTTTGGAAGGTGAAGCCGATGCCATAAGACTGGCCATAAAGGATGCCGAATTAAAACCAAAAGACATCGACTATGTGAATGCCCATGGTACTGCCACCGAGATAAATGACCAGGTTGAGACACAGGCTATAAAGAAAATATTCGGGGATTATGCTTTTCAAACACCAGTAAGCTCAACAAAATCTATGACAGGACATGCCATGGGCGCATCATCGGCCCTGGAATTTATCAGTACGGCTTTAACCGTGAAAAACGATATTATACCACCGACCATAAATTATCAAAATTCAGATCCTGAGTGCAACCTTGATTATGTACCCAATCATGCCAGGCTAAAAGAAATCAAGGTGGCCATATCCAACTCATTTGCTTTTGGTGGAAGTAATTCTGTTTTGGTGACCAAAAAATGGAAAGGCTAAAGAGGGAACAAATCAAGATAAAAGTAAAAAAAATTATAGCCGAAGAGCTTGAATTAGATCCAAAAACAATCAAAGAGAATACTTCCATCCAGGACGATCTTGGAGCAGATTCTCTGGATGCAATTAATATCGCTTTGGCTCTTGAGGATGAATTTAACATTAAAATTGATGACGACTCCGTGGAAAAATTTAGAAAACTTAAAGAAATTATCAAAGAATTAACCAGAATATTGGAGCAGCAAAAAAATGCTTGTTGGCAAGAAAGTTAATTTAAGAAGAATTGAAAAAGTTGACCTCTGGCAGTTATGGCAGTGGCATGAAAAACAAGAATTGTATCTGTTTAGACAACTGGATCTACCTATCTCCTGGGATAACTTAAATGAAAACTTTATGAAATATTTTGCATGGAAAGGGGACTTTCTTGTTGAAGATATGCAGGGAAAAGGCTGCGGGGTTTGTTCATACCAGCAGATTAACTGGAAAAACCGCAATTGTGAGTTGGCCTTGCAGTTCTATGGAGCCGAAC
>CAZLRK010000359.1:0-2226 GCA_964561845.1 uncultured Desulfobacterales bacterium | reverse complement strand
GAAAACTTGCTTCGACCTTTCTCTATTTTGGTGTTGACAATTCAGAAACGGGCCAGTCTTTGGCAATGTTTTAACGAAAATCTTAACAGCTTTAGCGAATTGAAATGTCCTTTTCAAGAGCATAATGTTTGGAATTTTGAATTTTAGTCATTGTGATTTGTTTGGTATTTGTTATTTGTCTTTTGTTTTTTTGCTTAAAGAATTGACCTGAAGGAGATACACCATGCGCTTATTAAAGAATCTTCTTGTTTGTTTTCTAATAATCTTAACATTGAATCTTTATCTTTCAAACACTGCCATCTCTCAACAGCTTTATGCCAAGGCAAATGCGCCTAAACATGATCCACAAAGCTGGTCCACCCCTGAAGTCAAGTTTCCGACAGTGAAAGTGAAAAAAAGTAATTGGTTTTGGTGGGTACTCGGCCTTTCAGTCGTAGCCGGTGGCGCTGCCGCCCTTGCAAGCACACCTGAGGAAGATCCTAGTGGTGGCAACGGGAGTAGCAGTGGTGGACTTGTTGGTATTACCTGGTAAAAGTACTTTTGACAGGATTAACAAGATAAACATGATAAAGATATCTGGAAAACGGAATTTGGGCGCCTAACTCCTTTCATTTTGACCTTTCCCTCGCACCTGTTATTCCTTTCTTATAAATTTAATCCCTATAAATTATATATTGACTTTAATAATAGTCGGGTTATAATATAACTATGATTGAACGAAATCTTTTTATAGACCTTGTCAAACATCTTACAAAAAAAGAAATCAGCATTATCATTGGGCCCCGGCAGTGTGGAAAAACGACCCTTATGGAAATGTTGAGAGAATATCTTGATAAGAAAGATAAGCGATCACTATATTTAAATCTTGATGTTGAATGGGATAGACCGCATTTTGAATCACAGCAGGCGCTGCTTAAAAAGATAGAGTTAGAATTAGGCAAAAATTTTGGTTTCGTTTTTATTGATGAAATACAACGGAAAGAAAATGCCGGACTTTTCCTTAAGGGACTTTTTGATCTTAAGTTGCCTTATAAATTTATTGTGTCCGGCTCAGGGAGCCTTGAATTAAAAGAAAAAATTCATGAGTCTCTTATAGGCAGAAAACGCATATTTGAATTAACAACCATTAATTTTGAAGAATTCATCAATCACAAAACTGATTACAAATATAAAGAGAATCTTTCGAAATTCTTTGAAACAGAAAAGGATAAAGCCCAAAAGTTATTAATAGAATATATGAATTTTGGTGGTTATCCAAGAGTGGTTCTGGAATCAGAACAGTCTGAAAAAGTGCAAATTATCGATGAAATCTATCGCAGCATCCTTGAAAAGGATATTGCTTATCTTTTGAAAGTAGATAAGGAAGAAGCATTCAATAGACTCATTAAGATCCTTTCCAGTCAAATCGGTGGTCTAATAAATTATTCCGAGCTATCATCCACGCTAAATATCTCATTTCAAACAGTAAAGAAGTATATTTGGTATGCTCAGAAAATATTTCTTGTAGATATTCTTTCTCCTTATGTGCAAAATGTAAGAAAGGAGATAACAAAATCACCGATTCCATACTTTTGGGATCTGGGGTTTAGAAATTATGCATTAGGTATTTTTGGGCATTTAAATAGTCCTTCAGAGCTCGGATTTGTTTTTCAAAATTTTGTCTTTCTCCTGCTCAAAACACACATAAAACTCAGTTTGACAAATCTGCATTTCTGGCGGACAAAGGATAAAGCTGAAGTTGATTTTATTTTAGAGACCGGTAAAAAAGTTATTCCAATAGAAGTGAAATTTAAATCTTTAAAAAAAGAAATAGTTCCGCGTTCTTTACGTAGTTTTATTGAGAAATATTCCCCTGCCGAAGCCTATATTATCAATCTTGATTTCAATAAAACGCTTATGATTGATAAAACCAGGCTTATCTTTCTACCCTTTTATGAATTGCTCTTCAAAATACAACTCAAATAGTGTAAGATACTTTTTTATTTGAATATTCACGAATATGATTTTTTAAACCTTGACAAATAATCTGGATAAGATATAATATATAGCTAATGTAAAGTATTTCATTGTCATTATTTTTTATCATGTAAAATTTGACAAATTGAAGTTAAAAGACTGCGAAAAATAGAAAAACATAACCATATCAATCATGGTAATCCCGTCTAAAAATAAGAGGTTTGAAAAACCCGTTAGATTCCCGATTTTATATTTTTGTCAATTTTTCAG
>CAZLRK010000358.1:0-2236 GCA_964561845.1 uncultured Desulfobacterales bacterium | reverse complement strand
GCAAAATAATAATTCTCTCTGCGATCTCTGCGGCTCTGCGGTGAATATAAATTATCCAATTATAATGCGATACCGTATTTAAGAATACGTGTACTTAGTGGCAAAATAATTGCATTAAGTTAGAAAATATACCACAACCAAAAATATGGTTGCAAGTGCCGCACTTATACCCAGCGGGGTTGAACCGGTTTCAAACGCTGAATAAACCCTTTTCTTTATAACATTCAGGCTGTCTTTTTTTATTCCCGTAAAAAATTGCAAAGGAATCACGAAAAAGAGTGCAAGCCGTGCAGGTGCATTTCTTGAAAGACTGCCAAGAAATGATGACAAATTTATTGCAAATATTTTATCACAGAAACTGTTTATCCCGTTTAAGCTTTTATCAGCAATAGAGAATATTAATTTCCCGCCCTTGCGGTAGAACCAGTCCGTGTCAAGATTTATGGCCCGCATTTCTGCAGGGTAAACACCGGATAGGATAAGCAGACAGAAAGCCAAAGCGCCGAACATCAGCAACTGCAATTGACCAACCACATGGGCGCCTGTATAGGGAAGATAATCAACAGGATAAGGCAGAATATTATACAACGGTTTTGGGAATAGACCTATAAAAACACAAAGAAATGCGGCTATTCCCATGGCAATAAGCATATTCAAAGGGGGTTCTTTTGCTCTGATTCCGGAGTCATGGCCGAAAAATGTAAAGAACGGCACCTTGATCCCGGCGTGGTGAAATACACCTGCTGAAGCAAATTGCAGAATAAGCCAAATCACAGCCAAATGGTTATGAGCAGCGGCACTTACAATCATAGATTTACTCACGAAACCGCTAAATATGGGAAATGCAGAAATAGATGCCGCACCGATCATGCAGAACAAACAGGTCAGCGGCATGGTTTTATATAATCCTCCCAAATCGGTGCATCTTATCTTGCCGGTTACATACAAGACCGAACCGGTAGACATAAACAGCAATGCCTTATATAGGATATGGCAGAAGGCGTGCGAAACTGTTCCGTTGATTGCCAACTGGGTACCTATTCCGATGCCGCACATCATAAAACCGACCTGGTTGATCAGGCTGTAAGCCAGCACCCGGCGGATGTCATTTTCCAGCACAGCATAAAATATAGGTATAGCCGTCATAAGGGCGCCAAGCCACACGAGAAGTTCGGCTCCCGGAAAGGTTCTGGCCATGAGATAGACAGCACTTTTGGTGGTAAAAGCGCTTAGAAAAACCGCCCCTGTTACGGTAGCTTCCGGGTAGGCATCCTGAAGCCATGGGTGAAGCGGGGGAATGGCTGCATTTAAGGCGATACCAACAAAGATCAAATAAGAGGCTGTACCCTTCAAACCGATATAGCTAAATTCCAAAGTGCCTGTTTGTTGAAAATATAGGATTATGCCGGCTAACAGACAAAGGCCGCCGAAAAGATGCACAAGTATATAGCGAAAGGCTGCTGCTTGTGATTTTATGGTTCTACGGGCCAGGATCAGAAAAGTGGAAGCTACGGCCATAATTTCCCAAAAGATATAAAGAGAGAATAAGTCCCCGGCAAATGTGACGCCCAATGCGCCGCCTGCATAAATCAACCCGGAAACATGTTGCAGGTCGTCATCGACTTTCAGGGAAAAAATTATGGCTATAAATGATATAATGGTAAATATGTATCCGAATACCAGGCTGAGCCGATCCACACGTCCAAGGATAAGTTCATAATCCAAAAGGCTAAACACCCAGTGTTTTCCCTCAGGGATATCAACCAGTATAATAAAGGATAAAACCGGCAAAAGAAGCATGAACGCTGATTTGACCTTCCCTTTTAAAAGCGGGATAAATAGAGCGCCAACTATGAAGATTAAGGCCGGTGGAAAATAGTTATTCATAATGATTTTCTTTTCTCTTAATGAAAATTCTTAAAAGCTTGGCAATAAAAATCAACAACACGCAAGAGACGAAGCCATAAGCGGCAAAAAAATCAGGTGCTCCTTCCCATGGAAACTCGGCATGCTTATGGATGAAAAAATCGATGATCAGGAGCAATATCAAAGAAGCGTAAAAAAAGTTTAAAAGCCTTTTTACATTTTCCGGCTTGTCAAATATTTTCAATTCTTTTTTCATTTGAAGGTTTCCTTTCACCACGAAGGACACGAAGATGTGATCTTTATGTTAGAAATAGTAAGCTTTAAAGGTTGTTTAATTTTTAATCGTGTAACTGTCTGAGCGTATTAGTGA
>CAZLRK010000357.1:0-2237 GCA_964561845.1 uncultured Desulfobacterales bacterium | reverse complement strand
TTGTTAACAACCTGATCAATAACGCTCTAAAGGAACTGGATTTAGAGCCTTTGATAGACGACTTTGACCAAGAAGCCTTTGAGCTTGTAAAAAATCTTGAGCTGCCGGTTCGAAAACCCACCCTTTGTCCGGGTTGTCCACACAGGGCTGCTTTTTTCGCCATCAGAAAAACCAATCCAAAGGCTATTTTCACCTCTGATATCGGCTGTTACACCCTTGGCCTAAACCTGGGTGCGGTGGATACTTGCCTGGATATGGGCGCTGCCATAACAATGGCATCAGGTTTTTATCACTCCTTTGCCCAGGACAATATTGATCAGCCTATTGTTGCCACCATGGGCGATTCCACCTTTTTTCATTCAGGTACGGCAGGGCTGCTAAATGCCGTATATAATGATTCACGATTTATCCTTGTGATCCTAGACAATTTGACAACAGCCATGACCGGTATGCAGCCGACTCCCGGCATAGGTATACGCGCGGATGGATCTCAGGGAAAGACTATTTCCCTTGAAAGAGTGATCGCCGGCTGCGGGATTGACTTTATCGAGGTGGTTGATCCTTATGACATCAAGGCATTGACGGGATTGCTTAAAAAAGCCAAAGCATATGTCAATGACCCGTCAGGTGGCATTGCAGTGATTATAGCCCGTCACCCCTGCATTATTGCATACAGAGAAGAAGCTATTCCTCAAAAAAAGCGGATAAAAATAACTGATGATTGTGATGAATGTAATTTTTGTCATGATCGATTCGAATGTCCGGCTTTATACAAAGATGCAGACATAGGACATACCACAGTTAATCAGGCATGGTGTACTGAATGCGGGGTTTGTTTGCAGATATGTCCCAAGGGGGCGATTGTAGAGGCATAATCCGAGACCTATGTACGAGAGTGTTTAGTCTATTGAGGTAAAAACATGGAAACTAACAATTTCGTTTTGTGCGGAATCGGAGGACAGGGCATATTGCTCATGACCAAAGTGCTGGCACAGACTGCACTGCGCAATGGGTTTAAGGTCATGGGTGCTGAAACACACGGAATGGCACAAAGAGGAGGATCCGTTGTTTCACATTTACGCCTCGGAGATGTTGAGGGCAGCTTGGTGAAGCCGGGTTCAGCCCATTTTCTTCTGGCTTTGGAAGATAATGAAGCTTATCGAAACATCCCCTTTCTTGCTAAAGGCGGCAAATTGTATGTCAATGTTTCTAACAATATTTTCCCTCAAAATGAAGTAAAACAATATTTGAAAAAGATGGAAATTAGTTACAAGTCTTTTCCTGCCGGAAAAATCGCCATGGATTTAGACTCACCCATGTCAACCAATTTAGCCCTGCTCGGTTTTTTTTCATCATTTGAGGATGGTCTGTTCAGCCATAAGGAAGTGCGGGAAACAATAAGTCAAATCAGCCCGGATCGGTTTAAAGAAGTCAATCTCAAAGTATTCGATAAATGTGTTTTAAATATCAGAACCAGCACCTAAACCTCTGAAACTCGATCTCTGGAAGCGGATTTCTGGTTTTCAATCTAAATTCTTGCGTTTTTAATGAAGATACCTCTTGACAACCATCATATTTAAATGTAGGCTTTAAAAATTATGGTTAAAACTAGAGTGCTCAGTCAAAAAATAAACCAATTGCTGGAGATGTTTCCGGTAGTGGCTGTTGTTGGTTCACGACAGTGCGGGAAATCAACTTTAGTTCAGGCCTTACGTCCTGACTGGAAATATTACGACTTGGAACGATCGGATGATTTCCAACTGATTTCAAGCGACCCCATTGGATTCTTTGATCGCCGAAAAGAAAATACCATCATTGATGAAGCTCAGCAGTTTCCGGAATTGTTTCAAGTTTTAAGGGGTGTTATTGACAAAGACCGCGAAGCATCCGGAAGATACTTACTAACTGGTTCCAGTTCTCCGGAGATTGTAAAAGGATTATCAGAAAGTTTGGCGGGTAGAATTGCGACCGTTGAACTCTGGCCATTTAAGACGGTTGAATTTTACGATAAGCCTCTGCCGGCAATATATCGGGTAATGACTAAAAAAGAGGTTGATATTCACGAATTTGCCGAGTTGAAACCAGGGTTAACTCTTGATCAGGTATATGAACAGTGGTTTAAGGGAGGATATCCGGAACCAAGAATCAAAGGTAGTCGATTTGCAAAGTTCCATGGATTGTGGATGGATGAGTATTTCTCAGATTATATTCGAAGAGATATTCAACGTCTTTTTCCT
>CAZLRK010000356.1:0-2263 GCA_964561845.1 uncultured Desulfobacterales bacterium | reverse complement strand
AATTTCGCAAAGTCCCTACCTGAATCTTGCAGGTACTAACTAGCGCCCTAACCTATTCTTTTTACTTCTTGAACAAGGTTTACATTTTTAATGTCTGATAAAACTTTGTTTAAATGGTTGGTATCTTCAACGGCAATAGTAAAAAATATTTCAACTGTTTTGTTCTCTGAAACTTTTGAACTAGCATCAATTATATTAGCTTCATTCTTGCTGATATTGGCTGCAACATCAGCCAGTAACCCTACTCTATCAAAGGAATGAATACGAATCTTTACAGGAAACCTATCTTCAGTATCCTTAACCCATTCCACCTCAATTTGTCTTTCAGGACTTGTCTTCAAAATATTTATACAATGTGATCGGTGAACCGTAACGCCGAACCCGCGGGTGATATAACCTTTTATAGAATCGCCGGGTACCGGCTGACAACATTTACCAAATTTTACAAGTATGTCATCAATACCTTTAACAATCACACCCCCTTTGGGTTTTTTCTTCCGAACACGACCAATTATTTTATTAAATATCGATTCTTCATCTTTTTCCGTTTCAGATTTAGGAAGAAACCCTCTTACGATCTGCAAAGGTGTTATTTTACCATAGCCAACATTTGCGATCAGATCTTCACTGGTTTTAAAGCCAAAATGTTCTACAACCTTTTCCATCTCTTCTGATTTCAATAATTTATTAAAATTAAGGCGGTGCTTTCGAAAAGCTTTATCGCACATCTCCCGGCCAAGGGTAATGCTTCGTTCTTTTTCTTGCGTCTTGATCCACTGTCTTATCCTGGAACGGGCTTTAACAGTTTTAACAAACATCAACCAATCCTTGCTCGGAGGGTGATTTTTTGATGTTATTATTTCAACTATGTCCCCGGTTTTCAACTCATATTGAAGTGGAACCATTCGTCCATTTATTTTAGCCCCGGTACATTGATTTCCAACTTCGGTGTGAATTAAATAAGCAAAATCAACCGGTGTCGCCTTTTTTGGAAGCGATTTAATCTCACCTTGAGGTGAAAAGACATAAACTTCATCGGGAAAAAGATCTATCCGTACATTTTCTAAAAATTCAGCCGGGTCCCTAAAACTTTCCTGGTCTTCAACCAGATTCTGAATCCAGGTAAATGTTTTGCTTAAATTCTCATCTATCGGTTGGCCTTCTTTGTAGCTCCAGTGGGCTGCGATACCAGATTTTGCAACCCTTTCCATTTCCCAGGTTCGAATCTGTATCTCCATACGTTCGCCATAAGGTCCGATAACTGTGGTATGGAGAGATTGATACATGTTTGGCTTGGGACGTCCAATATAATCTTTAAATTTAATATCAATAGGCTTCCACAAGGAATGAATAAGCCCCAAAGCTTCATAACACTGGGGTATTGTATCTAGGATTATCCTAAAGGCAATAATATCATAAATATCTTTAAATTCAAGATCTTGAGTAATCATTTTCTGATATATGCTATATAAGCTTTTATATCTACCCAAAATCTTGCATTTCAGATTATCTTCAACTATCTTTTTTTCGATATAACTTTTAACGGTTGTAATATATTTTTTTCCCTCTTCTGTCTCTTTGTTTATCCGGCTTTTTAATTTCGAGTATTCTGTATAATGAAGGTTCAAAAAGGCAATTTCTTCAAGCTCTTGTTTTATCCAGTAAATACCGAGACGGGCTGCAATGGGCGCATAAATATCCAGGGTCTCCTGGGAAATTATTTTTCTTTTGTTTTTATTATGAAACTGTAATGTCCTCATGTTGTGAAGTCGGTCGGCAAGCTTGATTAATATGACCCGTATATCATCTGCCATTGCCAGGAGCATTTTTCTTAGGCTTTCCGCCTGCCGTGCCTGCGAACTTTGAAAAGGAAGTTTGCTCAGCTTTGTTACACCTGATACAATGTGCAATACTTCCATACCAAATATATCTTCTATTGCATCCGGGGTTGCATGTGTATCTTCAATCACATCATGCAAAAGACCGGCCGCGACGCTTTTAGCATCGAGTTTCATATCTGCCAAAATACCGGATACTTCAAGAGGATGAGAAAGATAAGGCTCTCCGGATAACCGAACCTGTCCATCGTGAACCCTTGCCGTGTAGATATAGGCTCGATCAATAATATCAATATCTTCATCAGGGTTGTTTTCGATAACCTTATCTATTATATCGCTGATTCTTATCATTTATTTCATTAACGGTTATCCCGCTTTTCTTGTATGGTTAAATATTATCATAATTCTTTCAAAATTCGGTAAAA
>CAZLRK010000355.1:0-2265 GCA_964561845.1 uncultured Desulfobacterales bacterium | reverse complement strand
TTGTTTCGTATTTCGAAATTCGTATTTCGAGTTTTTGACCGAAAACCTGGGTTTTTGGTCAAGCACTATATATCACAAAAAAAGAGTTTTAAAATGGCAACTGAATTAAAACAAATTGACAAATACCGATGGGAAGTGCCTAAAACCGGCGCCATGCGAGTACCCGGAATTGTTTATTCCAGCGCTTCCATGCTTCAAACTGAAAAGCAAAATGAACCTTTAAAGCAGGTGGCTAATGTTGCCACTCTTCCTGGCATTATAAAGGCGTCCCTTGCGATGCCGGATATGCATTGGGGTTATGGATTTCCCATTGGCGGTGTTGCAGCCTTTGATTGGGAATCGGGTGTTATATCTCCCGGCGGCGTAGGTTACGACATAAATTGTGGGGTGCGTCTTGCCATAACATCCCTGGTTGAAAATGACGTAAGACCAAAGCTTGAGAACCTGGTAAATGCTCTTTACAGGGATATCCCTTCAGGGGTCGGCTCAACGGGTTCTATTAAGCTTTCAGTTTCAGAGGAAAAGAAAGTTCTTAAACAGGGTAGCGGGTGGGCGTTGCGTCAGGGCTATGGAGAAGATTCGGATATTGAACACACCGAAGATAGCGGATGTATGCATAATGCAGACCCGAGTGTGGTCAGTGCAAGAGCTTTGGAAAGAGGCAGGAAACAACTCGGAACATTAGGTTCCGGAAACCATTTCCTTGAAGTTGGCGTTGTAGAAGCTATTTATGATCAAAAAGCGGCTCAAGTGTTTGGATTGTCCGAGGGACAAGTTACGCTAATGCTCCATTCAGGTTCCAGGGGATTTGGATACCAGGTGTGCGACGATTTTTTGGCTTTAATGGTAAAGCATGTCCAGAAGCTTGGCGTTGACCTGCCGGATCGTCAGCTTGCTTGCGCCAGGATTCAGTCTGGAGAAGGGATGAGATATTACAATGCAATGGCATGTGCCGCAAATTATGCATGGGCCAACAGACAGATTTTATTGCACCGCTCTCGGCAGGTATTTCAACGTGTTTTCAATATGGGACCAAGAGATCTTGGAATGAGACTGATTTACGATGTGTGTCATAACATTGCAAAAAAAGAAGAATTCGTTATCAAAGGCAAGAAACAGTTTGTGTGTGTACATAGAAAAGGGGCAACCCGGTCATTTCCTCCGGGGCATAAAGCCATATGTGATGAATATCGCATGGTGGGGCAACCCGTAATTATCCCGGGAGATATGGGAACCGCTTCCTATGTGCTTGTAGGCACTCAAAAGGCCATGGATGAAACATTCGGATCAACATGTCACGGTGCAGGCCGTGTTTTGAGCAGGAAGGCCGCAAAAAAGGCAAGCAAAGGAAGATCAATACATCGCGAACTTGAAGACAAAGGTATTCTTGTCAAATGGACCGGCAGAGGCACTCTTGCCGAAGAGATGCCGGATGCCTACAAGGATATTTCACAGGTTGTTGAAGTGGTTCATGGCGCAGGAATTTCAAAAAAAGTGGCGAGGTTGAGACCTATGGCGGTTGTTAAAGGCTAAATTACATTACTTGTTCTCTAGTAACTTTTCCTGTATGTGTGGGAACAGTCGAAGTTGCGATTTAGGTTATAAATCTATTATTTTCAAGGACTTGTGATTAAGGCAAGAAATATAGCATTCGTGTTCAAACCATTTCTAATTGGACATACACAATATGTAGAAATGACGGAGTAAGATCAGTTAAAGAAAAATTCTCAATTTGAATTGCATAATCAAACTTATCACAATATTTTAACAGAATTGATTATTTCAGATACTGGCACCCATTAAAAGGCCCCTGTCAAGAAAAAACACCTCTCCATAGCAAAAAAGTACAATTTTTTTTGCAGGGACATCATCCAGTAACGGGATCAGCCCCTTTTCTTTGCCTGCGCCCGTGATTTCAGAAGTTATCGGTGCGGATCCTTAATTGATCTGCTACCAGGCACCCATCAGGTTCAAGGTCAATGAAAGGAAAAATTAAATCGACGGTTGCGGAGCAACCATCCTTTTTTCTTTATGACCCCTGGTCCAGTTATTGGACCCCAGAAAAACATCGGTACCTTGCTATGTCCAATGGGTTGTTACAAAACACAGGGCTTAAAAACGCCAGCCATAGAAGGCTCACAACAAGGGCAGATCACAAAAAAAGGCATCCGCCTGGATTTTTTGTTAAGGGAGTGCAACGGTGTGCCAACCAAGCTATGGGGATTTCAACCACCAACATCAAGGGATCACCGTTGCAGTCCCAAC
>CAZLRK010000354.1:0-2269 GCA_964561845.1 uncultured Desulfobacterales bacterium | reverse complement strand
ATTCAGCCGTCGTAGCCGAGGCTACTATGGCGAAGTCGGCTAACAAATAACGAATAACTCCCAATTGGTTTTTTACTCAATTGGGGTACAATATTCAAATCTCAAATAAGATTAAAAACAATAAGACCATTTTAAATATACATATCACCAGGAATTATTTGATGTCCAACCAATCGACCATCTCTAGAGAGACCCTTGAAAAATGCTCAATTTTGTTCAAGTTCAAGGCAGGCGAAAATTTTAACCACAGTCATACATTGAGTATTTCGAGGATTAAAATTTGAGCCTAACACAGAAATTGGACAAAAGGGGGCGTTTTGCAAAGGTCTCTACAATAAAACAACCGACAATATTGTTAGTCTTTAAAATCATTTTAATCACATTATGTCGGCTGGTTTTAACCACAGCCAGGCGGTTTGCTTATCCCTTTGCGCCTGTTCTGAGTCGGGGAATGGGAGTTTCCCTCACAGCAGTAACTTCACTAATAGCGGCTAATCAGATTACAGGAATAATCGGTGTTTTCTGTGGTCCTCTGGCTGATCGCTTAGGCTATCGCCTGATGATGCTGATCGGTATGGGAATGGTTTCTGTTGGTATGCTGGCAGCAAGCCTATTCCCGTTTTACGGTGTTGTATTGTCCGCTTTATTTATGGCCGGCCTTGGAAAAATTATTTTTGATCCGTCCATACAGGCTTATGCCGGTGAAAATGTACCTTTTCATCGACGAGGTATGATTATTGGATTACTTGAGATAAACTGGGCGGGCGCGACCCTGGTCGGAATTCCTTTAATTGCACTTCTTATCGACCAATTTGGATGGCGTGCTCCCTTTTTCGCGCTAGGCGGATTTAGCCTTTTGGGGTTTCTGTGTTTGACAATCGTCATACCCAAAGATAAAAAGCATTCTACCGATTCCCTCTCCTCAATCGGCTTCGGACAGGCCTGGCAACATCTAATAAAAGAACGCTCCGCTGTTGGAGCACTTGCGGTGAGTTTTTTGTTTAGCGCAGCCAATGACAATCTTTTTGTGGTTTACGGTGCCTGGCTGGAAAAAGATTTCAATCTTAGCATTTTAGCTCTGGGGTTAGGAACAAGCGTTATAGGTGTAGCCGAACTTATAGGGGAAGGTCTGACTGCAACTCTGGCGGATAAATTTAGCTTGAAACGATCAATAGTTGTCGGCATATTCTTGACGATAATTAGTTACGGAGTTTTACCTTTTTTGGGTCAAACCCTCCCTATGGCATTGACAGGAATATTTATTGTTTTTTTGATCTATGAATTTACTATTGTCACGGTGCTATCCCTTTGTACCGAATTACTGCCCAGATATCGAGCAACAATGTTGGCGGGTTTTCTGGCGGCCGGTGGTCTAGGACGCGTGTTTGGCGCAATGATAGGAGGACCAATTTGGCTGTCGGGCGGGATACTATCCACCTGCCTCGTTTCAGCGGGTATTAGCGGGCTTGCATTGGGTGCAAGTATCTGGGGATTATGGGGTTGGAAACAGCAATAAAGAATTCGGGTCCAAAGGACCTGTCTTTAATTTCCCACCAGAGGGATGTAAACAAAAAGACATTAATTATTCACAATTAATTGTTAATTTTATGCACTAACTAACAGTATTAATTTGAATAAAAAGGGAAAGATTCTCAATGAAAGATGATTGTTTATTTTGTAAAATTGCAAAGGGAGAAACTCCAACCCAATTTTTATATGAAAATGATACTCTGGTGGTATTTAAAGATATAAACCCACACGCTCCCGTGCATCTTCTTATTGTACCCAAAAAACATATCAGAAGTATAAATGATTTAACTCAAGATGATAAAAATATAGTATCGGAAATGATTACAACCGCCAGGGACATGGCCATGGAAAAATCCATCTCAAAGTCCGGATATAAGCTATTTTTTAACGTTGAAAGGGGTGGCGGGCAACTTATTTTTCATCTGCACTTGCACCTTGTTGGGGGATGGTAACAAAAATATGAAAGAAAAATCTCCTGTATTTAATAAAATTTATAAGGACTACTTAGCTCAGGTGGCAAAGTTAGATGTTCAGTCCATATCCGAAAAACTCGGGGTTCAGGTACAAGAAGAAGGCGTAATAATTCCTTTATTCGGTGAACCTTACAGGGTTTCTACAATGGACATAATTGATCCCTTCGGAAACAAACCGCTTCATGCCGTAATTGTCCTTCTTTGCAAATACCTTCTTTTATGCCCTGATGGCATTTCCTATAAAGACGATTGGGTAACCTATAAAG
>CAZLRK010000353.1:0-2283 GCA_964561845.1 uncultured Desulfobacterales bacterium | reverse complement strand
CTTGCAATTCAAGGCTTAGCGAGAAGCATTTTCAACTGGGGTCAGGAGTCCTGAAATTAGGAATGGAAATCGGAGCTGACCATTTGTATTTAAAACACGATGGATTAAGCGGCTCTCTATATGGTGGAAATAAAATACGTAAGCTGGAGTTCCTTTTGGCTGATGCCCTTCACAAGAGAGCAAAAGAGATCCTTACTTTTGGCTTTGCAGGGTCCAATCATGCCCTTGCCACAGCAGTTTATGCGCATAAAATGAAGCTCAAATGCATATCCATGCTTTTAGCGCAGCCCAATGCCCAATATGTTCGTCGTAATCTTCAATGGAGCCATGTTTTCGGTGCCGAACTTCACCATTATAAAAATGAAATGGCAATGTATATGCCGACCTTAATAAGGCTGTTTGGGCGTTTATTAAGACACGGAAAATTTCCGTACATCATATTGCCCGGCGGATCATCGCCTATAGGAACAGTCGGGTATGTGAACGCTGGGTTTGAACTAAAAGAGCAAATTACAACGGGATTACTGCCTGAACCTGATCAGGTTTTTGTCCCTCTAGGTACCATGGGGACTGCAGTCGGCCTGATGATCGGGCTTAGGGCTGCTGGGCTAAAAACTCGCATTGTTTCTGTGCGGGTGGTTGACGAAAAATTTGGTAATAAAGAAAAGTATATTAAGCTTTTCAGAAAAACTCTGGCGTTGATTAATTCCCTTGATCCTTCTTTCCCACAAGTGAAAATTGCCGATGACGAAATTGATATCACACATAATTTCTTTGGAGAGCAATATGCACGTTTCACTAAGCAAGGGATGGCAGCGGTAA
Organism: uncultured Desulfobacterales bacterium; assembly: GCA_964561845.1. Lineage (GTDB taxonomy): Bacteria > Desulfobacterota > Desulfobacteria > Desulfobacterales > JAUVVS01 > JAUVVS01. The sequence continues at coordinate 1,461 of CAZLRK010000353.1, read as the reverse complement.
ACCGTGTTGCAAAATCCGAAGGAATCAGATTAGATGGCACCTATACTGGTAAAGCAATGGCAGCACTAATAGATCGCGTTAGAAACCATGGCTTAAGAAATAAAGTGATCTTGTTTTGGAATACTTATAACGCCAGAGACTTCTCTGATACCATAAAGGGTGTCGATTATCACAAGTTACCAAGGTGTTTTCATAGGTACTTTGAAGAAGACGTACAGCCGCTTGATAAGCACTATTCATGATGACGTTACCAATAAAGCCACTTGATAAATCTGACGTCAAAAAAAGCAAATGCAGCCGACAGCTTGCCTTTGACCTGATTTGCGCCGTTATCCTTAAGTATGGACTAATGTTTTCGATGTATCAAATTTAAAGCGCTTCAGCCTCAAGGGAATTATCGTCAAATATGGATATAGCATCGTAGCCAAATCGCCTCCATGTCTCTAACTGATAGCGGGCCAGCAATTCTCCACTATTTAAATAGTCCTTCAAAGAGACGCCCTTTAACTTGGCAGCAAACCCATAAAGTTGCGAAAAGACCGGCACCCTGTCTGTTCTCTCAAATTTAATGGTAAATTTTATACGATCGATAGATTTCACTGTTCAGATGCCTTTTATATAATGGAGGCCATCAAAGGCAGTATCTGCCATATAGTCTACGTTGAGATATTCCGCACTGGCCTGTTGGAGTGCGGCCCCACCGGCAATAATCTTCACGGTATGAATCCCTTTATCCACTGCAACCCTTTTGACCTCTTTGACATAAGGAATGGTTGTGGTGATCAAACTCGATACACCAATAAAGTCGGCTTTGTTATTAATAGCTGCCATGACAAGATCATCGGGATCCACGTCCTTTCCCATATCTATAACCTCGTATCCATAGGATTTCATAATCATTGAAAAAATATTTTTCCCTATCTCATGTATATCCCCTTTGATCGTCCCCAAAATAATCTTTTCCCTTGGATATAGATTAGCATCGATCAATGTATCGCCTTTAGTTATCCCTTCAGCATAAAGACAGTCGATAACATCCATAGCAGCCCTTCCTGCCAACATCAGTTCCAAAAGACAGAAATGGTGAATAGTACATTTTTAGTCCAAATATTCCATTGCCTTTGTCACGCCATCAACTATTATCTCTTTAGAATTAAAACCCTTGTCCATAAGAGCTTTAGCTATTGCTACGGCATCTTTGTTTTCACCTGCAATGATAGCCTGCCTGAGGTGTTTCATCGTCATTTCTTTTTGTCTTTGATATTCCGACAACTTCATTAGAATCAAACCTCTTTAAACTTCAGAGCCCCTGGAACCAAAAGGGCTTGCCATAATCAATGCATGTATTTTGAGACCTTTGCAAAACGCCCCCTTTTGCCCAATTTCTGTGTCAGGCTCAAATTTTGGCACGAAGTGAAGCTTTAGCGCTATCCTCAAAATACTCAATGTATTCCTGTGGTT
>CAZLRK010000352.1:0-2301 GCA_964561845.1 uncultured Desulfobacterales bacterium | reverse complement strand
ACCGAATTTTGAAAGAATTATGATAATATTTAACCATACAAGAAAAGCGGGTTAGCCGGTTGATTTTTAAGCTGGTAATGATTATTTTTAAGTCCTAATTGTTCTGTATATCCTGTCTGAATGAGACCTTTGAAAAATGCTCAATTTTGTTCAAGTTCAAGGCAGGCGAAAATTTTAACCACAGGCATACATTGAGTATTTCGAGGATTAAAATTTTAGCCTAACACAGAAATTGGGCAAAAGGGGGCGTTTTACCAAGGTCTCTGAATCAAGTGAGGAATTAAAATGCCTATCTATGAATATCATTGTGATAAATGCGCCATGGATTTTGAATATCTGGTGTTTGGGAAAGAAAAACCTAATTGCCCTTCATGCAACAGCAAAAAGGTCAGCAAACTGATGTCCGCATGTGGATTTGTAAGCAAGGGAAGCAGCGGTGAAACAGTTTCCGCCTCAGCCGGATCATCTTGCGGCGGATGTGCGGCAACCAGTTGCTCTACTTGTGGGAACTAACCTGCTTTTTTTCATCCATGAAATGAGTCGTGGTCACCCATTAAAGAGTGGTTAAGAGAAAAAACACCTCTCCATGAAAAAAGAAAACAACAGCGACTGGATAAAGAGTGTTTCTCTTGTTCCGCCAAATTTGAAAAACAATACGGCAGATGCAGAAAGAGTTATAGATGCCTTAAAAACTCAACTTGAAACCGATACCGTAGATATAGATTTTTCACTATTAAAACGACTGCCTGACATTTTAAGAAGATGTGACTATCGTGTCCGTTGCATCCTTTTTAAAGATAGAGAGCGGTGGAATCTTATATCCTTAACCGACTCAAAAGATACAAGTCCAATATTGGGGCTGGCAATTGATCTTGGTACCAGCCGAGTTGTCTTACGATTTATAAACCTCTCACAAAACGCTACCATCCTCGAAACTTCCTTTGATAATCCTCAGATATCTGTAGGACCTGATATATTAACAAGAATTCATTTCGCAGACACGGAAGGGGATCTAAAGCACCTCAACAAGTTAATTACAGATGATTTGAACAGGAAGATAAATAAAGTATGTAAATCAAACAAACTGGAACCTGATAACATCTACTTAATTTCAATGTCCGGTAATACAGCCATGACACATCTATTTATGGGACTCGATCCACGGTGGATAATACGGGAGCCTTATATTCCGGTTGTTAATAAACCGGGAATTATAAAAGCTGAAGAGTTAGGAATTAAAGCCAATCCAAATGCAAGGATCATGATATTTCCAAATGTGGGCAGCTATTTTGGCGGAGACTTAATCGCAGGCATCCTTTATTCAGAACTAAACAAGAAAGAAGATACGTCTATTTTGCTTGATGTAGGGACAAATGCAGAGGTTGTGCTTGGAAATAAAAACTGGCTGATAGGCTGTGCCGGAGCCGCGGGTCCTGCGCTTGAAGGAGGTGTGAGTCGGATAGGTATGATGGCAGGTCCGGGAGTAATCGATAAGATAACAATTGATCCGAAAACACATAAATTTGAAATTCATACAATTGAAGACATGCCGCCGATAGGGATATGTGGTTCGGGATTTATTGATCTTGCAGCCCATCTCTTTCTTTCAGGTATGATTGATATCCGGGGAAAGTTTGCGCCATCAGTGTGCGCACACCGGTTAAAGGAAAAAGACGGCACGCTCAGGCTTGTGGTTGTAGAGGCAAATGAATCGGCAACAGGTTCTGATCTTTTGATAAGCCAGGCTGATCTCGACAGCCTTATCAGATCCAAAGCGGCCATGTATACGATACTCGATACGATTACATCATCTGTAGAAATATCCTTTAATGAAATAACGACATTTTATGTTGCCGGTACTTTTGGATCTTTTATCAAACCCGAATCTGCAGTGTCCATCGGTATGCTTCCTGATTTACCCACCGGAAGTTATAAAGCAATAGGAAACAGCTCTATTGGCGGAGCCGCCATGGCTCTTACTTCTGTTGAATACCTGGAGGAAATCGACAGGATAAGAGATCGTATTACTTATCTTGAGTTAAACGTAAACCAGGAATTCATGAACAGGTTTTCCGCAGCCAAATTCCTCCCCCACACAGATCCGTTACGCTTTCCTTCGGTTCTCAGACCAGTGTAAGCCCTGTTGAACAAATTTAATTACCTTTGAAGCAGTCTATTTTTGAAACAGCTAAAATATTAATAACGTTCAAAAGTGTGCGCATAATTGTTTTCCCAATAAATGGGATCAATTTCAGAACTCCTGATCTCTGGCGAATAAATATCTGATTTTACTTGACAGGG
>CAZLRK010000351.1:0-2302 GCA_964561845.1 uncultured Desulfobacterales bacterium | reverse complement strand
ACTGAGAAATTGAAAGTCATATTTTTCCTTATAAGATAAGGAAAAATATGGGCAACTTTTTATAAAATTGTGCAGATTTTGGTTTTTGAGGTGCAAGTGGAGATATTTTTGGAGTTCCCACCCACGCGTAGTCGAGGTTGCCTCAACCTCGACAAAAAGTTTTTACGACAAAATCAAAATTTAAAAAGGGATCTCCCTTTACATTATATAATGCAAGTTGTGAATAGTTTAATTTCCGGATTTTGTTTTTTAGCAATTAAGTCTTTGTTGGAGTTTTTTAAACTCTTCTTTGGGCAGATATTTTTTTATTTTTTCAATCTCCTTAACAAATCTTTTCTCGGTAATTTTTTGTGTTCTCTGTTCAATCAATATTTTAAACTCTTCGGCAGAAAATGTTCCAAAGTAATTTTCGGCGTATACAACTAATCCCTGTCCAGCAATAAAGCTCCGCTCTCCCCATTCCTGGATTTTTTCTTTATTCTTCTGCCATTCCTTCCCTTCTTTCATTTCCATTACTTTCATGGCATTGTATAACTTCAAAACAAGACAAATCCTGGCCGTAATTGCATTAAGGGTTCTACCAATTGGGATACGAATTAACCATTTTTGAGAAAGTTCTCTGATTCCTTGATTCTCCACTGTCCAGCGGCAGCCATATAATTTAGGGATTCTTAAAGCCTTTTTCTTTACATCCATATTAGTCACATAAAAAATCTCATCTCTTCTTTTCTTGTTATTTTTATCCTTCTTGTCTTTTGAGTCTTTCTTATTTTGTTTTTTCTTTTTTACTATTACCACATTTACAAACCCTTGATAGGGTTGGGCTTTATTTACATACCCGTGCATTACATCACTTACTGAAGCTATCTTTATTGGTTCCAATTCCTTTTTGCTTCTATTAAAAAGCTGCCGGTCTTCAAATTTTAATTGGTTTGTATCTATCAAATGCCGCATATCCTCTTTTACAAAATTAAAGCTCTCTTTTGCTATTACTACATAATTTGTTTTATATTTCTCAACTATTGTTTTTTGTAGAAAATCATATCCCCAATAGCCTCGATCCAATACGATCACATCCATTATGTTTTTCATCTTATCTACATGCTTTTCTAGGTCTTCAAAGATTTTAATTAATAGTTTACGCTCATCCATTTGAATTGGACCAATGGCAAATCCTACCAGCCTTTCTCTATCCTCTTCCACATTCATGAGTATCACCAGCTTATAGCCATATTCCCATTTCCCTTTTTTGTTATCCCATACTTTACCAACTCCTTCATAACTTTCTCCATATACTGGTATCTTGAACCCATCAGCCACATAGGTTCTGCCTCGTATCCACCTCTTCTCTCTCATGAAATTTATGTATGAATAATAATCTTCAATACTGTCTTCTTGAGGAATGGCTTTAAAATGATTTCGGATTGTGTCCCGATGTAAAAGATTCTTGCCATATTTTTTTGCATCTTTCACTTCTTCGAGTGTGAAGCCCAATTCACACATCAATTTTGAATCTTTGATTACTTTTTCTGCTTTGCATAATTTACCTACATGCAGAAGCTCAAGAAGGACCGCAATCCCGGCTATTTTTCTCCAATCTTTTCCATTTTCCTTTTTAAGTTTCGGCTTGTGTAATAACTGCTCCCAAATCCCATTCCTCTTTAAAAAATCTACTGCAAACTCATTGGCTCCATATTGAGTCAATGTTTCTTCCATTTTTCCGCCTGACACCATCGCTTCTTCAACCGATTTCTTATTCTCTTCCCATATTTTTATTTCTGTCATATTTTTATTCCCCTTTTAATTTTGCTTCGATTGAGTTTTTCCAGCAATTGATCTATTTCCCGATTAATCTGCCTGATCCTGGCAATCTCTTTTATATATTCAGAATACCTGCGGGCTTTTTCTATTAATTCTTTGTCTTTCCCAAGATAAACATATGTGTATTTGCCTTTCATTTTTACCTGGACGTAGTAATATGGGCCGTGGCCTTTGGATCCTCGCTTCTTACACTTACAGTTAGGTTTTCCGCACGGAGCGTATCTTTCAACTAATGGGCCGGACAGCATTTCTCTTGGCTTGCCCATTAGCTTGTTTTCCAATACAAATCGTTCTTTCCGAAGGGCCACTATCTTTACCCGCAGAGCAGTTATCTTTCTTTTGTCCATTATTTTATCCTATACTATCATATTATTATATATTAGGATTATACACAAAAAGAAAACCCGGGTCAATTATTTTTTTGATGCCCGAGTTTTTGTTGCTGCTACGCTAAATTATCTTACTTTCAATTGCTCTGTTT
>CAZLRK010000350.1:0-2311 GCA_964561845.1 uncultured Desulfobacterales bacterium | reverse complement strand
GATGCCAATTGAGCATGTTTTCGATCACTGTGTCATTTATTTTACCCTCAGCTTTTATAATTTTTTACCTTCATAGTTACAAAATAAGGAGACGATAAATGAAAACTCAATATAAAAAAATTACCCATCAGATGTAACAGGTTCTGAATGGAAAATTATCGCCCCACTACTACCAAACCCTAAAAGTGGACCAGGAAAAACTGGAAAGCCGGCATCTGAACTTAGAAAAGTAATAAATAGAATATTTTATATTAAGATCCTGAGGGGGAAGTTCCCTCGGGCCACTCGACCAGTTATTATATTCATCTTCACTACTACTTTTTCAACTTCATATTTATTACTTTTGCATATTCTGCTTTAAACTTTCTGGTTGAAACACCCTGTACTACATGTATCAATTTATTTGAATTTAAATTACTTATATACGTTTGTCCACAATGATTGTCATGAACATTTTCAACTATATTAACATCAAGATTTAAAGAAATAATCTGATTTGGTTTCATATTACCAACCATTAACAAAGTTGCCAAAGGATCAAATATTGGTACAGGAATCCCCTCACTTGAACTTCCTGTTTTTTTATCGAAAATATTTCTAACAAGATTTGCAATAGGATCTGAAGCTTTAATAGAATCAATATAACTTCTGTCCAACATTACATAATCACATGCATCAAGAGGTACTAAAGTAATGGGTATTGTTGAATTAAAAACCATTTTTGCAGCTAAAGGATCTACAAAGATATTAAATTCTGCCCAATAATTAGTGCTGTATACAGGCCCTTGATTCCATTCTTTTTTTGCATTATTGAGCAAAGAAATATTTCCATCCACATAAACAGCGCCCCCCATAACATACACCTGTTCAATATTATCAAGATTAACATCAGATCGTTTTTGGAGCATAATGGCAATATTTGAGAAACCGCCTAATGACAAAATTGTTATTTTTTCACTGCTTGAATTTAATGTATCTGCTATAAAATCCCACGCTGACTTATCACTTATTTTTGTTTTAACACGAGGAAACGTAGATGTTAATCCCATTAAATTACTCATATCCTCCTTAAATGTTTTTGGAAAAACATGACTAAACTTTAACGGAGTATCAGTACCTTTACATACCGGTGCATCAATATTGCCCATTTGTAATAACGCCAAAGCATTATTTAATCCATTTTTTAAAAATGTCTCTCCACATCCGGTAACAGTAATTCCAAGAATTTCAATAGAGGGTTCCTTCATTAAATAAAGAAGAGAAAGAGTATCATCCCACCCCATATCAGTATCGATAATAACTTTCTTTTTTACAACATTTTTTACAGGTTCAGAAGCCTTATAACTTTGCTGTTGAGCCATAGATAAAGAAGATATTGCAAAAAACAAAACAATAAATACACTTACAAATTTAATAAAAAATTTAATCATGATTATACCTTTAGCTTGTTAAAAAGTTTTTTATACTCGACTATCAAGTTTTTTTGAAACCTATCAAAATTTAACACCCCAAACAAAAACCAAATTACATTTTGTATGCCAAGGATGGAGTTGGTCTCAATCTTCCCAAGTTCCTTCCAATCATATGCTTACTTGAGGGTCTTAATTGAAAGACCTCTTTAACAAGCACTCCTATTTCTTTAAATTTTTTGTGAGGATTTTTATCTTGCAATATTGACTTAATAAAGTTTAACAAGGATTCTACTTGAGACAATCTTAGCAGGCTGCCCACGGTATAAGCGGGCAGTTTGTTTTCTAAACGGGCTTTTTGCTCAGGGTGAAGGAGTAAAGCGTGGTCTAACAATAGACTCAGGACCAATCCACGGATAGCTCCCTCTTCGTCAAATTGTCTGGCCTCTCTTCCCCATCCTTCATAGAGTTTCCAGTCCTCAAAGAAAACCTCTACAAGCCATCTCAATGTATAGGCTTGTGCAATATCAAGTGTACGCCAACTTAAATCTGTGGCTACAAGATAACGGTAATCATTTTCATCCTCATATTTCAAAGCTATTATAAAACGTTTTTTACCATGTGCATCAACTTTTAACCTGGCACTACTGATTGTAACTTTAATCTTTTTACCACCTCTGACCGTTAAAACTTGCTGTACTCCTTTATTGGTAAAATTAAAATATTCTTCGAGTTTCTTTTTTTGACCTTTGTAAAATATATTCTGATTTTTACGCAATTGACTAATAGTTTGAACATTATCGAAAATTGAGGATGCTTTATCCATAAAATTACCTTCTCCATACAGAGCATCAATGATAAAATGATAAGAAGTTGCTTTTTACGGTGTGAATATGTCAGAA
>CAZLRK010000349.1:0-2321 GCA_964561845.1 uncultured Desulfobacterales bacterium | reverse complement strand
AATTTGAATATGCAGTTTCTACCCTGTTAGTTATTTTCCATTTGTGAAATGAAAACATTTTAGGTTAAAATAGAACAACTATGGAAAAGAGAATTCTTGGAAAAACCGGTTGGAAAATTTCTGCAATCAGTTTTGGAGCCATAAAACTATCTCGGATCTACCAGAAAAAGTGCGATATTCTTTTAAATCGAGCTATCGATGCGGGAATTAACTTTGTGGATACTGCAGACTGCTATGGTGACAGCGAAGAGAAAATTGGCAAAGCTTTGGGTAAGAGGCGTAAAGAAATTTATCTTTCCACGAAAATAGATGAACGCGATAGCTCTGGTGTTCGCAAAAAATTAGAACGCTGTCTTCACAGACTTGGTACGGACTGGATTGATCTCGTCCTTTTTCATGATGTCCGAGGTTCTGAATACGATCGAATTTTTAATAGTGGTGGGATAGACGCATTGGAAAGAGCAAAAAAAGAAGGAAAAATTTTGGAAATCGGGATCAGCATACATAACTCTGTCACAATGATGAAGAAGGCTATTGAGTCCGGAGCGTTTTCAGCTTTAATGATAGCCTATAGCGCCTTTGACGAAGATCGTTTGGCTGCAGACCTTCTTCCCATGGCAAATAAAATGGGTGTGGGGTTAATCGCTATGAAGCCTCTTGCAGGAGGAAAACTAGCGGATAGCACCCCTTTCTACAAGAAAAGAAAATTCAGTCAAGGCGAATCTCTTGCACAAGTAGCCCTGCGTTACGTTCTTTTAAATAAAAATATCACCTGTGCAATCCCCGGGATGATGGAATTAAATGAATTAAATGAAAACCTTCAAGTGGGAAAACAAGAAAGGAAGCTGACAATAAAAGAGATTAAAATGCTCATGGAATTTGTTGGGGAGGCTGGGAAAGGGTTTTGTAGAAATTGCGGATATTGTCTTCCCTGCCCTCAAGGAATATCCATTCCTGATATTTTTCGCTTCGAAAGCTACTACGAAAAATATGGTCTAAAAGAATGGGCTATAGAGCAATATCGTTCGCTTGAAATTAAAGCTGATGTTTGTTCTGCCTGTGATGAATGTTTGGAGCTTTGTCCTTACAGTGTGCCTATTACCAAAAGATTGAAATTTGCACACGAAATCTTACAATGATAATTACCACTTTTTTAAAATCCAAATAGGAGAAACACATCAAGAGGATCTTGGTCAAGTTGTTGATTTTGTTGAATAGCTATCACTTGGATATGTCCTTTTCTATTTTAACAAATTTAATATTGGATTAGATATCATCCTGCAAATAAAAGAAAAGAACAGCTTCCCGCCCCCGGAAACGTCAAGATCAACTCTAAATGATGCAGATGGAAGCGATTTGCTTTCCTGGATACGGCGCTAAAATCCCAAATTACAAACAATATCAAAAGATTTGTATTTTGGTGTTTGGAATTTTCATGATTTTTATAAGCCAGCAACTTTAATTATTCCAAGCCATTCGACTTGGCTCATGGCCGTGAGCCTGTCGAACGGCAATTACCTGTATAAATAACGTGGCCCTGTTTCCCTCCCATGAGCGTTTGCAATGCCTTGCGTTAAAAATATTAAAAAGCCGGTTATTTCAGAAGCGATCCCTCTGAATTGATAACGGGCTGTAGCCCAAATCCCTTTTCGCTTTGTCTAAAGCGTTTTTTGCTTTTAATGACTGCTCAAAGGAATTTATGTTTGGGTAAAAGCCCGTCAGGATGTGACCGCTTTTAATTCCCGGGCATGAAAGATATACCCTAATGCATTCATTAGTACCTGAGCCGCAAGGATAGAAGTAATACCGGCAGGATCATAAGATGGTGCGACTTCCACTAAATCCATGCCGATTACATCGCCTTGTTTAGCAATGCCCTGGATAATTTCCATGACTTCGTAATATAGAAACCCCCCGTGACTTGGTGTTCCCGTACCTGGTGCTATAGACGGATCAAAACCGTCGATATCTATTGTAATGTAGTAGTTTACGTCTTTTGGGATAAGATCAAGCACGCCTTCGGTGCCTAAGCGACGCGCATCACGAACGGAAAAGATATTGGAGCCGGAGGTGCGTGCATCTTCATAATCCTTTCTGTTGGAAGAAGAAACATTGCGGATTCCCAATTGGGTCATACCGGTTATATGATCCATTTCAGAAGCACGGCGCAATGGGTTTCCATGTCCATAGCGCACGCCGTGGCGTTCGTCTACGAAATCCAAATGAGCATCAAATTGGATAACATGTATAGGGCCATGCCGGTCGAATGCCTTTATAACCGGTGATGTTATGGAGTGATCGCCTCCGAGTATCAGGGGCAT
>CAZLRK010000348.1:0-2346 GCA_964561845.1 uncultured Desulfobacterales bacterium | reverse complement strand
CGACTTCTGACCTCCGACCTCTGACCTATGCAGTGGAAGCATACTGCGGCTTAAAAGCCTTGAAAAGCGAAGCATCCATAACAGCTTCATAGCCGGTTAATTGGGCAACAACTACATTTTTCGAATCTAAAAATGTAAAATTGCCTTTCATTTTATGGTCGCTGACTTCCTTTACTTCAAGTACAGCCGTAATTCCCCCTGATGGAAAATTGTTTCGATACTGGCGATAATTGGCGCTATAGCTCGGAAGGGAAACAATACCCTTTTCATCATAACACCATAATGATGCCATCTGAAAAGCAGAGTCGAGAACGAGTGGATCACCTATCCATTTGCTTCTTAAGGGATTTGTCATCCATTTTTCCGGTGAAGGCGCTGAAGAAATTTTGGCTATCATTCCATGGGATGAATAGCGGACAATTTCCTTGATGCCACGAAGGTCATACCCATGGAAAAGAATTTTATCGTATATTTCATCAATGTTCCTAAAATATTCTTTTGCATCAACAAACTCCGGAATTTTATACAAAGGTGGCTGAAACAATTTGTCTGTTAAGATGGCCTTTGCACTGGAATGAATAATTTCAATATCCTTTTTGAATCCATCCCTAAGTTCTAGGTCAACCTCAAAGGTTGAAGATCTTCTTTTTGCCTTACCAGCCATAAGGTGAATCATCCTTTTTTCCTGGTCAAGTATAATTCCGTTTAGTAATCGCATATTATCTATGCCATGGAAAAAAAGTCCGGGATTATTATGCAGGGCGCCATGCCCGAACCATTCAGTCATAATAGCAAAGGGTACAACAGGTTTTCCATCTAACATATGCGATTCAAGGATAGGATATTCACTAATATCTAATTCATGTTTGAAAGTTAGTGAAAGTTGTTTCTTTTCATTTTGGGAAGAGGGTTGTTTTAGAACATGAAAATCGGGAGCAAGTTTTCCGCCGATAACAACTTCCACAGGAGAGTTCTTATCAATCATCATTTCATAAAGCATACACATGGGACCTGCATCCATGGGTATCAAATCTATTTTGTTTCGAATAAATTCTTTTTTTAAGGTTGAAGATACCATTCCTCCATCCCAGGGACCCCAGTTAATGGAAGTAACTTTGCAATCCGGGCGCTTTAATGCTTCCTGTTGTGCTATCTTATTTAACACTTCATTAGCCATGGCATAGTCGACTTGTCCTTTGTTACCGATCCTCGCTGATACAGATGAGAAAAGCACAAGGTGTTTGAGTTTATCTTCTTTAGTTACTTCAAGAATATTGGTAAGCCCTTTGACCTTGGTATCAAAAACCCTTTCAAACTGTTCCGCTCTTTTGTCTATTATCAGCCGATCTTCCAACACCCCGGCTCCATGAATAATTCCGGTTATTTTCCCGTGGACTGACCGAACATCTTCAATAATTGCATTAACGCGTTCTAAATTACGGATATCTACCGCATAATAAAACACTCCGGCTCCGGTTGATTTCAACCGATCCAGGTTTCTTGATACTTCATGATTTGCCATGTGTATTTTATATCTTTTTTCTATTTCTACTGGAGACGCATTATTGCCCCCGAATTCATAATCAAGGATAGCTTTTTTGATCTCTGCCTCATTATTCATAGATAGAAGCCATTCCGGTTCCTGGGAAGGTTGAGGTGATCTTCCAATCAGAACGAGAGTCGGTTTTCCATGCTTTGCAAGAGCATAAGCTGTGGAAGCGGTAATACCCCTGGCGCCGCCGGTAATAATAAAAATGTCTCCTTCGTTGAAATTCATCTCTATCTTTTGATTTTCTTGATACGGTGAAGATTCAAGTTTAAGCGTATTTCGCAGGCCTGTTTGAATAGACGGATCCAGGCCGATTTCAACTGGAGATGAAGAATCAGGGAATAAAAGTTCGGCAACAACTGCTTTTGAAATTTGTCTGTTTTCTTTCCAATCCGGCGTGATATCTATGGCACGACAAAGTACATCTTTCCATTCAATGGATGCGGTTTTGGCAAGACCGGCAAGACCGCCCTGCAAAGGATCGGCAAAACCCCGGCCCTTAAAACCGAAGGCACCGTCAAGGCGGGATATGGTCGCAAATATGGCGCCATTTTTTTTGGAAGAATCGAGAAGGTTTGGAGCTAAATGATTAGTGAGTGCAAAAACCTCTTTTAGATCTGAATTTTGTACAATAACAAGACCTGCAGCATTTTTAAAATCTTTTTTATTTTTAATAACATCAGCATCTATAAGTTCAGTATCAATTTGAAAGGATTGAAATTCATTTGCTATTGCTTCTGAGAGACCGGTTTTATCATCTGTAATATAGATTTTTCTATTCTTTGGGATAGTTATCT
>CAZLRK010000347.1:0-2363 GCA_964561845.1 uncultured Desulfobacterales bacterium | reverse complement strand
AAGTCTTGCGCTGAAAGCGCATAGTTTTGAACTAACGCGTTGGAACAATAAAATTTTCAAATACTTTATTTTGATTAGTTCCTAATAGAAGAGGGCTTTGACGGGTAAGGAAGATCAATCACCAATCATCGATTCAATAAGTTCCGATAATCTTTTTGCATTCATACCCTCAGAATGGGGGCAAAATCTCTTCAGGATCTGCAGCACGCAGTAGTGATAGGGCGTTTTTTAGGTGTTTTTGGGCTTCATCCAACCTGTTCTGGTTTTTAGCAAGATTGCCTAAAACAAAATGGGCCATCACAAATTTCGGGTCCAAATAGATAGCCTGCTTAAGTAACTTTATAGATTCATTTAAATTTCCCTGTTCTTGATAAATGCTCGCCAGGAGGTAATAGTAGCCCGGACGCAGTTTTTCCGCACTAATGGCCTGCAGGCACCATTTTTTAGCTTCATCCAGTTTCCCCAAGTTAGCCAAAGAGCTTCCAAGAAGGGCCATTGACTCTGATTTTAGAAGAAAAACATTATTATCCTTTTTTTCTTGAGATAAAAGTTTTTGAAGCTTTTGGGCCGACTCTTCATAACAGCCTTGTTCATGCAAGCTTAGGGCTTTCTGATATTTGTCCTGTATTGTGTCACCAGGTTTTTCCAAAGGTTTATCGTCTATTTTTCTCCTTGCATATATTGATTCATCCTTTCCTTCCGGTCTCTCTTCGCCCTTATGTGCCTCTCTTGAGTTCATCTCGGGCAAACGATGGGGGACAGGTGTAATGGAAATTATTTTTGTAAAATTCTGGCCAAGGTCTTTAAATGAAAAGGATGCCCTTACTTCCAACCTGGATTCAATCTTTGTCGGATCTTTCTTTCTTGGAGTCCCTTTTCTATAAAGAATTGTTCCAGGAAACGATACCGAGTGAAGGCCGGGCTGTGATACAAAGGCTGTTTCACTTGCACCTACAATCAACCAGCCATCCTTTTTCAGAGCCTGGCAAAGGCCCCGGATTACTCGCTGCCTTGTTGCAGATGAAAAATACATAAGCACGTTACGAAAAAAAATTATATCTATTCCACGGATATTGTCCAATGGTGAAGGATAGTTCTTTTCAGCTAAATTAAGCCTTGAAAATTTTACCATTTTTTTAACATGTGGAGTAATTTCAAAACTATTTTTTCCAATTTTTTTAAAATATTTTTTCACAATTGTATCCGGTGTATCACGAAAAGACCATCGAGTGTATATCCCCTTTTCGGCTTTTTGAAGGAAACGGGGATTGATGTCGACTGCCTCAATCGTAATTTTCCAGCTTTTCAATTTCCGCCTCATTTGATCCATAAGAATTGCAATAGAATAAGGCTCTTCACCGCTGCAACACCCAGCACTTAAAAACTTAATATTTCTTTCTTTTTTATTGTCTGCTCTAAGCCATCCGGATAATATGCGATCTTTTAAGATCTGGAATAAGTTTTTATCACGGAAGAAAAAGGTTTCACCAATAGTAAGATAACCAACCATTGTATCAAGTTGTTCTTCAGTAAGTGATGATGTTATCAACCGTTGAACAAAAGATTGCGTATCCTTATAATTCAGTTCTCTTGCTGTGGCTATTATTCCCCGTTCCAGGTCCTGCCATTTTTCTTTCGAAAAATATAAACCGGCCTGGGAAGAAACAATTTCACTGATCTGTGAAAGAAGAGAATTTGAAATCTTTTCAGGCATAAATTATTTCAAGGAGTTTAACCGTTTGATTTGTTTATCTTTAATGGGTTTTAGAAATTTTGAAAAAATAAATGAATTAGCACGGGAAATTCAATAGAAAAACATAAAGATTGTAGGACTATGAATCTGTCTTTTCTATAATTAATAACCCTACGAGATAGTGTCCCATAAAACGACCATCCTTACCCTTTGAGAGATGTTTGATTTGTGTTTTTAAAATTTTGCTGCTACCTGTGAGTTCCGGAGGTTTGAATTCCATGGTCAATATGTCACCAACCTTAAGATGTTTCAACACGCTAGATTCCTCTTTTACCAGAATACATAGACCATTTGAAGAAATGTCCCGTAATTTAAAAAGGTAAGTCGGACCTACACCATTTAACATAAATTGTACGCTGTAGTACTTGTCCAAAATAGTCCTGGGATCGCTTCTCTTTTCATCCATATTGCTATTATTAATCTCTTTTGCCATAGTTTTAACCTTTGATTATAAACATTAACTAATGCCTGAACGAAAAGTCATGTTCAGGCAAAATTCGAATACCCGCCTGCCAAAGCCCGGTTGGCATTATTGCGCCTGTTTGCTCTTACCTCACCTTTTTAGGTGTTTGAAGCACTCTGCCAGGGAGGCATGGGCGGGCAGGTCTAA
>CAZLRK010000346.1:0-2389 GCA_964561845.1 uncultured Desulfobacterales bacterium | reverse complement strand
TTTTTCTTGGAAACACACCTTAACAAACTGTCTCATTTTTGGGGTCCACTATATTATGAGCAAGACAGAGCTTGCAAAGAAGGCTGGGGTTTCACCTTTAACTATTAGTCGAATTGAGAAAGAAATGACCTGCCGAATGGAAACTAAAAGAAAGATTATATTAACTTTTGGATATGACCTCTCTGAGAAAGATAAGATTTTTCCGGAGGATTGAAGATAGTATATGCCACCAAAAGATTTCAAGTGTAAACAGTGTGGAAATTGTTGCCTAAATCTCGGAGATGCTTTTCGGGCATGTGCAGCTGAGGAAGATGTCCGACTCTGGCAAGAAAAAGGGAGAGCTGATATATTAGAATGGGTTGACCCAATATCCCTCGGTGATGATCAATTTATATATGATATCTGGATCAGTCCAATAACAGGAGATGATGTTCCAAGATGCCCATGGTTAAGAAAACTACCCAAAAAGAATAAATACATTTGCCGAATTCATGATGTCAAACCGGTGCATTGTAGAGAGTATCCCAGGTCAAGGAAACATGCTGAGGAAACAGGGTGTAGGGGATTCGAGGAGTAACTAAATATTGTAACAATTGAGAGTCGATCTTTGAATTTGAAGGTGGCTTTTTGGTTTTATGAACAATTTCAACATTTAGATTGATCTCTTGAGGTCTATCCTGTATGAATAGGAGAGATTGGTTTTCGATTTCTGTTTGAAATCTGGAATTACTTTGCAATGAAACTAGGTGAATGTTTGAAACGAAATTTTCGATTATCTTTGTGCTATGCTGATGCGTGATGCTGACAAAAAATATTCACCGGTAAAACGATTTGTACCGGATTGAGCTTACACAATATGTAGGGTTTGGGGATGGACCTGTTTGTGTAATGACCATCAATCTGTGTTGTGTAAAGTAAAATATATCACAATTTTTTAATAACATTGTATATTTCAGATATTGTCAAGATATCTGGAATTATAGCGCCTACCAATGCAGCACTATCACTTGTGTTTAAATTCTTTTTACATTTCTTAAGATTTACAGTAGATAGTGTATAAAAGTTAATAAACCATTTATCAAGGAGGCAATAGTGCTAAAAGAATTTTATGCAAGAAACTTTAGAGGCTTTAAAGAGATAAAGATACAAAATTTAAAGCGCATTAATGTTTTTACTGGAGTCAACGGATCTGGGAAAACATCCCTTCTTGAGATTCCTTTTTTATTAGCGGGTGCTAATAACGCCCAGTTAGTAATGTCTTTATATAACTTCCGAAACGAGAGTGAACTTATTCCGGGTTATGACAGATTTTTTAAAGATATTTTCTACGATTTGGATATCTCAAATTCCATTGAATTGTGGAGCCGTGGAGAATTTAGAAAGAATCTAAAAACAACTAAAAGAACGTTAAAAATTACTCCTACCGAAAGCAAACTTGATGGGCTTGGTCAAGAAAAAATTAATGGGTTAAAATTTGATTTCCGAGGACCTAATGGTCCTAAACATGGTAAAATATTCTGGGAAAGTGAAACTCAATCAGTGGATATCTCGGTCAAAACTCAGGTTAAACATCGACTTACCGTAAAAACTCCCCAATCAAAGGATTCAATGCAATGTTATTTTGCAAGCCCTTACTATAGAGAACTTTGGGGTCAAGCCCATAGGCTATTAACTGATCTCACAAAAAAAGGTAAAATGAAATCTCTGATAGAGAATTTAAAAATTATCGAATCAAATCTGGAAAATTTATTACCCCTGAGTGAGCAGGGGATATCTGTCATCTATGCAAATATTGGTAGAGAAAATCTTCTCCCGGTGTCATTGCTGGGAGGCGGTTTTGCAAATATGCTACATATTATTTTGGATGCTTCAGTAATACAAAACGGCATTTTTTTGATAGATGAGATTGAAGATGGTTTACATTTCTCAATCATTAGTAAACTTATAGAATTTTTATTCACGATTTCCGAAAAGAATAATATTCAACTTTTCGTTTCAACCCACTCTGAAGAAATTATAAACGCTTTTGTCAATGCCGCCACGAAAAAGAATTTTTCAGATATAGGTCTCTTTAGATTGTCAAATAAGGAAGGAGTTGGAAAAGCAACGTTTTTTTCCATAAGTGAAATAGTTTCTTCACGGGAAATGAATGCAGAGCTACGATAATGACAGATTCCTACAGATTCTACAGAACAAAAATGACCCTTGCAGGACATCGTTATGCGAAGATATTTTTAGCAGAGGGACTTGCAGAAGCTCTCTTTCTTGATACCCTCTTCACTCTAAAGAATTTTGATGAAAATGAATATTGCGTGTTTTGCATTAAGGGGATATCCAATTTCAGAACTCCTGATCTCTGGCGAATAAATATCTGATTTTACTTGACAGG
>CAZLRK010000345.1:0-2432 GCA_964561845.1 uncultured Desulfobacterales bacterium | reverse complement strand
CGTTCGATGTTCGATGTTCAAATTGTTGCATCTGAAATTACGCTGTTTATTTGCTGCAAATTTTGTAGTTCCTTGCAATTCAAGGCTTAGCAAGAAGTATTTCCAACTGGGGTCAGGAGCTCTGAAATTATTGGTTATAAATAAATCGTAAACCCTGAACCCTGAACCTCTGAACGGTGAACGGTTACTCCTTAAGCTTATTCTAAAATTTCGTATTTTTTGGCCATTTCTTTGTCATAGGCTGCTTGTCTGGACGGACAACGTTTCCGCGGGCACAGCTGACAGCTATAAAATGAAACTTCTGTGGGAAAATAAATGCCCGATATCGATTTTGGCGGAATCATAACAAGGCTGCTGCTCAATTTTACACCGATAGAGGCTTCAACATCTCCAAGTAGTGAAAATAAAAGCTTTTGCTCTTCAATAGGCCAATTAGCCAAAGATCCCGGGCTCATACGGGACATTCCATCGAGAGCATATCTGGCTCGCAGTTTATCTTCAAAATATTTTCGTGCTGCGGTAAGGGCCATGGTCCCAATAATATCGAAATAAAATTGTTTTAAGACATCGTCAAATGTTCTGGCTTTCTCCATAAGCCTACCGCCGATAGTAATCACATAGGGGAAAACCCGCTCAACTTTATCTAAATTTTTTCGTAAAACCCGACTCTTAAAGCAGATTCCTTCGATTTCAACGGCATCTTCAAGTTTTTTTTCGATGTAGCAAACTTTATAAGCCGCCCTTGCTTTAATAAGTGGCTTAGTAGCTTCAATAAGGGCTTGAATCTCATCATCTTCAGAGCCTTGTTTAATGTGGAGTTTTCTTCTAACATCTTCAGGATGTAAAGTTACGGATATGTTTTCAAAAATTTCCATTAAACGATTAACCTCCTTTTTTACTTCATTAATATTGATGAATTCGGAAAAAGATTATTTTTAGACTTTTTTCGTAGCTATTGTTATAATAAAGAATTGATTTTTACAAGCATATTTGGTTGCATGTTTATATTTTCCAAAATCAGTTTTTAAATTTTAGGTAATAGTTCGGCCACAAAAACACCCCAGTACCATCTTCCGGAGCTACGGGGCAGGCAAAGACACAAAGATTATAATATAATTTATTTAATATTCTCCTTAATAAAAGATACGTTCAAATTTATATGTAAATCAAAATATTTGTCTAATAATTTTAAACGACAGAGTATTTACATTTCTCTCATAAGCACGGTATTTGGCGTTTATACCTTTTTAAAAGATTTAAATTGATATCTTTTCTTTGTGTCTTGGTGCCTTAGTGGCTGAACTTGTACAATTTTAATTGTTTTTAATAATAAAAGAATTAAATTTTATCCCTTATCATTGATTAAAAAATTGGGTTTGCAATCATCTTTACAGTTTGATAGAGAATGAATTAGCCATATACTCAAAAAATTGCATGTTGCACTTGAAGCATGAATTCACCTAAGTCCACTTGAGGTATTACAATGGGATTAAAAACCAGGTTGGAAGTTATCTCGAAAGAAGATTATAATAGGATTCATGAAGCCTCAATTAAGATTCTTGAAGAAACCGGTGTTGTATTTCAATCCGCGGAAGCCCTGGAAATATTCAAAAACCATGGTGCCAAAGTGGACGGAGAAATTGTATATTTTTCAAGGAAATTGATCGAGGATTCCTTAGAAAAATGCCCGGAAACCTTTAGATGGAGAGCAAGGAATGATGCCCATTCGGTAGCCATCGGAGATAGGCTTTTATTTCAGCCCAATTCGGGGCCCATATTCATACAGGATTTGGACAATGGTCGTAGATTGGGAAAACTTGAGGATTATGCCAACATAATAAAAATATGTCAGGCCAGCGACATGGTAAACCTTGCAGGTTCGTTTCCGGTTGATCCAAGCGATGTTAATCAAGACGAAAAGCATCTATTTATGATGTATGAAATTCTTAAGCATACGGATAAGCCGATTATCGGTTTCAGTGCATATGGACATCAGGTAAGACACATGCTGGACATGGTTGAAATCGCTATGGGCCAAAAGGGCTTCATGCAAGAAAATCATTGCATTGGTGTGGCCGTAAGTCCGACAAGCCCATTAAAGTATCCTCCGGAAGCATGCGGAACAATAATAGAATACGCAAAGCGTAACCAGGTAATTTTCTTTTCGTCGGCTGTTATGGCAGGACTTTCAGGTCCCATTCATCTGCTTGGGACGTCTGTTTTGCAAAATGTGGAAATTCTTGCCGGCATTATCCTCGCTCAATTAATTAATCCAGGGGACCCTGTTGTTTACGCAACGATATCGACGGTTACCGATATGAGAAAAGCAAATTTCATTACAGGTTCCCCTGAAATGATGTTAATTAATATTGCCAATTTCAGGGCTCCTGACCCGGCGTAAATCTGAATGCAACATATTCTATTAAACACAA
>CAZLRK010000344.1:0-2450 GCA_964561845.1 uncultured Desulfobacterales bacterium | reverse complement strand
TACACTCACTTATGCGCGAGTTTTACACGGTTTAAAATTTAATTACCTTTGAAGTTTGCTTTGTTTTCAACCAGCTAAATATACTATAAATTTAAAAAATGATCACGAAATTACGAGCAATATAGCTCTTAAAATAAGATTGCTGAAAATTCCTGCTGCCACATCATCCAAGACAATTCCGGTCCCCCCGGGAAGCCTTTTTTCCAGAACCCGAATCGGAAAAGGTTTTACAATATCTATGATTCTGAAGATAAAAAAACCGCCTGCAACAGTAATTAAATTAAAAGGCACGCCCAGAAGTGTTACAATCATACCTACGATTTCATCAATAACTATACAGCCCGGATCATTTTCATTTAATATTTTTTCAGCATCATGCGCCACTAGTATAGCAAATATAATTAATGCTAATGTGCTGATTACTGCAAGCGGAAACTCAATTTTTGATAGAAAAAAGCAAAATGGAAGTCCTATGATAGAACCAAAAGTACCGGGAGCAAAGGGGATTGTTCCTACATAACAACCGGTCGCCAGTAGCATAACCGATTTCTGCCTATAACTCATGACCTGTGTCTATATTTTGATATTATTTTTGTCAAGATATCATTTTAAAGATTAATCGGCTGCAGCTTCTTTTATTATTGTATCATATACGATCCTTAGGGGAATATTTTTCTCAAGGGCAATATTTTTGCAAACTTCATATTCCGGTGCAATCCGAATACTTCCATTAAGGTCTATCATGCGTTTTACCTTTACTTTTCCATAAACCGTATCCACGTTAATATGTTCGCGCGTTAATATACTCCTTCCTACATCATAATATCTTACGCCGGATGAAGTGGTTTCAGACAATATCCGATTGATTATGGCATCCCTTCTGTCTCTCCTGCATAGAATCTGTACCATTGTTCCCGGTCGATTTTTCTTCATAAAGACCGGTATCCAGTAAACGTCAAGCGCTCCGTCTTCAAAGAGGCGATCCATTATGAATCCATAAAATTCAGGATTCATATCATCAATACAGGTTTCCACTACCATTACTTCTTCTTTCTGACGATCCGCTTGATATTCAGTTCGAAGGTCTGCCAAAGTTCCGATAACAATTCGTAAAAGATTCGGTATGGGTTCCAAATCACGTTCCCCTGCACCGTAGCCGATTTTTTCAACTCTCATTTTTGGTATTTTCTCAAAAGATTCAGCAATTGTTGTAATAATTGCTGCGCCTGTGGGTGTTACGAGTTCATGCTCAATTTTGGAACCATAAACCGGAATGCCTTTTAAAATTGAAAGGGTAGCTGGTGACGGAAGGGGCAGTGTTCCGTGTCTGCAAGAAACAAATCCTTTACCTAAAGGAATTTCTGAAGCTATTACCTTTTCTATGCCAAGATACTCCAAGCAAAGTACAGCACCTACAATATCCACTATAGAATCAATACTCCCCAGTTCATGAAAATGGATATCTTCTTTGGGACATCCATGTATTTCAGCCTCAGCACTTGCAAGCTTTTCAAAAATTTCAAGGCATCTACTTTTAGCCTTCGGTGATATTGAACTACTATTTATCATAGATTTTATTTGTTTGTAATCTCTTGATATTAAATCGTCTTTAAAAAGAATCTCAACTTTTTTAGCTTTAATACCACTTCGAGAAATAGTAGAGACCAATATGTCAAAATTTGCCGGAAGAATTTTACAAAGGGTTTCTTTAAACCATTCACTCGGAACTCCAAGGTCTATCAAAGCACCAAGGGTCATGTCTCCACTAATACCTGAAAAGCAGTCAAAATAAGCCAGCATAAGAAAATACCCTATTTCCCTTTAAAATGTTTGTAGTATAGACATCGTCAAATAGTTGAGTGGTTAAGTGGTTGAGTAAGAAAAGAATTATAATTAAATCAATATGTTAATATTTGCAAACAATTATATGTCCAATATTTTGCAAAACGGCTATTATTTTTATTATTACAACTACTTAACTACTCAACTACTCGACGACTTAACGAGATCTATAGTATCCATTACGAAGTTATTTTTCTCTAAATCTATTGACAAAAAGCTGAAATTTATACTATATGCCCCTAACAAAACGGAAGTGCGCAGCTCACTGGTGGGGCTCCCGGACTTCAAATCCGGTGTGGGGCGCTAAAACCGTCCCGGGTGGGTTCGATTCCCATGCACTTCCGCCAGTCTATTCTTTACACCTCTCACTATTTCATTGACAAAATCAATTTAAAATACCATTGATTTATTCTTGATGATCTCGTAAAAAGTCAAAAAAGTGACCTTTTTACGAAACCATCATCTTTACCATGTGAGACAATTAACATATGTTCAATAGTAGGTCAATATTAGAAAAAGGCGGTATAATAATTATATAAAATGCTGAATACATATAAACTTCTTTTGAAACAATTTTTTAGCCATAATCTTTTTATCATATTCCTATT
>CAZLRK010000343.1:0-2459 GCA_964561845.1 uncultured Desulfobacterales bacterium | reverse complement strand
TTATATAGAAAATGTTGTCAGGAATTTTTCAAGATATCATAAATACACCATCGGCTCTAACATGAGAGATCTATCTAGAAACCTTGTTGCTCTGGTGATTAAAGCAAATTCCAGAAAAGATAAACGGAATTTTTTGACGGAATTAAGGGATAAAAGTGAAGAAATGAAAGTCAACATAATGATAGGAAAGGAGATAAAGGCATTTAAAAGTTTCAAACAGTTCCAGCATGCAGCAGCGCTGGCTGTTGATGTAAGTAGGCAGAGCGAGGGATGGCTAAAAAGTCAGAAGGGAAAAAGGTCAGAATTGCATAATGCATAATGCATCCGCAAGTGCACCTAAGATCACTGTGCACCCGTCCCGCCCTTTGAATTGATTTTTTATTCATTAACAGGGCATGATGATACAATAAACCGTACCAAATTATGGATCGGTTTATGAAGGGTCGAAAGACCGTGAAGTGGGCGGGTAAATGCGTCGAACTATTGGTCGTCTACTACCAACGCAAACAATTCGTCCAACGCGTGGAACGTAAACTTCAACAATGGCAACGTCAACAACAACAATAAGACAAATAACAACTATGTGCGATGTGTCCGTGCCGGAAAGTGATCGCTGTGGTATTTTCTCCTTCAGGGATGTTTATAATGCCTACCTAAACTGCAGAAGAAGGAAAAGAAATACCATAAACGCACTGAGGTTTGAAGCAGACATTCTTGAAAACCTGTTTTCCCTCAGTGAATCCCTTTGTACTGGTAATTATCAACCCTTACGTTCTGTCTACTTTATCACACAAAAGCCCAAACTCAGGGAAATATTTGCGGCAGATTTCAGAGACAGGGTGGTTCATCATCTTCTTGTCCCTCGACTTGAGCGAATATTTGAACCCAAATTCATATATGATTCTTATGCGTGCAGAAAAGAGAAAGGGACCCATGCAGCAGTCAATAGACTGAAATTATTTATGAATAAAATTACACGCGGCAGGCGCGTTGCTGCATGGTTTATTCAACTAGACATCAGCAGTTTCTTTATGAGTATTGACAGGACAATTCTTCTGGATAAGATTGAAAAACATGTAAAAGATAAAATTATTATGGACTTGACGCGAAGGATTATCAACCATGATTGCACTGAAAAATATGTTTACAAAGGAAACCCTGGATTACAGAAAAAAGTTCCCCTTAATAAGTCTTTATTTTTTATTCCTCCAAACAAAGGACTCCCTATCGGAAACTTAACATCCCAGTTTTTTGCCAATGTTTATCTGAACGAACTTGATCAATATGTGAAACATGAACTTAAAGCAAAATATTATCTCAGATACGTTGATGATTTTATCCTTCTCCACAGTTCAAAAGTAAAGCTGCTCGAGATGAGAGATAATATTAAGAATTTTCTATCCAAAAAACTTTTACTATCGCTAAAACCGGAATTTGCAATTAAAAGAGTAAGCGAAGGATCTAATTTTCTTGGATATATTATAAGACCTGATTATGTTTTGGTTCGTAACAGAGTAATCAGAAATCTAAAGACAAAATTATGTTATTTTAAAAGGAAAATTATTGTTGAAGGTAAAATCGGGAAGAAAAGATACGTTATTACACATTTGCGTGAGAATGTTGTGCATAAGCTAAGACAAATACTTGCATCCTATTTGGGACATTTTAAACATGCCGATTCGCACACACTGATACAAAGTATATTTGAGAAATATACGTTTTTAAAAAATATCTTTTCAATAAACAATGGATACCGCCTGGTCCCCCTATATGAACCTGATTTTAAACCACATCATTTGAGCAGTCAGTATGGATGGTTTATTGATCGATACAAAGAATACTGTATATTTTTTCAGGTTGGAAATTATATTGAATTCTATGGATTACAAGCTCAAAAGTTCGCCGGTCTTTTTGACCTTAAAGTACGAAATGGTATTAGAGGTATGGGGAAACAAAGCGGTTTTCCAATAAAGATGTTGAAGCGGTTTAAAAGCAAGATGCTGCGCGCGCGTCAGCCATATATAGTTGTAGCCGAAAGCGGTTTTTATAGGACGGGATTGAAAAGACGGATAATTACAGAAGTACTGACCTTCTCAACCACTTAATAACTCAACTATTTGACGATATCTGGAGTAAATAATGAAAATAAAAACCTTGATCTTAACATTATGTTTCCTGTTGTTTGCTTATGTAGATGTTATGGCAGGCGATTTCACTGATAATGGTGATGGCACGGTAACGGATGATAATACAGGGCTTGTTTGGCAGGAGGGCGAGGGTGGTCAAAAGACTTGGGAGGATGCCATCTCATATTGCGAGGATTTATCCCTTGCCGGGTATACTGACTGGCGCCTTCCGAATATCAAAGAGCTGGAATCGATAACAGAAGATACTCTGTATAACCCTGCAATTGATACGAATTTCTTCCCTGATGCAAATGCGTCGTACTATTGGTCGTC
>CAZLRK010000342.1:0-2466 GCA_964561845.1 uncultured Desulfobacterales bacterium | reverse complement strand
CAAAAGTTATTTTCGGTTACAGTGTCGTAAAACGGCATATTGTAGCTTTTTATGATCTAGCAATAGAGGCCTATAAAAAAGGAAATGAACTTGCAAAAGAAAGTGAAGAGTGGATAATCTCAAATATTGGCAATCTTATGAAGAATCGAGGTTTTTATACAGAGGGAGCATCGTACTTAAAAAAAGGTATTTCTATAGATTCCAATTCTCAATATGCTCATGAGAGGCTAGCACAAGCCCTGGAAGGGGCAAATAATGAAGTTGAAAAAAGAGATGCGTTAGAAAAAGAGATTCTACAAGTTGTCAGAGGCTACAGATCGTCGGAAGATATTATAACTGAGGCTAAAGACGAAAGCTCCCAACAAAACAATTCAGTCGACGGCTAAACGCCGCGGCTGATCTTTCCATTATGAGAAAATGAATATCTATTTTCAAGAAGCTATATTGGCTATAGAAAAATGTCGTAAAGAATGGACTGATGTTGGTTCCCTGTATCAGATGTCCGCCTACAACATTAACCATGCATGTGAAACCGCTGTAAGGGGCCTATGGTTTTCAGCAACTAATGAGGAATTCCCAAGAGATAAAATTAGGCCACACCATAAACCTCTTAGCCAAGTTCGAAATATTGGAATATTGAATAATTATTCTAACGGAAGCAGGACATTTTTAGAGCAAATAAATGGAATGGCTTTGGATGATGTAAGGTATATTGAATCAAAAGCGTATGAAGAATACACCAAGTCAAAAAGTAGCGATAAAGGCAAGAAGCTCGTTGATGGAGCAAAAAATTTTATCAAAGAGACAATACAACTATCTGAAAATGAATCAGTCGTGAGAAAAATTCAGTATAAAAATATAGAATTAAAAAAAGGATAGCTCATAACCTAATAAGGATAGAGAACGATCCTGATAAGATCGTGCTCTATCTATTGTTCAAGAAGCACGGATTCAAGAAGTCCTACGAAAAGTTGGCACGATTTATGCTATATGGGGATTGCTTCGAAGTGGTTTTTGGGTTGGCAGCTCGGATCTTATTTGGGATAGATTACAGTGTGTTAAATGCACGCAAGGCCACATGGCTACTTTTTCTAAAACCTATTTTAACAAAGCTCTATTGAACTGTCAATTCCATTCTTCGCTTATATACGATATAGTTTCTTTGGGTAAGAAAAGAATTTTAACCTGCCGCGAAGCGGCTTACTTGAACAACTCAATGGAGTTGACATCCCGCTTCGTGGGACTGCGCTTCGCTTGCCCCCTTTGTTGGGCAAAGTAATGATCAATTAATAACGGAATGTCCCATTTTAAGGTAGCGAATAGGTTGTTGATCTTTGGCATACTATTTGCTTCCTATATGGGCATGATTATCATAATATAGCGATTGAAGTTGACATGCCGTTAAATAGGATATAATAATAGAAGCTCCGCAAAATTGAAAGGTCTTTTCAATGATTCCGTACAGGAAAGCAAAAATCCAAAATGCCATAGTTTTTTTTGCAAGAGAGCATCGCAAAAAAACCAGAAAGCCTCTTTATCAAACTTATCTTTATAAGTATCTGGCATTTCTTGATTTTATAAGCTTAAGAGAAAGTGGACGCCCAGCCCTTGAATTGATTTACAGGGCAATGCGACGAGGGGCAGTGCCTATTGAAATATATGAAAAAAAGGCAGATACACTTCTATATAGGTTTGTAAAAGACGAGCTTGGGGAAATTATTGTCACCAAAAATAAGCCAAACATGGACTTTTTTTCCTCTTATGAGATTGATCTAATGCACCGGCTTATTGAAATTTATGCAACAAGATGGATGACAACAGACGTTATGAGTGATGCTAGCCACGAAGATATTGCTGCATGGAAACGCACCTATTACCAGAAGCCAAATACCATTATTGATTATACATTAGAGTTTAGTGGTGATTTGTTGTCGAAAAGAGAAAATGAACTAACTTATCCTGAAGAAGTTTATCTAACATACAGAGCTATGGCATCTTGAATCTTGAGGTTGGAACAGTTTTTAGATGGGACAACTTTCCGGCGCATAGGTTTGGCGGCGAAAGTAAGGCTAGATGGTTTATATGCCTCGGATTTTCAGGAATTTTTGCGCAAGTTGCGATTGTCTATTTAAGCACAACAACAACCCAACTACAACACTTCGGAACATCTGGCACAAGAAGAAACCACAGCCATTTTATATTCAAAACAAATCAACACCCGATATTTGAAGAAGATTGTGCTATTGATTTTGATGAACGCCCCTATCCCGTAAATGAAGCAAAATTCAAATCATCTCAAAAGGATATTATTATTAAGGGCCAGTTAAATGAAGATACGATGAGAATGATATACAAACAATTCTTACGGTCAAAGCCTTTGTCTGTTATGGAATTAATCGATATCCACAACAGCTGGATATTCCGCTTAAATCGGCCACTTGTTCCGGAGGATTTCGGCCACCGATT
>CAZLRK010000341.1:0-2477 GCA_964561845.1 uncultured Desulfobacterales bacterium | reverse complement strand
TATCGATATAGCAGAGTCGGTTGCACAAGCATGTGCCGCCGCCATGAAAGCGGTACTTAGGAATTGAAGATTATTGTATATTAAATCAACCAACAATATTCGTAATACTTTAGCTGTTTGGAAACAAGGCCGCTTCAAAGGCAATTAAATTTTTTCGTGTAAAACTCGCGCATAAGTGAGAGTAAAGAAAGAACAGTGCATGACATATTAATAATACAAATAAGCAATAAATACCGATTAACCTTTGAGTCACACCGATTCAATCCCTGTTTTTTCTTAACTCTCACTAATACGCTCAGACAGTTACACGATAAAAAATTTAAAAACCTTTGAAGCTATATAGTTCTAATTATTTTCAAAAGGTTAAATTAATATCGATATTCAATATTAAATCTTAATTGGGGCATTTCAATGAGCAAGGATATCAGGGTAGGAGTATTTGTTTGCGATTGCGGATCAAATATTGCCGGCGTGGTTAATGTTCCTGAAGTTGTTGAGTATGCAAAGACGCTTGATCACGTAGTGATTGCTGATGAGGGAAAATGGTCGTGTTCTGTGGACTATCTGACTAAATTTCAAGATATTATAAAAGAGAATAAAGTAAATCGGATAGTCATTGCATCTTGCACTCCAAGGACTCATGAGCCGCTTTTTAAAAGAGCCACAAAGGAAGCAGGTGTAAATCCCTATTTACTTGAATTCGTAAGTATCCGGGAGCAGGTTTCCTGGGTACACATGAAAGAACCTGAAATCGCAACTGAAAAAGCCAAAGACCTTATAAAGATGGGTGTTGCAAAAGCCGTGCTGCTTGAAGAAGGCCAGGAAATTAAACTTCCAGTTAAAACGGATTGCATGGTGATAGGCGGCGGAATGGCAGGCATGAATGCAGCTTTACATATAGCAGATCAGGGGTTTAAATCTTTTATCATTGAAAAAGAACCCCAACTTGGAGGCTTGTTAAATCATATTCGTTTCATTTCTCATGATCATCACAAAATTCAAGCCGCAGAAATCTTAAAACAAAAAATTAATCAAATAGAAACACATTCGAATGTTAAAGTCTATACTAGTGCGCATATAGAAGAAGTTGACGGCTATATCGGAAATTATACTGTTACACTGAGCACTAACGGTACAAAACTAAAGCTTGATATATCCACCATCATTGTGGCTACGGGAATGAAAGAAATCGAACCGGAAGGGCAGTTTGAATATGGTAATGATAAACGGGTAGTTACTCAGCTTCAATTCGAAAGAATGTTGGGAGAGTGGAATACCGAATGTAAAACCGGAAATTTCAAATTCCAAATTAAGGATGTTGTTGTTATTAATTGTGTCAATTCTAAAAATGAATCACGCGGGTGTTGTCACATCGGATGCCATAACTCCGTAAAAAATGCCATAGCGCTTAAATCACTTAATAAGGATATCCGCATTCATATACTTTATAGAGATCTTTCCATGATCAAGGAAGAGGGCAATGCCCTGGAGGAAGCCAAGAGACTTGGTGTTAAATTTTTAAGGTTTCCGGATGATCACTATCCCGAGTTGAACAATCAAAACGGCAATTTAAAGTTAAAAATCCATGATATCCTTCTTGGCAAAGAATTTGAAATACCAGCTGATCTGCTTGTTCTTACAACTAACTTTACAGGCAACGACGGGGTTGATGAACTTAAAGGCCACCTTAAAGTTTCAACCAATTCAAATGGATTTTTTCAGGAATCACATGTAAAATTAGGCCCATTGGAATTTCCTGCCGACGGTATTGCCCTTTGCGGGTGTGCGAAGGCGCCGGCTAGTTTCAAAGAGAGTTGTGAAGAGGGAATAGGAGCGGCCATGCGAGCTTCTATCCCCATGAAAAACGGCTATATTGAAGCGGAAGGGATCGTTGCCGACATTGATATAGATGATTGTAATCTATGTGGCCTCTGTTCCAAAAGATGTCCATACAATGCCATTCAGGTCAACGACGACAAACAGCCTGAAGTTGTAAAAGCCCTTTGTAAAGGTTGTGGTTTATGTTCGGCGGATTGTCCGAAAGAATGTATTGCCATTGTCCATTACACTGATGAACAAATCCTTGCCCAGGTGGAAGCCGCTTTGGCGGAAAATCCGAAAAAGAAGATTATCGGTTTTGTTTGTCACTGGTGTGCCTTAGGGGGGGTCGATATGGCAGGCGTTAGTAGACTCCAGTATCCTTCAAACGCAAGACTTATCAGGGTCATGTGTTCTGCACGAGTCTCCATTAAAATGATACAACGTGCCTTTGATTTGGGTGCTGCCGGAACGTTGGTTGCAGGATGCGAATTTCCTACATGCCATTATATATCAGGCAATTACGCTGCAGAAACCAGGGTAAGGCGCGCTAAAAGAAAGCTTGTTAAAAAAGGGTATGACCCGGATAAACTCTGGAATGTCTGGTGTTCCGCAGCAGACGGACCAAAGTTTGCCAACACAATGAGAGAAATGGTAAA
>CAZLRK010000340.1:0-2522 GCA_964561845.1 uncultured Desulfobacterales bacterium | reverse complement strand
CTATATATATCCTTTCTGTCCCAAAAACAGCAGAATCTCCTGGGCTGCTTCGTCAGGAGCGAGGTTGGTTGTGTCGATACGGGCTTCCGGCGATTCCGGTGATTCGTAGGGATCATCTACTCCGGTGAATCCCTTTATGAGCCCGGCACGGGCATTTGCATACATTCCCTTTCGATCCCTTTTTTCGCATACTTCGATTGGTGTTGCCACATAAACTTCGATAAAACCGCCGTGGGTCTCTATTGATGCCCTTATTTCGGATCTTGTTGCCGCATAAGGCGCAATGGGAGCGCAGATGGCTATACCTCTGTTTTTGGTGATCTCACTTGCGACAAAGCCGATGCGACGCACATTGATATCCCTGTGTTCTTTGGAAAAGGTCAATTGGCTGGATAAATTTCGTCTGACAATGTCGCCGTCTAAAAGGGTTACTGGACGGACACCGATTTCCAGAAAACGGGCATAGAGGATTTTTGCTACTGTGGATTTACCCGCCCCTGAAAGACCGGTTAAGAAAATTGTAAAACCCTGGTTTTTCGGAGGTGGATAAGCTTTTTGAAGTTCCTGGACTACTTCCGGAAAGGTTGCCCATTCAGGTATCTGTTTCCCTGTACGTACTCGTTCGCGGATATCCGTACCGGAAAGTGAGATGGTCTGCGTCCCCTCAGAAACCTGATTTAAGGAGCGGTATTCATCTTCAAAGGGGAGATAAACCAACTCCTTGAAAGGAATAACGGTAATACCCATCTCTTTGCCGTATTCATCTAAAAGTTTTTGGGCTCCGTCCCTTTCGTAATAATGATTTCCGTTTCTGTCTTTATTCGGACTTGCGTGGTCACGTCCCACTA
The DNA here is from genome assembly GCA_964561845.1 of uncultured Desulfobacterales bacterium. Classification (GTDB taxonomy): domain Bacteria; phylum Desulfobacterota; class Desulfobacteria; order Desulfobacterales; family JAUVVS01; genus JAUVVS01. Next base: position 1,674 of record CAZLRK010000340.1, on the reverse strand, counting down.
TAAAATGGGTGCATCCGAAATTCTTAAAGATGATACCATGCAGTAGTGCATCTCTGGGGCCGGCCATACGCATGGCAAGTGGTAATAGGTTCAGCACAAATGAATCGGGCGGATAATGACCTGTCACGGCACGATAACATCTGACCCGTGTATAATGATCAAAATCGCCGGGTTTCGTCATTCCCACTATAGGCATAAGCAGCAGATTTGCCTTTGCCTCCCTCATGGCCTGAATGGTCATTTCAAACTGGGCTCGTTGTATGGGATTCCTGGTCTGAAATCCCACGATCCTTTTCCACCCCAGTTTTTCATAAATACGTCGAACCTCTTCCGGATTCATACGAAGCTGTTTGAAATCAAAGTGGAGCGGCAGGCTAAGGACCTCCAGTTTTCCTCCTATATAATATTCACCCGTGCTGTTAAAAAGATATTGGGTTCCCTGGTGACCCCGATCGGTTGTTCCGTAAACTTGGAGGGCCTCTTTTTCTCTATCAACCTCCCAAATATCTTCCACATGCAAAACGGCTAAAAGAAACCCTTCAGGGTCACGCAACGCCACAGATTGCCCAATATCAAGTGGCCGGGCCTGTGTAGCCGATATATCGAGACAAATCGGTATGGGCCATAAAAGACCGTTTTGTAGCCGCATGCGATCTAGAACCGATTCATAGTCCGGACGGCACATAAAGCCTTCCAACGGTGAAAATGCGCCCATTGCAAGCATCTCAAGGTCACAAAGCTGCCGATCGTTTAGAGTGATGTCAGGCAGGTTCAGAGCGATTTCCTTTAGGAGCGCACTCTGTTTTTCGTCCACAAGGAGATTGACGGGTTTATTGTCGTGGGATTTCATTATTATTTTATATCTCGCCCCAGTACCATCTTCCGGAGCTACGGGGCAGGCAGAGTTCGCAGAGAACACAGAGAATTTTTTATTTTTACTATATCAGCGATTTTTTCTTGCTCTTCTGTTTTCAGATAGGGATGCATTGGAAGACTGAATATGCGTCTCGCAAAATCTTCGCAGATCGGGAAATCTCCTTCTTTGTAGCCAAGAGAAGCAAATGCAGTTTGGAGGTGGAGGGGTTTGGGATAATATATGGCCGTGGGTATGCCGGCATCTCTAAGTTTGGTTTGTAAATTCGTCCTATGTTCTTCATCATTTGCCAGGACCGAATATTGAGCCCAGACACTTTTGTATCCATCCGGCACAAAAGGGGTTGAAAGTTTATTGCCGGTATCAATCAGCAATTCGGTATATTTTGATGCTGCTTTATTGCGAAGTTCGACCTCTTCAGGAAGTATGTCGAATTTTGCAAGGAGTATGGCGGCTTGTAATGTATCGAGCCGGCCATTTATACCGATACGAATGTTTTCATATTTATGATTCCCTTTGCCGTGTACTCGGAGAGACTGCATGATCTCTGCTAATTTATCATTATCTGTGAAACACATACCTCCATCACCATAGCAGCCAAAGGGTTTTGCAGGGAAAAAAGACGTACAGCCGATTTCCGCAATGGAACAGGCTTTTTTCCCTTTATATTCAGCTCCAAAGGATTGGGCAGCATCTTCAATGACGAAGAGGCCGTGTTTTTCAGCAACAGAATTGATGTGGTCAAAGTTACAAGGAAGTCCGAAAAGATCAACGGCAATGACGCCCTTTGGTGTGATTGT
>CAZLRK010000339.1:0-2528 GCA_964561845.1 uncultured Desulfobacterales bacterium | reverse complement strand
AATGGGTGGCCGGAATGGAGCGGAATGGGTGGCCGAAATCAAGCGGAATATCCATACACCGATCGAATATGACGAGCACCCAATAATGGCCATCCGGGCGGCTTTGGCCATGATCAAATTTTTAGAACGGTTTAATCTGGAAACCGAACACAAATTTAATATGCGTGTGGGTATTCATACAGGGCAAGTGATGGCCGGAGTGGTTGGGAAAGAGCGCATGCAATTCGATGTATTTGGTGACGATGTAAATATTGCAGCACGTTTCGAATCTTCGAGCGTCAACAACAGAATTAACGTTTCCAAAACGACATACATGACAGCCAGAGACCATATTGAATTTGAGGAAAGAGGCACTATCAGCCTCAAGAACAAAGAGGATATGAAGGCCTATTTTGTTATAGAAGAGAAATAGTTTGGGGCTTGAATTCGCAAGGGGGTGATTAGGGCATGACAAGCAGTAAAAAATACGACAGACCGATTCAGGTGGCGGAGGGTATTTACTGGGTTGGATTCCGGGATGAAAAAACTCATTTAACTTGTAATCCGTATTTGGTTGTTCAGGATGATAAAGCTGTTCTAATAGATAGCGGTAGTCGAACAGATTTTGCCGTTGTGATGATGAAAATTCTTCAAGCCGGGATTGATCCCCAACAGATCGTCGGACTCATTTACCAACATTACGACCCTGATTTATGTGGTTCGGTGCCGAACTTCATCGATATGTGTGAAAATCCCGATTTAAAAGTGATCTCCGAAAAAAATAATAATGTATTCATCTCCTACTATATTCATCGCGATAAACACCATCTTTTAGACTCGATCGATGTTTATAATTACACGTTTACCTTCAACGAGCGGGAGCTTAAATTTATATCAACCCCTTATTCCCACAATTCCGGCAGTTTTGTAACCTACGACATAAAAACCAAAACTTTATTCAGCAGTGACATATTCGGAAGTTATTCAACAGAGTGGGATTTGTTTTTGGAATTGAACGAAGAGTGTTTTACATGTCGTGACTACGATGACTGTCAAAATCGCAAAATCTCCTGCCCTGTTAAAGATATACTTTCATTTCATAAAACTATAATGCCTTGCTGTAAAGCGCTCAGGTATACCTTAAGCAAAATAAAAAAATTTGATATACAATGCATCGCTCCACAACATGGGAGTATTTTAAAAAATTTGCGAGACATTGCTTTTGTGATTCAACGTTTGGAAAACTTAGAAAAGATAGGGATTGATGCAATTGTTTAAAGTTGGTTAAGTTTTTTCGATTCCAAATAAAATAAAGAATCTTTAAAAGGGGCGCCTTATGCTGGAACCTTATCAAAAGAAGATTATTGAGTTGATGGTTAAACTAGAATTACTTCTTGCCAAACTTTATAAGACCTTCGCTGTTAAATTTCCTGTATATAAGGACTTTTGGCAGGGTTTGGCCAAAGAGGAACGGATGCATGCCGGGTGGGTTAAAAAATTGTATCAGGCAGAGAAAAAGGACATGGTTGCTTTCAGTGAGGGCAAGGTCAAAACGTATACCTTGAATACCTTTATTGAAAATTTAGAGAAAGTTATTCAACAGGCTGAAAACGAAGAAATGGAACTGAAAAAGGCCATTGCATATACCCTCGACTTCGAAATGGCGCTTATTGAAAAGAACGTTTTTACTCATTTTGAGATTGTGGAGGAAAATATGAAAGGGATAATGACTAAACTTGCCAATGAAACAAGAAAACATATCAAGAAAGCACAAGACTTAATGGAAAAAGTGAGATAACCTGGCTTGCAATACTGCTATGTTGAATGCTGTAGAAAATTTGTGCCAAAATTTGATGATCTAATGAACTTTTATGCTTTTATCATTGGTGCCCCCGGCAGGAATCGGACCTGCGGCACATGGATTAGGTATTCTCATAGTGGGAAAATAAGGGACATCAAATGATTATAAGGGATTTAGTTATTTCAAAGAGTTAGAATCTATTCTATAGTTAAATGTGATGTAGGGATATACAAGGAAATATAGGGTTAGTCAACACCCAATGTTGACCAAAAAATCTATTTTGTAACATTTTGTTACAAAACTAAAAGAGCAGGGCTAAATATTGGTTCTGCCTTTTTTGTATTAGGGTTTTAAAAATTTTTTATAGGCCTCAATATCATAGGAATGATTATATTGTGCTCAAAAAAAATTAAAGCACAACACTTAGTATAGGTAGAATATTTTTACATATATACCTAACTATTCCCTTGACTTTACATATTATTGATACTATATGTAGTATTAAAAACTTAAGAAAACTATGGCTAAAGTCGATAAGATACTTGACAAATGGTTAAACAATACACCAACTGATGAATCTATAGAAAGAGTAAGGGCGATTATTGAAAGGTTTTTTAGCGGTCAACATTCACAATCTTCAGGCTCACACATTATAATTCAAGATGATAGATTAAAAGGGTTCCATGATTATGGTCCCGCAGGTGATTTCGCTGTCGTTGTTAAGGGTGGTCAAAGGGTAAAAGGTCGA
>CAZLRK010000338.1:0-2545 GCA_964561845.1 uncultured Desulfobacterales bacterium | reverse complement strand
ATAATGAGGAGCAAGTTATAGCTGAAAAATTGGAGAATAGCCTGGCACTGGATTACCCAAATGAGAAACTGGAAATTATTGTTGTTTCTGATGGTTCCACAGACAGAACAGTGGAGATTGTTAGTGATTACTGTGGCCAGGGTGTAAAACTGGTTGAATTAGGGAAAAACGTAGGAAAAGCATCTGCTCAGAACGAAGCGGTGAACCAGGCGAATTCGGACGTTGTTTTTTTTACCGATGCAAATGTATCCTTGGAAAAAGATGCTTTGAGAAAACTGGTACGGCATTTTCAAGATGACACTGTAGGTTGCGTAATAGGCAAAGTTACCTACAATAATGAGAATGAAACAGCTATCGGAGAGAGTGAAGGCTTCTACTGGCGATATGAACTATTTATCAGGTCTCAGGAGAGTAATCTTGGAATCTTGGTTGCCGGGAGCGGTCCCATTTTCGCCCTGAGACGGACGTTTTTTGAACCTCTTGATCCAGCAATCAGTGAGGATTTTGTATTGCCAATGAAAGCAGCGATTAAGGGGTATCGAAACATATACGAGCCAGAAGCTATCTCCAGCGAGTGGTTATTTCAGGTAAACATGCGTGATATGTTCAAGACCCGGGTAAGGACCACCACACTTGATACAAGAAGTGTATTGATCTGCAAGACTCTTATAAATCCATTTCGTTATCCACTCTATAGCTGGGGACTTATTTCTCATAAGCTTTTACGCTGGTTGGTCCCTTATTTCCTCATTTTAATATTGGTCGCCAATCTATTTCTTATTCACACACCTTTTTTTCAGATCATCTTAATTCTGCAAATTATATTTTATTTTTCTGCTTTAACAGGTTATTTATGGCAAAGAAGTGGAAAACCCTCTTTTATATTCGGAATTCCCTTCTCATTCTGCCTTGTTAATTTGGCTGCATTGGTGGGAGTAGCACGATTTTTTACGGGGAAGAAATCTGGGCAGTGGGAGACTATTCGGTAATTTTGAATTGTATAGTAAAGTGTGAATGAAAAATACGGTTTTGTCTAAACTTCGATGTGTTGATTGTTTTCACGACCAACTTAACATTGATGTTATTCGATCCAATGGAGGTGATATCCGCGAAGGCATCATCAAGTGTGGTAATTGCTTACGTACTTATACAATATCCAAGGGCATTGCTGTGTTACTACCATTTAAAGTTACACAAGCGTGCCAGGAGTCTAACAGGAATATAACGAATGAGAATCCGCTAGAGAATGCCTTATTTATGAAATCGAAAGAGATTGATTACTATGATATACACATTAGCCCGCTACCAGATGAGGAACAAAATATTTTTTATGGTACCGGCTGGAGTCTGAGGCGTTGCCAAAGACATACTGATATGTATAATTATTATTTAAATTCAATCCGCAATGATATAAAACCTATGATTTCAGAAAAAACTGTCCTAAATATAGGTTGTGGGGCGGGGCAGGAGTCTGAGTTTCTAGCGCGTGTTTGTGGTGCGAATATTATTGGATTAGATATTTCACAGGGTTCAATTGAAGCAGCAGTAAAGCGGAGTAATATCTTCAATTACTCAGACTTATTTGATGGTATCGTGGGAGATATGGAGAATTTTCCATTTCAAGATAAAAGTGTTGATGTTTGTATAACACACACCAGTCTTCATCACGCGACTGATCCATTCAAGGTTATTGGTGAAATGGCTCGAGTTTCCCAGGAAGGGTTTGTTATATCATCCGAAAGTGTTATAAGTATCTCAATTAAACTTGCCTTAATTCTAGGTTTAACAGTGGAGTTTGAAGAAAATGAAAGCGGTAACAAAGTGTGGAGAATTAGTAAAAAAGAATTTCAAGAGAGTTTAAATAAGATGGGTTTTAGTGATGTTCTCATAAAAACACATTGGCTTAATACAAGCATGAAAGTGAGATGGGGTAAGGTATGGGGAAGATCAGTTAGACCGGTTACTAGTTTTTTGGAATCTGAACTTATGTTGCGTCTTCAAGATATGATACTTGGGAGAATCGGAAATTCAATATTTATAAGAGTTAAACTGCATTACTAATAATAGAAAGATGAACAAGATATTGCTGATTAAAAAAACTTTACCTTTTATCTATAAAATCATTAAAAGTAATAGTTGCTTTCTATTATATCTGCCTGGCAAGGTTGGTTCTGTATCTATTTATCACTCAATTATGAAAGCTGGTTTTCTCTATTTTCATGTACATAGGTTAACCCCTTTTCCCATTGTAGAGTATAAAGGTGAAAAATATCAAAAAATATTTCCTTTATATGAAAAAGTAAGGAAAGAATTACTTAGAATAAAATTCAAAACAAATAGAAGATTGAATATTATCACAGCAATACGAGACCCTGTAGCCTATAATGTTAGTGGTTACTTTCAAAGTATTCAGTTTTTTCACCCTGATATAAATTATAGGTTAAGTTTAGGGAAAAAAATACCCTTTGAAGAGCTTAAAAAAAGATTTATAAGTAAATTTGATCATGAATATATACTTAAGTGGTTTGATCATGAATTATTATCA
>CAZLRK010000337.1:0-2559 GCA_964561845.1 uncultured Desulfobacterales bacterium | reverse complement strand
ATGTACCCGCTTCTGGCCTGTTCGATTATCGCTTTAACTGTTATCATTGAACGGCTGTTATTCTGGACCAGGATTGACATGAACCGTAATCAACCGCTTGTAAACGAAGTTCTTGAGCTATGCCGCGCAGGGGATTGGGATTCTGTGAAAGAAAAAGTTGCAGGACCAAAAGACTATATTATCAGGATCCTTGTAAGCGGCATTCTCCACCGCGATTTTTCAATGATCAAAGCCATGGAATCAACTGGTGCCGATGAAATCAAACGGATGCGCGGGTATATGAGCGTGCTTGATACCATGATTACCGTTGCCCCCCTTTTAGGGATATTCGGTACGGTTATCGGGATTATAACATCCTTTGAAATTTTAGGCACAACCGGCATCGAAAATCCCCAGGACGTGACTGCGGGAATAGCCCAGGCCCTTATCACGACTGCCACAGGGCTAGGTATTGCAATTCTTTCAGTATTCCCGTATAATTATTTTAATTCACGGGTTGAAAATGCAGCGCTTGCCATAGAAAAATATGCAACAAGCCTGGAGATTGTTTACGAAATACTAATCCAGGATTCCACCGCCACGGGCAATATAAAATGAAAATTCATCTTAACACAAATAGAAAGACACGTATTGAAATGCTTCCCCTGATTGATATTGTCTTTTTGCTTCTGGTGTTTTTCATCTATGCAATGCTTTCCATGGCCGTACATCGCGGATTGCCGGTTCAACTCCCCACATCCTCAACAGTTAAAATCGATAAAAGCCTTGTTTTATCAGTAACAGTTAAAACAGACGGAACAATTTTTATAGACAAAGAAAAGGTTGCCCTGAGGGAATTGAAAAAGGTTTTACAAATAAAAGCAAAAGGTGAAAAGGAGCCGGGTGTTTTGCTCTTTGCTGATCGTAGTTTAGCATACCAGAAACTCTTTAACGTCCTGGATGAGATAAGAAATGCGGGTATCAGTCGGATTTCCTTACAGGCTGAGACGGATCAACATAAATGAAAAGGCTTATAATTGCTATAATATTGGCCCTGGGAATGCACGGTCTCCTTTTGGGAATGGAGTTCAAAGGACTAAAGAAAAAATCTCCTGATAAGCTTAAAGCGCATGTCATGAGTATGACATTGGCTTATCTGCAACCAAAAAAGCCTAAACCTAAACCAGTCTTAAAAAAGCAGGTTTCACCAATCAAAAAACCTGCGCCGGTAATAAAAAAGAATAAAAAAAAGCTCGTTACAAAACCAAAACCACAAAAAACGATTGTCAAACAAAAGAAAATTATCAAACCCAATGCCCCTCCTGTAGAAAAAAAACCACCGGAAAAGATTATCAAGCCAAAGAAAATAGTTAATAAAATTGCCCCTCCTGAAAATAAACAACCACCAAAGATAATTCCTGATCATAAACCTCTTTTTGCGCCAAAACCTTTTCCTGATCCGGAGCCGCTTGAAACCCCGAAGAAAACCGCTCTTACTGTTTCCGAACCAACCCAGAATACTTTACACAAAGAGATTGCAAGCACGACCAAAAAAGAGCATATAGTGCCTTTGGAACCTGTTATACGGGAAGCAATTCCGCGGTATCGAGAAAATCCGCCTCCGAAATATCCCAGAATTGCCAGGAGAAGAGGATATCAGGGCACAACTATTCTTGAGGTTCTGGTTGATAAGGATGGAAATGTTGGTGATTCAAAAATATTTAAATCGAGTGGGTATAAGGTTCTGGACAGATCGGCATTAGCCTCTGTAAAAAATTGGTCGTTTGAGCCGGGAATGAAAAATGAAGATATCGTGGAAATGTGGGTCAAGGTTCCTATCCGATTTCAATTGAAGTAAAGGAATTAATTTAGACAGGATAACAGGATACACAAGATATTATTCCAGTTCATCACAAAATCATAATCCTGCCTGAGCGAGAACGCTTGTAGTCAGAAAAAAACATGTTGTTTAGAGAAAGTAACCGTTCACGGTTCAAAGCACAGGGTTCAGGGTTAATTATATTTTGCAGAATTCAACTTACTGATAAACAAGATTCTTAAAATTATTTTTTTAAATCAAGTTAATCCTGTTATCCTGTCTAAAAATATAGTTGAACTATTACAATATAGAATAATTTAACGAGGCAACCAAGATGAATGAATTCAATTATGAAAAGGGTCGTTTGAATCTTCCGTTTGTTGGGCATTGCACCTTCGCAAAAAAACCGGTGTGCACGGACTGGGAAAATATTGATGCCAATGTTGCAGTTCTGGGTGTTCCCAATGACATGGGCACTCAATACCGATCAGGCGCCCGCTTTGGTCCTAGAGCCATACGAGAAGCCACAACACTATTCTCCTTTGGTCACGGAGGGGCTTACGATCACGAAGACGACATTGTCTATCTTAGAGATGACCAAGTGAGAATTATTGATGTAGGGGATGCGGACATTATTCATACAGACATGAATACGAGTCATGCAAATACAGAGTATGCTGTACGAAAAATTTTAGACAGCGGCACCATGCCCCTGATACTCGGAGGCGATCACTCCATAACATCACCGGTTATAAAGGCAT
>CAZLRK010000336.1:0-2574 GCA_964561845.1 uncultured Desulfobacterales bacterium | reverse complement strand
ATGGATAATCATCACGAAGAACATACAAACTCATGTATAAGGACTCGTAAAGAAATAAAAGTGTATGACATATTAAAACAATAATTTAGTTAATATTAAACAGTTCCTTTTTTAGGAAAATGCATACAGAACGCTTTTCTTTCTTAACGATTCCTAATACCTTCAGACAGTGTATGCTTTTCGTGACGATCATCCATTCCGCTTAAACCGGGGATAAAAGAGAAAAACTCCCTGATTGCTGAGGTAATTGACATGATGAAACAATATTTTGATGATATAGTATTGAGTATTGAAACCAAATTACGAGAGGAACCCGACAGCAGAAGTCCGAGAAAAATTTATGTCAAGGAGATAGCCCGGCTCGGCAGCCGCCTTTATGATGACAAAAACCAGGTGGCGTGGTGTGGGATTTCGGTTCCCTTTGATCTCCTCACGGCCATGGGTGTAACATCCTGCTTCGTGGAATTTATAGGCGCCATGCTGGCATCGACGGGTACATCCGATGATTTCGTCGAAGCAGCGGAACAAGCAGGGTATGCAGGTGATACCTGCGGCTTCCACAGGTCGGTTATGGGAGCCGCATTAAAAGGGATAATGCCGATTCCCGACTTCCTGATAGGCACTACCTGCCCGTGTTCCGGGGGCATTGCTGTAATAGAGAACCTTGCGCGTCATTTTCAAAAGGACCTTTTCATCCTGAACGTTCCGCAAGAATCAACAAATGAGAGTGTCCGGTATCTGGCAGATCAGATCGAAAGAATGGTGGAATTCGTATCCCAACATACCGGAAAGCCGCTCGACAAGGACCTTTTGCGCCAGGCAGTCAACAATTCTAACCTTGAACGGGAATTTTTTGATGAAACATACCGGTTTGCAAGTCATATTCCGTCACCGACCAATGGGAGACTCCTCTCAAACGTTGGTATAACCATGGCCCTGCTTAAAGGCCTGGACGCAGGCGTTGAAGTGGCAAGGGAATTCAGGGACGAATTTGCGAAAAGAGTAGAGGAGAACATCGCAGGCGTGCCTGGCGAACGATTTCGATTGTTATGGATACAGAACCGGATACAGTTCAAAAATCCTCTTATTGAGCTTCTGGAAAAAAAATACAAAGCATCTGTGGTAACCGACGAGTTGAACTGGATCACCTGGGATCCCATAGACCCGGATGATCCTTTTCCAGGAATGGCTAAGCGTGCAATTTCCATTCCCATTAACGGCTGGGGGGAGAGGCGAGTCAGGCATCTTAAAAAGCTTGCCGGAGAGTATCACATCGATGGCGCCATAAATCCCTGCAATTGGGGATGCCGACAGGGAACAGGCTCAAGAGGGCTTATTGCAAAGGGGCTTAAGGAAATCGGGGTCCCTGTACTGAATCTTGAGGTGGATTGCGTCGATTCAAGAAATTTCGCCGAAGGTCAGCTTAGAACCCGGGTGGAGGCATTCATGGAAATGCTCGAAAACCGCTAATGGAAAATCATGAAAATGTATTACATAGGCATTGATATCGGAAGCCTTTCGTGTGACGCTGTACTTATCGATGAGAAAGCCAAAATTCTTGCTACGTCTGTGGTTCCCACTGGAGCTCGAAACCAGGAAGCTATCTCTAATGCCCGATATGAGACGCTAACAGCGTCCGGGATAGCGGAAAGAGACATAAAGGCCACGGTTTCGACCGGGTATGGCAGGGAGCGAGTAAAGAATCGCGTGGCAGCGATTACTGAAATAACCTGTCATGCAAGGGGAATTCAACACCTTCTGGATGGAATTAGGATACTGATAGACATCGGTGGCCAGGATAGCAAGGCGATCATGATGGATAAGGAGGGGCATGTTGTTGATTTTGCAATGAACGATAAGTGTGCTGCAGGCACCGGGAGATTCCTGGAAGCCATGGCCAGGGCGCTTCAGGTGGATATAAAGGACATCGGCAAACTTGACAGGGGCGCAACGAGTGATCTTAAACTTAGCAGCATGTGTACCGTATTTGCCGAAAGCGAGGTTGTATCCTTAATTGCCGACGGTGTCGAAGTAAACGAGATTGTCAAAGGGCTTAATCGCTCAATCGCATTTAGGAGTATGACCCTTGTAAAGCGGATAATCTCAGATCCAAATGGTTTTCCAATCGCCATGTCAGGCGGAGTCGCACATAACAAAGGTGTTGTAAGAGCTATCAGCGATGCGCTTAAAACCAAAATCAGAGTTCCTCATAAACCTGATATAGTAGGTGCTTTGGGAGCTGCGCTTATCGCAAGGGACAGAGCACGAGAAAAGTAAAGATAGGAAGAAAGATAAATTTCAAAAATTTGAACATCGAACGTCGAATGTGGAAGGCGCTTGCGCCGCGTGTCGCTTTGTCTTTATTATAAATGGTAGAATACATTATTCGATGTTTATTGTTGGACGTTCATCTTTTTAATTCGATTTTAAATTAAATTGTGGAGCGTGCAGTCTTCGCCATAGTGGCTTTCAGCCGACGTAGCTTGAGCTACTTTGGCGAAGTTGGCACGACGGCTGAAAGCGACATCATTATTCGACGTTGGACGTTGGACGTTCGATGTTGGACGTTCATCT
>CAZLRK010000335.1:0-2576 GCA_964561845.1 uncultured Desulfobacterales bacterium | reverse complement strand
AATAACACAAATTGAGGTATTACCTCAAAGGAGACCTTCTTTCTCATTTTATCGGTGGGAAGTTCAGGGTTAAGGGTTTTACCCGGATATGCCAGTGATTGTAACTTCAATTGTTCTAGTTCGCGGATGATTGTCATGGTTGATTGCAACTACCTGTTGCCAGGTTCCTATCTTCAAGTTTCCTTTTCTAACCGGCAATGAAATAGAGGGACCGATAAATGCAGCCTGGACGTGACTGTGCCCGTTGCCATCATGCCAGGCTTTTTCATGTTCATATTCCTCTCCAGGGGGAGCTATCTTGTTTATGGCCCTTTTCAGATCCTCCACAACCCCCGGTTCGAATTCTATTGTTGTAAGCGATCCGGTTGAGCCTATCATTGTTGCAGAAAGACTCCCGTTTTCAACATTTGATTTCTTTATCAAGCGTTTTAATTCGCCCGTAATATTAAAAATATCAAGACCTCTATTTAATTTGGCCTCTATCGATTCGAAAAAGATTGATATGGATTTCATAACTTTCTCCTATAACTCTTGTCTGAAAAAAACAATAGGTATGAATCATTTTAGCCTTCAGACATCGTCAAATAGTTGAGTGGTTAAGTGGTTGAGTAGGAAAAGAATTATCATTAAATCAATATGTTAATATCTGCAAACGGTTGATTGTCCAATTTTTTAATAACGTTCAAAAGTGTGCGCATAATTGCTTACCCAATAAATAGGATCCATTTAACCATCATTCGGCAATGCATATTTCCAAAAGACGATATCAATTTACCTATTAGGGGGTGATCAAATATTTGGAATTTAACAGACAGTTTCTTGAACAATAAGGCTTATGTAGCGCAAATCCCAAATATTTAATCTATGTGAGCAGTCGAGGAATTATACAGTGATATCGTCTTTTGGAAACATCCATTACCTTTTCAAATTTTAGCCGCTTACAAAGAAATGCGCACACTTATGAACGTTACCAATTTATTCATTGACTTTTATTCATTATATTGGTATTATTATGAATAACAAATTGAATCGCTGTAATTATTTGGCCTTAAAGGCACCATAACCCAAAGAAACTAAAAATTCAACGATTACAAGAAGAGACCTTTGGAAAATGCTCAATTTTGTTCAAGTTCAAGGCAGGTGAAAATTTTAACCACAGGCATACATTGAGTATTTCGAGGATTAAAATTTGAGCCTAACACAGAAATTGGGCAAAAGGGGGCGTTTTGCAAAGGTCTCAAGAATATAATAAAGGAACCAGTATGGAATCTAAAAAAAATATATTAGCTTACAGGAGAGGTTTTATCTCTATGCTGACCGGGATATTTTCCGGGCTCCTGCTTGCAAGACCGGGGAGTGCCCAGGCAACAAAGTCAGAGATAAAGAAATTTCTGTGGAACATTGAAGCAGACCTACTGGAAAATTCGAGGCCTTTAAAACACCCTGCTATTACATGTAAAACTCAAGGAGCGATGATAAGCCTTTATAAAAAACAAAAAGGAAAACTCAGGCCGATATGTGTTATGAACCAGGCAGGACAAATTGTCTGGGAGGGTTGTAATGGAAAGAATACTCCCAGAGACATCGCAAGGTTGCTTAAACAACATTATCAGATTACTCTCAGGGAAGCTCTTACTGATTGCTTAACCTTCCTTGCGGATTTAAAAAAAAGAGAAGCGATTAAACTTTGAGATCATGGACTTAACTAAAAAATTTATCAAAAATACTTCTATAGTTTATAGGGAGGAAGAAGATGGGGCCTTTCTTTTTGACCCTGAAACCGGCAACCTAAAATATATGAACCAGTCTGCTAAAAAAGCCTTTTTGATGCTAAACGGTCAAAATGATGTAAACCAGTTGGTCCAATCCATAGTTGATTTATATCCCGATACGCACATCAAACAAATCCGGAATGATGTGGGAACTTTTTTAGAACAACTTGAAGTAAACGGGTTTATCTCCTCTTTCAAAGGGCTCCTTTAGATATTGTGGATCAAATGTTGAACCAGGAACCAGATTATGCACTGACGGATCTCTATCTTTACCTAACCGATCATTGTAACCTCTGTTGCACCCATTGTTGGATCTCACCCGGCTTCTCTCAAAAGCGACAAAACAATATTTCTCTAAGTGCCCTAAAAAAAACAATCATAAAAGCCAAATCCATAGGTCTTCAAAGTGTAAAGCTTACGGGTGGCGAGCCGCTTTTATATCAGGAATTAAAAGGGCTTGTCGAATTTCTGACCTCGGAAGAGTTGTCTATATTTATCGAAACTAATGGAATTTTGTTTGAAAAAAATATACTTGAATCGTTCCAATCCGCCAAATTGGAACAGATCTCGGTTAGTCTGGATGCAGCCTCTGAGGATATTCACGATGAAATCAGAGGGGTAAAAGGCAGCTTTTATCGAACCTTGAAGGGCTTGCGCCTCCTTTCCGGTTACGGGTTAAATTTCCAAATAATTATGACACTCCAGCGAAAAAACAGGAAAGAAATACCTGATCTTATACAATTATGCGAAAAGTATAGTGGACCCCAAAAATGAGACAGTTTGTTAAGGTGTGTTTCCAAGAAA
>CAZLRK010000334.1:0-2654 GCA_964561845.1 uncultured Desulfobacterales bacterium | reverse complement strand
TAATTGTTTTGCAGGGTGTCTGCCTTCAGCAGGAATAACCGGAAATGTTGCAGGAATGTTGTTGTAACCGGATAGGCGCGCTACTTCCTCCATTATGTCTTCCGGTCTTTTAATATCTACCCTGAAGGAAGGTGGAATAACTCTAAGTTGATCCTGATTATTTTTCCGGTCGTCTTTCTCAACCTTTAGCTCAATAGATTCCAACAACTCTTTTATTTCATTTTGATCCAATCGAGTCCCAAGGAGGCGGTTCGTGTTTTTTAAGCTTAAGTTTATCGCCTTTCTGTGTATCGGTTTAGGATATTCATCAATTATTCCCTCAATTAACTTTCCGCCGGCGACTTCATTCATAAGCTGAGCAGATCTATTTAAAGCCGTAATAGTACCATCCGGGTCAATACCGCGTTCGAATCGATGTGAAGCATCTGTTTTCAGGCCCAATGCTTTTGAGGTTTTTCGAATACTGACAGGATCAAAATATGCACTCTCGATAAGAACACGGGTTGTGGATACTTCAATCTCCGAATTGAGACCACCCATGACACCGCCAATACCAACAGGTTTTTCCCCGTCACAGATCATCAGCATATTGTTAGAAAGTATGCGATCTTTATTATCCAGTGTAGTAAAGGTTTCACCTTCATTTGCGGTACGAACAACAATTCTGTTTTCAGACAGGTTATCAAAATCAAATGCATGCAGTGGCTGGCCGGTCTCCATCATTACAAAGTTTGTTATATCAACTATGTTATTGATTGGTCTCTGGCCAACCGACATAAGTCGGTTTTGAAGCCAGAAGGGAGATGGTTTAATTGAAACATCAAGAAGAAGCCGTGCCGTATATCGCGGGCAATGATCCGGAGCCTCGATAGTTACGGATGAAAAGTCTGAAATGTTATCACTAGATTCAGGTAGGCTAATCTCAGGGTATCGTATGTTTGTTTTTTGTATAGCCGCTATTTCGCGTGCGATTCCTATTATGCTGAGGCAATCGGGCCTGTTAGGAGTAAGATCAATTTCAATGACCATATCTGAAAGGTCAAGGGTTTTTGCAATCTTTTCACCCACCGACTGAGGTGGCTTAATGTCCATTATACCACTCTTGTCCGGTCCAAGCCCCAATTCTCCTTCACTGCACAGCATACCTTCTGATGTTACGCCACGTATTATGGTTTTTTCGAGAATAGATTCATCCGGAAAAACGGTACCGGGCAGGGCCATGGGTGAAAGCATATCTTTTTTTACATTAGGAGCGCCACATACAACAGAAACCACGCGTTCACCCACATCCACCTCACAGACTTTTAATTTATCTGCATTTGGATGAGGACTTATTTTAACAACACGGCCGACTACAACACTTTCCAGGTAGTCATAACGGTCTGAAACCGCTTCAACTTCAAGGCCTACCATGGTGAGTGCATCAACAAGATTTAGTATCTCCATTTCAACGGGAACATAATCTTTTATCCAGCTCAAGCTAACTTTCATTTTAAAACTGCCTTAAAAATCTATGATCATTTTCAAAGAAT
Source organism: uncultured Desulfobacterales bacterium (assembly GCA_964561845.1). GTDB lineage: Bacteria > Desulfobacterota > Desulfobacteria > Desulfobacterales > JAUVVS01 > JAUVVS01. The sequence continues at coordinate 1,122 of CAZLRK010000334.1, read as the reverse complement.
TTTCGAATATCATCGATGCCGTATTTAAGCATGGCAATACGTTCTACGCCCATTCCAAAAGCAAATCCTGTGTAACGGGTGGCGTCGTATCCAACATTTTCATACAGTGCAGGATGAACCATACCGGAACCAAGTATTTCGAGCCATCCGGTTTGTGAACATACTCTGCAACCCTTGCCCCTGCACATTACGCAAAGAATGTCCACCTCGGCACTTGGTTCCGTAAATGGAAAAAAGCTTGGGCGGAACCTGAGGCTTGTTCTTTCGTCAAACATCTGGTGAACAAAAGTTGTCAGTATTCCTTTAAGATCGCCAAAGGATATATTTTCATCTACCAGAAGACCTTCAACCTGGTGGAACATTGGGGTATGCGTTATATCGGAATCGCATCGAAATACCTTGCCCGGCGCAATGACTCTCACGGGTGGAGTTTGGACTTCCATAGTCCTGATCTGAACCGGTGATGTATGAGTCCTTAAAACAATGTTGTCAGAAATATAGAATGTATCCTGCATATCCCTTGCAGGATGATTCTTTGGGATATTGAGAGCTTCGAAATTATAATAATCTGTTTCAACATCCGGCCCCTCAACAATATCAAACCCCAATCTTTCAAAGATATCACATATCTGCCGGTTAATTTGCGTAATGGGATGTAATGATCCCTGTAATGACATTCTCCCGGACAGGGAAACATCTATCCCCTGGTCTTTTCTTAAAGATTCTGTAGGAAGCTTTTTTAAAGCTTCTTTAAATGCCTTATCAAGGATTCTTTTTATCTCATTTGCATTTTTCCCGGCTTCCGGCCTTTTATCCGGGGGTAATTTTGAAATGTTCCTTAAATATTGAGTAACAAGACCCTTTCGGCCCAAATATCGGGTATACAGAGTATTTATCGCTTCACTATCTGAAACAACTTGGAGCTCTTTTAATGCTTCCTCATTTATCTGTTCTATTGTTTTTTCCACTTTTCTTAAACCACAAATGTTCAGCCACAAGACACAAAGGCAACGAATATAAATCTAAATTATATTCTATATTTTTTATTAATTTAGCCTTCTGAAAACAATTAGAAATAGCAAGCTTCAAAGGTTGTTTAATTTTTAATCGTGTAACTGTCTG
>CAZLRK010000333.1:0-2666 GCA_964561845.1 uncultured Desulfobacterales bacterium | reverse complement strand
CCCAAATGGATGGGGAAATGCCCCGATTGCGGAGAGTGGCACACCTTTATTGAAGAAACCCAAACCGTAAAGCAGGCTCAGGGAACAATGCATAGTTTTTCGACTTCCCAAACAAACCCCGTTCCAATAGATTCGATTGAGCTTGACAATGAAAACCGCCTTATAACCGGTATAAAAGAATTTGATCGTGTTTTAGGGGGAGGAATTGTTACCGGGTCCCTTATCTTGATAGGAGGAGATCCGGGTATCGGCAAATCGACACTTATGTTACAGGCCCTTGACGGTCTTGCAAGGCAAAGCCATAAAGTTCTTTATGTTTCCGGTGAAGAATCTATTAAGCAGATAAGTATTAGAAGCAAAAGGCTTTCAACAGTATCTTCTAATGTTCTCGTGGTCTCAGAGATAAACCTGGATTCGATTTTGTCTATGTTTGAAACTACAAAACCCGATGTCCTGGTAATCGACTCCATTCAGACGGTATTCAGCCCGGATCTGACATCTGCTCCGGGAAGTGTTAGCCAGGTCAGGGAATCTACAATGAGACTTATGCTAATGGCAAAGAAGACCGGTATTCCCTCATTTCTGGTGGGTCACGTGACAAAGGAAGGAGCAATAGCAGGACCAAGGCTTTTAGAACATATGGTTGATACCGTACTCTATTTTGAAGGCGATCGGAATCATGTATTCAGGATCCTACGGGCTGTAAAGAATAGATTCGGATCAACTAACGAGATCGGTGTGTTTGAAATGAAAGAAATGGGCCTTGATGAAGTAACAAGTCCTTCTGCAGTATTTCTCTCAGAGCGATCTGCAAACGCACCGGGATCCGTTGTCACGGCAAGCATGGAAGGTACAAGACCTATTCTTGTTGAACTTCAGGCCCTTGCAAGCAAAACAAACCTCGGAACGCCGCGAAGAACTATTCTTGGCCTCGATTACAACCGGGTGGCTTTGCTTGTAGCTGTAATGGAGAAAAAACTGGGTATGCATCTTATGGATCATGATATTTTTATGAACGTTGCGGGAGGTGTTAAGGTTTATGAACCTGGAGTTGATATGGGAATCGTTTCTGCTGTTGCGTCGAGTTTTTTGGACAAATCGATTCAAGATGGAACTGTCATTCTAGGAGAAGTCGGACTAACAGGTGAAGTCAGGGCTATAGGTCATGTTGAAACCAGGATTGCGGAAGCAAAAAAAATGGGCTTTACAAAATGTTTTATTCCTGCGAGCAACCTAAAACGTATAAATGGAACAAAAGGAATAAAACTTGAAGGAATAAAAACCGTATCAGAAGCTATTGAGATGCTGTTTTGAGCATTAAATGACTAGCGAAGCGACATCATTATTCGACGTTCGATGTTGGACGTTCGATGTTGGACGTTCATTCGGGCCAGACAGAGTCTGAGCCTATGAACGCATATAATCTATGAAACATCAAATTTCAAAAAGCAAACACAACAGGTGGGAAGATCATTATTCACGCAAAGCAAAAAAGGAACGTTTTCCCGCAAGGTCAGTTTATAAACTCAAGGAGATACAACACAAATATAATCTGATAAAAAAGGGAGATCATGTGCTCGACCTCGGTTGTTCACCCGGATCATGGCTTCTTTATGCGGCAGACATTGTAGGTAATAAGGGAAAGATCGTGGGAATCGATCTAAAACCTGTATCTATAAAGGTTCCATCCCATGTAAATATTTATACCGGTGATATTCTGACGATTGATAATAAGCTGCTTGAATTGATCGGAAAAGATTTCAATGTTGTTTTAAGCGATATGGCACCTGCCACAACCGGCAATAAGACTGTTGATGCTGCCAGGTCTTTTCATCTTTGCCAGGCAGCATTGGATATTGCTCAAAACGCACTAATGCACGACGGAGCGTTTGTATGTAAAATCTTTCAGGGTGAAGATTATGCAAAATTTATTGACACTATAAGAAATAACTTTAATAAATATAAAACTTTTAAACCCCAAAGTAGCCGTAAGGCAAGCAAGGAAATTTATGTTATCGGCTCAGCATTTAAAAACAGGAGGTAATCATGTCGGGACATAGTAAATGGTCTAGCATTAAACACAAAAAAGGTGCAACAGATGCCAAGCGGGGTAAGGTTTTCACCAAGCTTATCAAAGAAATTACGGTTGCGGCGCGTATGGGCGGAGGAGGAGATCCTGCTTCAAATCCAAGATTGAGAACAGCTATCCAGGCAGCTAAAAATGAGAATATGCCTAAAGACAATATAGAGCGAGCCATTAAAAAAGGAACGGGTGAGCTTGAAGGCGTCAATTACGAAGAAAGCAATTACGAAGGTTACGGCCCAGGAGGAGCCGCTATATTGATTGAATCTCTCACTGATAATAAAAACAGAGCCGTTGCAGATATTCGCTATATTTTCAGTAAAAACGGAGGCAATCTCGGTGAAAACGGTTGTGTTGCATGGATGTTCGACAAAAAGGGCTATATAAATATTGAAAGAAAATCAGTCGATGAAGAAATAATTTTTGAAACTGCAATTGAGGCAGGTGCAGAAGATATTCGGGAAGAGGACAATAGCATCGAAATAATCACCGCTCCCGAAGATTTTGAATCCGTAAAAGAAACAATAGATGATGCATCAATTCCTTATCTTGATGCTGAAATCACCATGCTTCCTCAAACTAC
>CAZLRK010000332.1:0-2677 GCA_964561845.1 uncultured Desulfobacterales bacterium | reverse complement strand
ACCCCCGACCCACTGATTACAAATCAGTAGCTCTACCAGCTGAGCTACGCTGGCAAATATTTTTTAATTTTAATAAGTTAAATAATTTAATATATTTATAGAAAAACTATTGCTATTTAGTTAAAACTGTTATTTGTAACGATATTATTTATTAATATCAACCCTGATAATCAGTTATAGTCAGTTATATTTTATAAATAATCTTAGTTATTGTAAAATTATTATTATTTTCTCATATTTTCTTTTAAATTTAAAAAATATCGTCCAATTTTAAATTTTTCATAAATCCTTGACAAGGATACTTTAATTATTGTAATCGATCATCAATTAAATTAAAACCTTTTTATTGGAAAAACATGGCATTTAAAAAATCTGACTTCATTATATTTCGTTATATTATCCCTTTTATTTTGCTGTTGTTTCTTTTGAGCGGATGTGTCGAAATCCCGCAAAAAATAAAGGCTCCTATTGATACAAACCCTGTATCTAACAAAACAAACGACTTTGTTTCTTCTAAGCCAATATCAAACGATACTGATCCTTTGAAAAAGGAATCTTCTGAAACCGAACCACCCGTAACAGATTCTGTCCACCTTGAAACCGATGAGATTGAATATGAACATGTGTCCTCTGAAATCAAAACAGATTTAAATGAACCTGCTTCAGATGAAAAGAAAACACCAACAACCGAAAGCACCTCAAATAACATTACATCAACTGAAATCAAAACAGATTTAAATGAACCTGCTTCAGATGAAAAGAAAACACCAACAACCGAAAGCACCTCAAATAACATTACATCAACTGAAATCAAAACAGCGATAGGCGACGAACCTGCAAACTCTCAAACAGAAATATCTAAAATCAACTCCTTTTCTTCTGAAAAAGAAGAGATTGTAAACGGGTCTTCAGCTTCTGAACCAATCACAAATGACAATTTTACAGACCAAAACTCCAAGCAGAACAAACCCGTCAAACCTGATAGCACCTTTGATGAAAGAAAACAAATCAATGCATCCATAAAAAAAGAGATGGGAAAAATTGAAAATAATATAGATGAAGATGAAAAGATTTCTTCCATCACACGTGTACAACACAGCCTTGATGAAGCACTCGGTTTTTGTGAAGTAGCTCAAGATCTCTGGCAAAAAGGAGAGCTTGACAATGCCCTTGAAGCTCTTGATCAGGCATATTCACTAATTTTGAAAGTTGATAATTATGATGAACCAAATTTAATGCAGCAGAAAGAAGACCTGCGCTTTATGATCTCCAAACGTATCCTTGAAATCTACGCTTCTCGCAATATTGTCGTAAGTGGAAATCACAACGCCATACCCATTGTTATGAATAAACACGTCCAGGCAGAAATTGATCTTTTCAAGGGTGCGGAACGTAAATTTTTTATCCAATCATACAAACGCTCAGGCAAATATCGCCCGAAAATCGTTGCAGCCCTTAAAAAAGCAGGTATCCCTGTTGAATTATCCTGGTTGCCTCTTATTGAAAGCGGATTTAAGGTAAGGGCTCTTTCAAGGTCAAGGGCGCTTGGTCTCTGGCAGTTCATACCTTCAACCGGGTACAAGTTCGGCCTAAATCGAAATATATACGTTGATGAGCGGCTAGACCCGGAAAAAGCTACTAAATCTGCAATTGAATATCTTAAGGAATTGCATCAAATTTTTGGTGATTGGTCCACAGTTCTGGCTGCTTATAACTGTGGAGAAGGGAGAGTCCTGCGTGTAATTCGAACCCAGAAGGTAAATTATCTTGACAATTTTTGGGATCTTTACGAACGACTTCCCAGGGAAACCGCCAGATACGTTCCCAAGTTTATGGCAACTCTCCATATTATAAATAATCCTGAAATAATCGGCCTTGATTCGATAGATGTTTATCCGCCATTAAAATATGAATCAATAACCATATCAAAACAAGCACATCTTAAAGACATAGCCAAAAAGATTGAAGTATCTTATCAAATTCTAAAGGAGCTTAATCCTGAGCTTCGTTATAAAATATTGCCAGAAACCAGTCATTCTATAAGGGTTCCTCCCGGGAAAAGCCAGGTGCTTCTTGAAAAAATAGATACGATACCTGTATCATCAAAACCCATACGTCCCTTTGTTTATCACAGGGTAAGGCCTGGTGAATCTCTTTCTGTAATTGCAAGACGATACCGTACCAGTGTAAGCAGTATTGTTCGCGCAAACAATATCCGAAGATCTAATTTTATTGTTGCCGGAAAAAGACTTAAAATACCTTCAAAAGGCGCTACTATAACCAAGTCAAAAAAAATTGCAAAAAGAAATTACAAGCGAGCATCTAAACATGTTGTAAAAAGAGGTGACTCACTTTGGATTATTGCAAAACGCTATGGAACTACAACCAGAAAGATTCGGAGAATCAACAACTTATATACCAACACCCTTCAAATTGGACAGGTTTTAAAAATACCCGGACAAAAAGATGAAAGCCCTCCAAAGGATGGATTAAAATTTTATTTCGTCAAACGAGGAGACAGCCCATATCATATAGCAAAACAGCATAATATGTCCTTGGGACATTTTCTTAGAATAAATAACTTAACTCCCAGAAGCAGAATATATCCCAATCAAAGACTTTACGTCGAATAATCCCTGCCCCCGTAGCTCAGTGGATAGAGCATTGGATTCCTAAT
>CAZLRK010000331.1:0-2719 GCA_964561845.1 uncultured Desulfobacterales bacterium | reverse complement strand
GCCGAGTATGATGAAAACCACATTTTGGTTTTGGCTGGAGCCGGTACCGGTAAAACACTTACCATTATTGCACGTGCTGAATATCTCATCAATAAAGACGTTGAGCCAAGACGTATCCTGCTTTTAACATTTACCCGTCGTGCCGCCAAAGAAATGATTGATAGGTTATACATGGGTATCGGCAATGCTGCCAAAGAAGTATTAGCCGGAACTTTTCATCATTTCTGCCTGCTCACGATGCGCAGAATGCCGGAAAAATTTGACATAAAAGAGTATACGGTTATAGACAGGGATGATCAAATAGGTCTTATGAAGCTTGCCCGGGCAGGGTACATAAAGAAGGGCGATATTTTTCCGAAAGCCGCAAAACTTGTAAATATATACTCCTATGCGCGTAATACGAATATGAGTGCCATGGAATATTTAGAAAGATATTCCGATTATGACATGGCTACTTCGGAAACAATTTACAAGGTTTTTATTGCTTATGAAAAACGAAAAGATTTGAGTCGTTATCTTGATTATGATGATATCCTATACAGATTTGCCAGAAGGCTTCACGAAGATACTTCAATCAGAGAGAAATTGCGCAGTTTATACGATCATATCCTTGTTGACGAAATGCAGGACACCAATCCTTTACAGTGGCTTATCCTGGACGGACTTAGAGATCCGGCGAAACTGTTTTGTGTAGGAGACGATGCCCAAAGTATCTATGCATTTCGAGGTGCCGACTTTAAGAATGTTCATTCCTTTAAAAAACGCATTCCCGGTTCGGTTGTTTTAAAACTGGAAGATAACTACCGTTCCACACAGGAAATCTTAGATCTTTCCAACTGGTTGCTGAAACAATCCTCACTGAACTACAACAAGAACCTCAGAGCTCAGCGCAGCCAAGGGATCAGACCCCTTCTGGTTGATTTTGAAAGTGATTTAGATGAAGCTAAATGGATCACTGAGGACCTCATTAGGAGAAATGAAACAGGCTCCCCTTGGAAGGACCATATGATTTTAACAAGGACTGCGTGGGGTGCACGGGCTATTGAAGCACACCTGGTTGAGAAAAATATTCCATACAAATTCATTGGTGGAATCAGCTTTTTCCAAACCGCTCATGTCAAGGATCTTCTATGCTTGATTCGTGCAGCAGCCGGTCACCATGATGAGCTTGCATGGATTAGATACCTTACACTTTGGCCTCGAATAGGTGATGTTACGGCAATGCGTCTTATCTCGTCTATGAAAACTGTTAAAACGATCGATGATGCAATTGACAAGCTCATGAGCCATCCAAAGTGTCGAAAAGAAATCGTCGATGGACCAAAGTCCGTGCTCAAGTACTGGAGTGAACCCACAAAGGCACTTCTTGCGGGAGCCAGGTTCCTTGAACCAGTTTTGTCACAGCGTTATGACAAGTGGGATGCTCGACGAAAGGATTTTGATTTACTAATAAGGCTGTCTGAGCGATACCGCAGCCTTATGCGATTTATCGAAACCTATACTCTAGATCCGATTACATCTACAGTTGCCTCAAGATCGGATGACAAGGATGTGGTTACATTGATCACTGTGCATAGTGCCAAGGGAACAGAATCACCCGTCTGTTATTTAATCCGCGTTGAACCGGGAATGTATCCATATATTCGTAGTTTGGGCGATGAAGATGAAGAAGAGGAGGACAGGCGCGTACTATATGTTGCAATGACCAGAGCAATGAATGAGCTTATTCTGACACGTTCAGCTAGTGGCAGCAGAAGTGGCTACGGCGCTTTCCATGGAAGTCCGCAAGCGGCGTATTTTCTGTTGACGGCACCTGATAAGCTTATGGAAAAGCACAGTGAATTTGAGATTTACTTTGATGATGATTTTAATAATATATAGAAACCCACGTCCTTTGAGCGAGATATAAACGAGGTGATTATTGACTCAAGATTATAATGATTTCACAAAATTTTATGTTAAACCATAATTAGACAGGAGGTGTTATTATGTTAGATGAATCAAAACCTGAACACATTCTCATGCTGCTTGGTAGTCCGCGGAAAAATGGAAACAGCACTGCGTTAGCTGAGCAAATAAAAAAAGGCGCAGAGTCAATGGGAGCAAAAGTTGAAAAAATCTATTTAAACGGTATGAAAATTAAACCCTGCCAGGCATGCTATTCCTGCCAGAAAGAGGACAGCAAAGGTTGCGCGGTTGATGACGACATGCAATCCATCTATCCTAAATTAAGGAAATCAGGTGTATGGGTCATTGCGAGTCCTGTGTATTGGTTTACAATGTCCGCACAGACCAAAATATTTTTGGACCGCTGTTTTGCACTTTTAGGAAACGATAAAAACCAGAACCCTTTTATCGGTAAGAGGATTGCCATTGCCATGAGTTACGAAGACGTTGATCCTTTCAAATCAGGGTGTGTGAATGCATTGCGTTCTTTTCAAGATACATACAACTATGTTGGGGCCAAGATAGTTGGGATGGTCTATGGAAGCGCAAATGTAGCTGGTGAGATTAAGTCAAATAAAGCCCTCATGAAAGAAGCAGAAGAATTGGGGAAAAAATTGGTGAGAAAAGGTCAACGAAAAAAAATCAACCTCTGAACCCTGGACCCATGAACAGTTATAGTGTTTGTCAAAAAAACGTTCCGTTTCAAAGAATGTAAGCAGCGTCTGAGCTTCCGAGCTAATCAATTTGGGGACATTTGATTAAGCGTTCTTGG
>CAZLRK010000330.1:0-2733 GCA_964561845.1 uncultured Desulfobacterales bacterium | reverse complement strand
CAGGCAAGAAGTCGCGCATTGGAGTTCAAACCATTTCTAATTGGACATATACAATATGTAGGGGTTAAGAAAAAACTCCGTTTATGTACCAAATTATCAATCTAATTTCTTCGTAACAAAATATATCACAACTTTTAAATATTATCGTTCATTTCATATACTGGCACCCAAAGTTTGAAGCCGACAAATTTGGGGCTACTAATTTGGTATCTGCAAAATCGATTCTGTTCCCCAACCATAATATATGGGATATCCCTCAGATTTGACACAAAGTCATAAAATACCACTTCTATTGACTACTCTAAACCTCAATCCTATACTCCTTAATTTCTGATCCAAAAAATCCTAATTAACCGAAATGCTATCGAATGCGAACGCAAGTTGATAACTGTTCTTTTCGCCTATGTGGCCAATTCTACGTCCATGTTTTAAAAAATCAATCCCAAAGAGGTGCATCAAATCATGGATGGTTGTTTCCGGATATACATGGATGAAATTCACCGGTATGAGGGGAAGGTAGATCAGTTCATGGTGGGGCATGGCTATGTTGGATACCCCTATCGCTCGTGAAGATCACGCCCGAAGAGCCCGCTATGCTTCTTTGAGCATACCAAAAGCAGCCTGGCTATTTACTGAAAAGTTGAAGAAAGAATGCGGATAGGCTATAAAATGAGAATAGGGCTCAACTCAGATCATAGTAATTCAGCAGTTTTGATTTAGCGAAACCGCTTATCAATTGTTTTTAAGAGTATTGGAAAGTTGTAATGTTTCCTGCAAATTGAGCTTGATTTGCCGAATCGAATGTATTAATAAGTGAAAATCCGCGGCCGACTATCGCTTTCAATTTAATACGGAGGAACGCCAAATGTCTGATTTCTTCAACGATCAAAAACGGCAGGTTGTAAGTGGACTCAATTTACTCACCATAAACGACTACAAAGATATTCACATGGCCACGTTGCAGGTCCTGGAGAAGACAGGGATTTACGTGGAGGATCATAAAGCGCGGGAACTTTACGGCAGCTGCGGTGCCCGGGTCGATGAACAAAACGCCATCGTCAAATTTCCCGCCACCATGGTCGAGGACGCCATCCAGTCGGCGCCGGCCCAGGTGATGTGTGCCGGCCGTATCCCGGAACGAGACGTCCTCCTTGGCCACAACGCAAATGCCTACCTAAACTTCGGTGGCGGCATTAACGTCGTTGATCCGAATACCGGCGTGGTGAGACAATCCACAAAAGCGGATCTGGCCGCCAGCGCCCGTCTGTGTGACGCTTTAAAGGAAGTGAGCGTATATTCACGGGCAGTCTACCCCCTTGATCAACCGCAGAAAGTTCTGCACCTGCATACCGCTGAGGCCTGTTTTAACAATACGACCAAACCCTTCTTAAACGGGCTTGAAAGCATATGGGAAACGGAGAAAATTATCGAAATGGCCAAGGCGGCTGTGGGAGGTGCAGAGAACTTGAAAACACGAAAGCCTATCATGTTTGGCTACGCAGTAACCAGTCCACTCAAGTTAACTCGCAAATTATCTGAGTCTATCATGACAGCTGCAAGTGCTGGATTTACTACCTATATCGCATCCATGGCCATGGCAGGAGGTACTGCGCCGGTAAACCTCGCGGGAGTGCTGGTGCAAACCAATGCTGAGATTCTGTCCGGTATCGTTCTCACCCAACTGGTCTGCAAGGGCACTCCGGTCATTTACTGCAGTTACAGCACCGCAATGGATTTAAGGCTGGGCACCTCTCCCCTGGGCTCACCTGAAACCGCCTTGATCGCTGCGTCTGTGGCAAAGCTTTGCCGATATTACCAGCTCCCATGCCTGGTTCCCGGAATATCGTCTGACAGCAAGCAACACGGCGGCCAAGCCGCTTTTGAAAAGACCCTGACCGGCGTGGCTGCGGCTCTGGCTGGGGCCAGCTTGCTTGTCGGTATTGGCGGGCTGGAGACCGGACTGACCTTTGATTTCGGCCAGGCTGTTTTGGATGATGAGATCGTACGGATGATCAAACATCTCAAGCAGGGGATTGAGGTAAACGCAGAAACGCTTTCAGTAGATTTGATCGATGAAATTGGTCCCTTTGGCGAGTTCTTAAGCCACGATACAACACTGTCAAAAATGAAAATCCTGTCCCAGACCCATTTGTTTGATCGTAATAACAGGGAAGAGTGGGAAATCAATGGTAAACCCGACAGCTATGCCAGTGCACTCGCACGCGTCAACGAAATCCTGGATAATCACCAGCCGGAACCATTGCCAGATGGGGCCACCGAGCGCATACGATCGATTGTAGAAGAGGCTGAAAAGGAAGTGAGTGTAAAGTAGGCCTGATTGAATAATAGATTTATCAAAGTAAGTGCCTTGGGCTTATAAAGAATACTATATACAGTTGTAATCTCTTATCAAGCAAAACCTTTAATAACTGCAATAGATAAGCACGTTCAAAATTGCATATATCTGCTATAAAACACACGTATCATTTCAAAAAATTTCTTGTGATATCGTTTTTCCATAAGGGCAAATCCATTTCGCAGGGTTTGCCCTTTTCATTTTTATGGTATATGTAATTAAAAGTATTCATAAAGGCACCCATTAAAAGGCCCCTGTCAAGAAAAAACACCTCTCCATGACAAAAAATAATATTATTTTTTTTGCAGGGTAACATCCAGTACAGAATCAATCCTTTTTGTTTATCTGCTCCCAGGTTTTTCAAGTGTTTTGGTTTT
>CAZLRK010000329.1:0-2749 GCA_964561845.1 uncultured Desulfobacterales bacterium | reverse complement strand
TAAAGCAGATGCAGACATCCTGGGATGATATTGAAATCAGCGACCAGGGCCTGGGTTTTGAAGATCTGTCGCTGGAATCGTTTCGGCAGGATTTGAATGCAGAAATGAATCTTGTCAAAGACAAATACGATAAAATGCCTAAAGGCATATATACCGGATTTAAAAGGAACAATGAAATTTGTCCCGAAGACGGCATCATTGCCTTGCTGGGATATCCTGCCAAGCCTTCTGGCGTTAAGGACTTTTCATACAGCTCCCACGATTTGATTTATATCGATAAAGAGGGCAACAGCGTTTTGTTCAACCAGAAAGAAGTGCTTGATGCCCTTGCCAAACACAAGAATAAAAGCCGCTTTGTGCCGTCGGAAGTTGACAGGGGCGAAGAAGAGGCCATTAAGTCACTGGCGGATTCCATGAAATCATGGCTTAAAAAACGGGCGGTTGAAGAAGTCGAAGACGAAGAAGGCAATACTAAAACCAAAATGGGCAAATCCGCCAAAGACGTGCTGAACAAGTTAAAAACCGGTGACATTTCCGCCGTAAAGAGACTGAAAGAAAATATTACAATTGAAGATAAATTTCAAAGTGATAATTTCGATTTAATCGTCTGGTTTCTGGTAAGTTAATGTTTGTGAGATAAGATGAATCTACAATATTTTAGCGATCAGGATTTCTATTTTTCCATAAAAAAATTTTTTAAGGACTTGAATATCCCCGTTCATTATATGACCGAGCAGTCTGCTCCGGCCATGGATATCATTTCAAATACCTATAAACCAAACAATCCTGCCCACCGGTTGATCGACGATGTTTATTTCTTAGGAATGGTGGATGACAGGGCCTTTAACAATCAACCCTCAACACTTGAAAGTGTCCGATTAAAAGAAAAAGACTACGACGGGCTCCTGATATTCGGCGTCACCCTTGAACGGAAAGATGGAAAGCTTCCGACCCGCGGCCAAATGGCTGAAGTTACAAGGGCCTTTAACCGCGAATTTCACTATACTCCGGTTGTGATAGTGTTCAAATACGACCGCTATATTTGTTTTTCAAACTGCGAAAGAACCTCTTACAAACAGAAATGGCGCGAAGGCGAAAAAGCAGGCAAGGTCTCCCTGCTCAAGGATATCGACATCGTAAATACCCACACCGGTCATTTAAAGATTCTGCAAAACCTAGCCATCACAACCTCCGGCAAAAAAGCGGTTACTACTTTTGATGATCTATATAATTACTGGCAGGAAGTTTTCAGTGTTTCCCTGCTGAGCAAGCGTTTTTACCAGGAATTATCCAACTGGTATTTCTGGGCACTGCAGCATGTCGAGTTTCCTGATGACGCGGAAAAAGACAGGGAAGTCAGAAATGCAACCAGTGTCATTCGTTTGATAACCCGTTTGATGTTTGTCTGGTTCTTAAAGGAAAAAAACCTGGTCCCAAATGTGCTCTTTGACAAAGATGAGCTTGATGAACACCTGAATTATAAAGACTATCATGACAGTACCTATTACAAGGCGATTTTGCAGAATCTCTTTTTTGCGACGTTGAATACCAAAATGAAAAAGGATGACCTGAAAAGTCGTATATTCGTCAACCGGCAGTACGGAATCCCTTTACTATACAGGTATGCACGATTTTTTAATAATAAGAAAAAGGCTTTAAAACTGTTTGAAACCATCCCCTTTTTAAATGGCGGGCTGTTTGAAAACCTGGATAAAAATATAGCTCAGCCAAATGAAATCAGGATAGATTGTTTTTCCAACCGCCCTGTGCATGAAAAGCGGCTGAAAGTGCCGGATTTTCTATTTTTCGGAGCTGAGGATCAGATTGATTTAAGCGATGTTTACGGAAGCAAAAAGCGTAAAGATGAAACAGTCAGAGGGATTATACATATTTTAAATTCCTATAAATTCACCATTGCCGAAAATACGCCCATAGAAGAAGAAATTGCCCTCGATCCGGAGCTGTTGGGTAAGGTGTTCGAAAACCTGCTTGCCAGTTATAACCCGGAAACACAGACCACGGCACGCAAACAGACCGGATCGTTTTACACGCCAAGGGAAATCGTCAACTACATGGTGGATGAATCCCTGATCGCCTACCTTGAAGGCAACTTAATAGAACTTTATGAAAAGGAGTCCGGCTTCACAACAGAAACGCCACCTTCTCAAAAATCCATGTTCGACAAACAAAAACCGGTGCAAGCCAAAATCGCGCCGTCACAATCAAAGATAACCGCTAAGGTAAAAAAAGAAATTAAGGATAAACTCCGTCACCTGCTGTCATATACCACGGAAAATCATCTTTTTTCCAAAAAAGAAGTAAAAACCATTATCGATGCTTTGGACAATGCCAAAATCCTGGACCCGGCCTGCGGATCCGGTGCTTTTCCCATGGGTATATTGCATAAAATGGTGCATATTCTTACCAAGCTCGATCCCAAAAACAAGCAGTGGAAGCAACGGCAAATCGAAAAACAGACCCGGGAAATCAAGAAAGATATTTCTTATGCTGAAAAAATCAAAGATAACAAAGCACGGCAAAAAGCATTAAATGAGCTGGAAGAAAGGCTGGCAACCATTAACGATGCTTTTGATACCAATGAGCTGGATTTCGGTCGCAAACTTTATCTGATCGAAAACTGTATTTTTGGTGTGGATATCCAGCCCATTGCCGTGCAGATTGCCAAACTCCGTTTCTTTATTTCCCTGATTGTGGATCAAATCGTCGATGAAAATAAGGAAAACCTGGG
>CAZLRK010000328.1:0-2782 GCA_964561845.1 uncultured Desulfobacterales bacterium | reverse complement strand
AGTATTTCGAGGATAGCGCTAAAGCTTCACTGCGTGCCAAAATTTTAGCCTAACCCCAGAGAAATAGGCTTCGCATTTCACGGGGCAGGCACAGAAATTGGGCAAAAGGGGGCGTTTTGCAAAGGTCTCTAACACAAAAGGGCTATTATGTGGGTAAAATAATTGAAATGCAGATTCTGCTGCCAAAGATGATTGGAGATTAAGATATTGAAATATCTTGATATACTTTCACCAGGCGAACTGAATCAGATCCACCGGCAGGCACTGGCCGTTTTGGATAAGATTGGGTGTGTAATTAAACACCAAGAGACCCTAAAATTGTTGCAAAGTGTCGGCGCCAAGGTGGATTTTACCAACAAGCGTGCCCGGATTCCAGAACAGATAGTTGAAAGTGCCTTGGCCTCAACTCCCAAAAAATATCTTGCTGCCGGCCGCACGCCTGAGACCTTTTATGAAGTCCATGCCGGCATGAAGGCAAAATTTCGTTGTATTGGCGGAGCTTTGAAATGGCTCTCCGTCGTTGAAAATGAAAGCCGACCAATTTCCTTGGCCGATGCTAAGATAATGCTAACTCTGGCGGACGCCCTGCCGGAGATCGATCTGGTGGGCACACCATTTGCAACAGAATTTCCTTCCAAGACCTATGACGTCCATTCCCTCAGGCATGCACTTAGCAGCACTGTCAAACATATCTGGAGTCTTACCCTTAGTTCTAAAAATCTGCGTTATCAAATGGAACTTTTGGAAGCCGTTTGTGGTGGCAGGGAAAAGCTCAAAACCCACAAACGTATCAGCGGCATTGTCTGCATTATGGATCCTCTGAAATTTCCCCATGATGAAATCGAAAGGCTCAAGGTTTATGGCGATTATCAGGTACCAGTCAAATGGACCTCTTCATCGATGATCGGCGGTAATTCGCCTTATACGGTTGCCGGAACCCTGGTACAAAACTTAGCACAATTTTTGGCCGGTATAGTTATTACAGAAACCATCACACCGGGGACCCCGGTGGTATACTACATCACCCTTCAGATCATGGATATGCGAAAGGGCTCTGCAATTTATGCTTCTCCGGAACTGATGCTGGCCAATGCGTTCATTGCTCAGATCGCTAGGCATTATCATCTGCCCAGCGCCATATCGGGCTTAACTTCCACCGGCTCAGAAAAAGAGCAAGCCATCTTTTTGCGCAGTATGGGACTTATGAACTGTATAATGGCCGGGGCCGGTGAAATCAACCTAGGTGGTTCTCTGGATGGCGCAGCCTTTTTTAGCCCGGAGTTTGCAGTACTTGATAATGAACTTATGGCATATTTACGCACTTTTAGAGAGGGATTTGCCATTAACCAGGAAAGTATGAACCTGGAGGCAATCTCCCGTGGCATAAAGACAGGAGAATACATCTCGAACACCCACACCCTGGAATATTTGCGTAAGGAGAAGCGTTTTGAG
Source organism: uncultured Desulfobacterales bacterium (assembly GCA_964561845.1). Classification (GTDB taxonomy): domain Bacteria; phylum Desulfobacterota; class Desulfobacteria; order Desulfobacterales; family JAUVVS01; genus JAUVVS01. Next base: position 1,330 of record CAZLRK010000328.1, on the reverse strand, counting down.
AGCGATCTCTTTGACTACACAAACCACGAATCCTGGCTCGAAACGGATTCGCGCTCTCTTCTGGAAAGGGCCTGGGAAAAGGCCTCCCACTTATCCAAGACCCACCAGGTTTCTCCTCTGGAAGAAAAATTGGAAAAAGAACTGGACAGCATTGTGAATGCGGCGGACAAGGATCTGTTGGCTTAAAAATATGTTAAAATATTAATAACGTTCAAAAGTGTGCGCATAATTGCTTACCCAATAAATAGGATCCATTTAGCCATCATTCGGTAATGCATATTTCCAAAAGACGATATCAATTTACCTATTAGGGGGTGATCAAATATTTGGGATTTAACAGACAGTTTCTTGAACAATAAGGCTTATGTAGCGCAAATCCCAAATATTTAATCACTGTGAGCAGTCGAGGAATTATACAGTGATATAGTCTTTTGGAAACATCCATTACCTTTTCAAATTTTAACCGCTTACAAAGAAATGCGAACACTTTTGAACGTTACCAAAATATTACTAAAAATAAAATGGACTTTCGTGATATTATAACATGCTGTGCTTTTTACATAGGAGAGTAAAATGAAAGTTATTCGCACCCCTTCGGCACCTATCAGGGAGCAGACCGTGACTAACCTTCGTGAGGGAATAATTAGTGGTTACTTCAAGCCCGGTCAACGACTTATTGAACGGAAATTATGCAAACTCATGGGAATTAGCCGAACGCCCCTTCGAGAGGCCCTGAGACAGCTGGAAACTGAAGGACTCGTCGAAATAGAATCTTTCAGCGGTCCCCGCGTTGCCGTTGTCACGTTCGAACAGGCAAAAGATATCTACCAGGTTCGCATTTTACTCGAAAGCTTTGCCTGCAGACTTTTTGCACTAAATGCCAAGACCAAAGAGATCCATAACCTGCGTCGGGCATTTGATCGACTGGAGAAAGCCGCTGAAACTGTAAAAACTATCGAATTAGTCGCGCTCAAGGATAAATTTTACGATATTATCCTTCAAGGATGCGGCAACCAACTCATTTGTTCTATCTTCAGGTCGATAACCGCACGAATAGCTTTCTTGCGCAGAACTTCTCTCTCTGAAAGTGGAAGGCCTTCTAAGAGTGTCGCCGAGATACGGAGAATTGTTGAAGCCATAGAACAGCGCGATGCAGATGCAGCTTGGGGAGCAAGCATGCATCATGTAAAGATTGCGCGAGATAATGCTTTGCAAGGGTTAAAGTCCGATTTCAAACATTTCCATTATGAAGAAGAAAACATCACTGTCGATCAGTTATAACTCACTTTCCGCACATAAAAATATCAATAATTTCGACTTTTCATATTTG
>CAZLRK010000327.1:0-2787 GCA_964561845.1 uncultured Desulfobacterales bacterium | reverse complement strand
CGGGGTAAACTATTGCGGGATTTTCGGGGTCATTTATTCTGGGACGTAGCAGGCACCAATTCGTCCACAACCGCCTTATCAGATGTCCCTTATGATGATGATTTTAGAAACTCGTCAGGGGTAAGAACACTGCCGGGAAATTTACCCTCAAAATGATTTTTGTCCCATGTTATCATTGTAGAAATGAAAGCCATATGCTTTCTGGCGACCGCAATTAACAAGGCGTCACCAAAGGAGGTTCTTTTCTTAAGCAGATCAAATAATTCCTTTATTCCAATCGCGGGAAAGTTGCTCTCTAACTTATTATCAGGCAGGACAGCTACTTTGTACCTATCTTGAAAGTATAACCAAAGCTCAAGGAGCTGCTTTTCGTTAAGGTTAAAAGAAAGAATTCCACAAAGCTCCAACAGGTTAATAATAGTAGTAAAACCTGTTTTATTTTCAGCTATGGCAGTCAGAAATTCCTTATTTTTCTTGTAATAAACATCTCTTTTGTATCGGAGATCAATAACGAAAATATTTGTATCGATCATGACAAGTTCTTGCTGCGCACCCACTTTGTTGCCTCCTGCCATCCCTTAAATGCGGGCCTGGTCTTTTCAAGCGTTTCTTCAATACTTTTCCATGCTTCATCAAATGGACTTAATATATCGGAGTATTTTTTCTCATTTGATTCTACAGGAGTAATAATGGCAGTGGGTTTTCCCCGGTATGTAATTGTTAAATGTTCGCCCATTTTGACTCTTTTGATAACCTCTCCGGTTTTTTGTTTTAATTGCTTTGCTGTTATGATTCCCATAATTAAAACCTCCAAGTGGTTACTTATACCTTAAAGTAGCTACTTTAATCTAGGATGTCAAGAAAATAGTAAATAAGAAAGATGGTAATAAAGCGATGCCTTGCTGTTTCGTAAAGTTGATGAAAATGACAGGTTTCCTTATTTTTTAATTGGTCTTCATTTTGGTAAAACCCTGCACTCATCGATTTGAGCTACAACATTCTGAAATCATAGATCATATAAACCTTTTCAATAACAATTTATGCAGATTTTAGGTATTATTGCCATTGGCTGATAAAACACCAAGGATACGATTGTACGGCCTTAAATCACAGCCCCTTATGTCAACAGTTTTATTCAACACCATTCCGTCAAGGAATTTCTTGGCTTGCAAACTATATGACTGCCCTGAAAATCTCTTCTTTAAAAGATCAACGAGGGCATTTTGCAAAAAATTTAGTTGACACTTCATATTTGCACGGTATAATTGAAATATGATTTCAAGGTCTATAAACATTCCATATAAAAGTAATAGTATATTTCTCTTTGCTCCGCGACAGGTGGGCAAAAGCACCCTGGTTCGGCATCTACTTTCCGAAGAAGAGCATATTAAAATTGATCTGTTAAAAAGTGATGTTTTACTCAAGTATAAGACCAACCCAGGCCAATTACGAGCAGAATGCGAATTTTTAGTAAAAGAAAAAAAGAAATTTTATGTGTTTATTGATGAAATCCAGAAATGTCCTGAACTTTTAGATGAGGTGCACTATCTCATTGAGAAATTTGGCCGAAAAATTCTTTTCATTCTTACAGGATCGAGCGCACGGAAGCTAAAGAAAGCTTCCGTAAATATGTTGGCGGGCAGGGCCTGGCAGTATTTTCTATTCCCATTCACACATATTGAAATTGGTTCAACATTCGATCTTGATTCTGCAATTACCAGGGGAACTCTTCCACCAATAATTAATGAGTCGATGAAAGATGCATTTCGGATGCTAAGAACTTATGTACAAACCTACCTCAAAGAAGAAATCCTTGACGAAGCCATTGTGAGAAATATAGGTGCTTTTAGTCGTTTTTTGGACATTGCCGCAGACCAGAGCAGTAAAATAGTAAATTTTTCCACTATAGCTCGCGATACCGGTGTGAGCAGCAACACCATAAAAGGCTATTACCAGATTCTGGAAGATACGCTTATTGCATTAAGACTGGAGCCGTATCTGAAGAGCGTGCGAAAACGGCTTACGAGGCATCCCAAATATTACCTCTTTGACATAGGAGTTATTAATGCCATCAGCGGAAGAATTTCGCCATCGTCTGTAAAAGGAACAACAACCTATGGGATGCTTTTTGAACATTTTGTTATCCTGGAAACTTATCGATTGATACATTACGCCGAGAAACCTCATAGGCTATATCATTGGCGCTCTGCCCATGGAGCCGAAGTGGATTTGATCATAGAAACCGCAGATAACTTGTGGGCAGTTGAAATTAAATCTTATCCCACCGTCAAATCCGGGAATCTGACCGGTTTGAAATCTTTTATGGAAGATCATCTCAAAGCCAAACCTGTTTGTGTATCTACCTGTGATAGGCCGTATATGGCAGGAGCGGTTCCGGTGATTCCATGGGAGTACTTGTACGGAAAAGATTTCTTAAACATTATTTAGAAATAAAGTATTGAGCCCAAATTCAACTTTAAAATCAGTGGCCTTAATAACCGGCACAACGGATCTATTCTTTTAAAAAACCAATATGAAAATATTTTTTCACAATTCAAGCTTTGACACGAAAGCTATTATTCACATCCGCCATTGCTTGAAAGAATCAAGCATCTTGAAGAATATTAATTTAACTTTTTTTTAAATAATGGAAATTTACCTTGACAATTCGTCTGCATATCGGTAATATAAGTTACCGATTATAGAATGCGAAACTTATAAGACGAGGTAATAGAGACCTTTGAAAAATGCTCAATTTTGTTCAAGTTCAAGGCAGGCAAAAATTTT
>CAZLRK010000326.1:0-2808 GCA_964561845.1 uncultured Desulfobacterales bacterium | reverse complement strand
ATAAAATGATACAGTTATCAAAAGAAAATAAAACAATAGGTTGGTGGATACCTGGTGATATTGAGCCTGAAAAGGATAATCATGCTCTCAAGACTTCAGTTTTACGGGTTTTCCATCCGTTATTTCTGGTAAATCTGGATGGCAGCATTGCGATTGGCAGGGATGGGAAAGCTGTTCTTTGTGATACCATATCGTCAAATCATTTCGAATCTAATCATTACCCCCTTTGTGCTTATGCACCTCCGCTTCATCCTGAAAATCTAGGAGATCCACACTTTAAAAAGAAGCATAATCTTCATTACGCTTATGTCGTGGGAGCAATGGCAAACGGCATTACTTCCGCTGAAATGGTAGAAGAGATAGGACGAGCGGGAATGATAGGTTTCTTTGGATCTGCCGGACTTTTAATTAATGAAATCAAAGATACAATAGACAGATTGAAACATAGCTTGAATCATATTCCTTTTGGTTTTAATCTGATTCACAGCCCCAACGAACCTGATCTTGAGGCTGCGGTGGTTGATCTTTATTTAAAGGAAGAAATACGTCTGGTCAGCGCATCGGCATATATGGACCTGACCACACCCATTGTCCTATACCGCGTAAAGGGAATCCATCGAAATAAAGAGGGTAATATAGTTTGCCCAAATAAAATTATTGCAAAGGTTTCAAGAGTTGAAGTCGCTAAAAAATTTTTTTCGCCGCCACCGGAAAAATTACTTAAACAACTTGTAGCCGGCAATATGATAACAAAAGAAGAAGCCATCCTTGCCGGCGAAATACCAATGGCGGAAGACTTAACAGCAGAAGCCGATTCCGGAGGCCATACCGATAACAGGCCTGCCATTTCATTATTTCCCACAATACTTGCCCTGCGTGACGAAATAGCTCGGAAATATGAATATCAACAACCGATTTGTGTAGGACTTGCAGGAGGGATCGCCACCCCTCATTCAACCGCCGCAGCGTTTGCAATGGGTGCTGCCTATGTTCTTACAGGGTCCGTCAATCAGTCTTGCATTGAAGCCGGTACATCCGAGAGTGTTCGTTACATGCTGTCGGAAGCCGGACAAGCCGATGTAACTATGGCGCCAGCTGCCGATATGTTTGAAATGGGTGTAAAGGTTCAGGTATTAAAACGCGGAACAATGTTTCCTTTTCGCGCAGGCAAACTATATGATCTTTACTGCAGGTATAATAATCTGGAAGAAATCCCGGAAAAAGAAAGAGCCATACTTGAAAGAGACTTTTTCAGATGCAGTTTTCGGGAAGAATGGGAAAACACAAAGAACTTCTTTAAAGAGCGGGATCCAAAGCAGATATTCCATGCAGAAAAAGACCCAAAACACAAAATGGGGCTTATTTTTCGATCCTATCTCGGCCGTTCTTCAAGCTGGGCTAACATCGGAGAACCTTCAAGAAAAATTGATTACCAGATATGGTGTGGTCCGGCAATAGGCGCCTTTAACCAATGGGTTAAAGGGTCTTTCCTTGAAAATCCGGAAAACAGAAAGGTTGTTGCTGTTGCAATGAACCTTCTTTATGGCGCTTCCGTGATTACACGAACAAACTTTTTGCGCAATCAAGGTGTTTCACTTCCCGAGGATATTAGACAGTTTTTTCCCATGAAACTTTCAAAAATATATGAGTACTTAAATGAGGTTTGAGGTTTTAAGTTTGAGGTTTTAGGTTATTTTTTTAACATACACATTAATTTATCCGCCCCCGAGTTTCTTGCAAAAATCATCATAAAATACCGTGATATCCAGCATTTTACCACTATTTTTATTGCCGGTCACAGGCTCTTTTCCTTGTGGTATCAATAAAGTTTCTATATATCGCTCTTCTCTTATCTGAAATCCTTTATAATTAACAGGTTCATCAGAAATGGTACCTCTGACCTTGTAGATAAAATTCCTTTTATTACTTTGTGGTTCCTTTTCTTTTATAATAAAAATCTTGTATTTTTTAACCAATTTTTGAACACCTTTTAGAGGATTTGCATTATCCTCATAGTCAAAAAAAAAGCCTATATCTACCAGCCAACCATGCAAATCCCGGAGAATTTTTTTTCCTTCAGGAATTGTGTATTTCAGGTCAGCAACCAAATGACCACCTAGTGCGACTTTAAATGCATCGTCAAATTTATACTGTCTTGCATATCCGGATTGCATTCCCCCCAGGGGATCCGGCGGCAAAAATTCCCTGGACCATCTTTTCCACTTTGCAAGATTTATTGCTAAAATTCTTGAAAGTTCTCTATTTGTAAAGAATTTTATCAAGCTTCCTCCTTTGTTAAGTTGTTATATCAATTTAACATCAATAATTTTTCTTGTCAATACTTGAAAATGTGTTATTTATATATTATAAAGCTATTGTTAAATAGTTGAGTAGGGGACGATTTAACAAAATCGTATTAATTTAGCCTTGTGAAAACAATTAGAGATAGCAGTTTCAAAGGTTGTTTAATTTTTAATCGTGTAACTGTCTGAGCGTATTAGTGAGTGTTACACGGTTTAAAATTTAATTACCTTTGAAACAGCGTTTTTTGCAAACAGCTAAAATATTACACGAAATCTAAATTTAAATAAAACAAGGATTAAAAATGAAACCCGATGAAAAGAAATTTATTCAAAGTACGCCTATTGCTATTATCGGCATGGGTTGTTTCTTTCCAAAATCTTCGGGATTGAAAGAATATTGGCGACTCCTGTTCCAAGGGGAAGATGGAATAACCGATATCCCAAAAACGCACTGGTCATATGAAGACTATTTTAACGAAGACCCAAAAAAAACTGATCACGTTTA
>CAZLRK010000325.1:0-2809 GCA_964561845.1 uncultured Desulfobacterales bacterium | reverse complement strand
TGATTTTAGATAATAAAAATACAAATCTTAAAGTTTATGAGTGGATTGCCAAATATACTAAAGAAGGAAAATTTAGTTTAATAACCGGATACTTTACAATTGGCGCGCTTGCATATCTATCCGATAAAATTAATGAAAAAATTAAAGAGTTTAATTTTGTGCTTGGTGATATCGTTCATACTGAAAATGTTAAAGTCCGTACTATCGATTTGTTAAACGATAATATAACAATTGAAGCTGCCTTAAAATTAAGCTCGCTTGCCAAAGAAGCCGTGTCTTTTTTAAAGCAGAAAAAGGTCGAGGTTAAAACTCTTGAACCCAATTTTTGTCATGCCAAGGCCTATATTTTTGAAAGCGCATCCCAAGATGCGCCTGAACATTATTATATCATGGGCAGCTCAAACCTGACGGAAGCAGGAATCGGATTTAAAAAAACAAATAATGTAGAATTAAACATCATCGGCCAGGGAACCCAATCAGATTATAATGAGATTAAAGAATGGTTCGAAAATTTATGGTCAAGTAAAAGGGCTCACGGCAAAAAAACCGTTGAAAGGAAAAAAATAGATTTTAAAGAATACTTGATAAAAGAGATTGAAACTATATTTGTTCAGTACACACCGCGGGAATTATACTATAAAGTACTTTTCGAGCTTTTTGGCGAACAGATCGTTACAGATAAAGAAGATCCCAATTTTAACCGCCAAATCGGCCGACTTGAAAATACGGTTGTTTACAATGCCTTGTATGAGTTTCAGCAAAAAGGTGTTTTAAGCTTAATCAAAATGCTTCAAAAATATAATGGCGCCATTATTGCCGATGCCGTTGGGCTGGGTAAAACCTGGTGCGCGTTGGCAGTAATGAAATTTTTTCAGCTTGAGGGTTTTGAGATTATTCTTTTGTGCCCCAAAAAGCTGGAACAAAACTGGAGAAAGTTTCTTGTCAAGCAAAATTCAATTTTCGAAGATGATCAGTTCAACTATACTATCCGTTTCCATACGGACTTGCAGGACAGCCGCTTGGAGCGCCACCAGGATGCCCTCAAAATAAAAGAATATTTCCAGAGCGACCGGCCGAAATTACTTGTTATTGACGAGAGCCATAATCTTAGAAACGCTAAATCAAATCGATATAATTATCTGGTAGACACTCTGCTGAAAAAGAATGAAAATATTAAAGTATTAATGCTTTCCGCCACCCCGATTAACAATTCCCTGTTGGATATCAGAAACCAGTTCAAACTTATGGTAAAAAATGATCCCAAGGGGTTTCACGATATTTTGGGCATACGCAATATCGATTATACTTTCCGGAGTGCAAAAAAAGCATTTAATGAATGGCTGAGTGAAGACAAAAGAACCATCGGTGACTTTGTCAAAAAATTGCCTTCAAACTTTTTCAAGCTTACAGACTCCCTCACCGTTGCCAGAACGAGGAGGATGATCGAGGGGCAGGCGGATTATCTGACGTTTCCCAAGCGCACTAAACCTGACAATGTTTTTGTGACGCCCAAACAGATCGGTAACTTCGATACATTCGAGGAGATGTTTGACAATTTTCCGCCCATGCTATCCGGCTACCAGCCGTCATTCTATGTGGAACAGGAAGAAGATGTTGACCTTTTGCAGGATGAAAAGCAAAGGGATCGCTTCCTGGTAAAGATGATGTACATCCTGATGGTTAAACGGCTTGAATCATCCTGGTTTTCTTTTTTGTCAACGGTTGAAAAAATTCTAGCGCATCATGAAAACGCTTTGAGCAGAATCAACAAGTACCAGGAATTGAAGGAAGATGATACCATCGATGACAACTCTCAAAACGAACTGTTTGAAATGGACGAGGAAACGGATTTAGATGAGTTCACATTAGGAAAAAAGCGCAAGGTCAAACTGTCTGAAATCGACCACGCCGGTAACCTTGAAGCCTACAAACAAGATCTTAAAAAAGATATTGCCAGTCTTGACAGTCTTTGTTCTAACCTTTACCGCTTTAAAGAAACCATAAACAAGGAGCTTATAAAGAAAAACAACCATAAGAGTAAAGATGACAAACTGGAAGTATTGATTTCAAAAATCAACGAAAAGCGCAAAAGCGAAAATAACAACAATAATCAAAAAGTCATCATTTTTACAGTTTTTAAAGATACGGCCTTTTATCTTTTTGAACAGCTTAAAGCAAGGGGGTTCGAAAGATTAGCTGTTGTTAGCGGTGATGAGTCGAAAACCGATGACTCGGATCACAGCCATTTAAAATTCGAACCTATTCTGGAGCGCTTTGGACCTTATACCAAGCTATACATGGAAAAGGAGTGGAAGGCATTTAGCGTGCAGGACAACTTATCAGCTTTTAAAAATTATGAAAAATGGAAAGAATGGGTTTGCGAGTCCTATCCGTATATCGAAAAACAATTGAACAACCCGTTTGACATATTGATTACCACCGACTGTTTGAGTGAAGGCCAAAACTTGCAGGATTGTGACTATGTCATCAACTACGACATCCACTGGAATCCTGTCAGGGTTATTCAGAGAATGGGCCGAATCGACCGCCTGGCTTCTATGAATGACACCATATATGGCGTCAATTTCTGGCCCTCGGATAATATTAACAGCTATTTGAATTTGCAAGACCGTATTGAAAATCGCATGACGGTGATGAAACTGGCCGGCTCGGAAATAGACAAGCATTTCACGGCTGACTTAAAGGCGCGTATTGAAGATGACAAACTGGAGCAGTCCCAAAAAGCCAGGATGTTAAAGCAGATGCAGACATCCTGGGATGATATTGAAATCAGCGACCAGGGCCTGGG
>CAZLRK010000324.1:0-2878 GCA_964561845.1 uncultured Desulfobacterales bacterium | reverse complement strand
ATGTGTTACGTTTTCTGGAAAAGATTGGATCTTTTTTGATAGCGCATATGATATTTAAGAAATATCTTCTAAAAGAAGCTGTTGCAAGAGAAGATGAATTAAGGAAAAAGTATTTTTCCATTAAAAAGAACATAACAATGCCTTCTAAAATAAAAAAAGAAGTTTTGAAGATTTATAAGGAAGAGTTAGATTAAATCTAAGTTGTTTAAATTTGCTTTCCAAAGCCCGTTATTTTTTAACCCCAATATCAAATATTTATTGTCAGATGTAAGGGCCAAATTATCGGCAACATTGTCTCTTGCTTGATTATGCCTATTTGGAATACCTTCAACCATAAGTTCCCAATTTTTACCTTGATTCCTACTCAAGTAAACCCCATAATTAGTACTTAAAAATAAGACATTGTGATTTAATGGGTAAATTATTAAGTTGTAAAATTCATTGCCCCAATCAAGCCCATTCATAATTTCGAACCATGTTTCTCCTCCGTCTATAGATTTCATCACAATACCACAAAAGTTTTGTCTATCACAATTATCATTTATACAATTTCTATTACAAAACCCTTTATTTCTTCCGTTTTTTGTTGAGAGATACATTATATCTTGGTTATTAGAATCAATTTCTATTGTGTATGGCCATTGCTCTGGAGGGATCATTCCATCCACGTTATTATCCCAAGCATCCCAAGCATCATCTTGTTTAAGATTTTCAACTCCTTTGATCCCTATTCTCGCCCATGTTTTTCCCCCATCAATAGATTTTGAAATACCGTTGTATGTTCCTGCAAAAAGAGTATTTACTCTTCAAACAACATAGCTTTACTTTTTAAACATTTCCTGTGATATATCACAGACAATATTTTGTGTTTTACCTCTTGTATGTGTTATTTTTTTATAATTTTTCCTATGTCTGCTACTCTTATGTGAGCAAGCAACTCTCTCCCCTACAATGTCATTTACTTTGAAACTACGTCAAATATTTAGCCAGAAATAAACCAACGGGATATGCGGAAACAACCAGGATTCCACCGACTATTAAACTCCAGTAATATAGACCTCTGTAACGTTTATACACAGGACTAACGCTCAATACTAGAAATGGCGTAATATATAAAATCAAGGCAATAATCGGACCACATATTATTCCAAGCACTGTTTCTACATTAAAGTTCATTACAGCAACAAGAACTAAAAAGACTCCAATTGAAATATTTATGGCATATAAGACTTTTTGTGAATTAACAATTTGATTACATTCCATTGTTTTACCTGCTCCCGCTCCCATTTTTAATACCAGAAAAGCTCTGATAAGATTACGAGCACACTCTTTTGCTCCAAAGTAATATCCTAGAAATGAAGTAAGAATAGCACATATTGCAACAATAGGCCCAACATACCGCAATATAGGCTCCTTGTGAATATTGGCAAGAACATTCATTATAGACAAATTTTTCAGCATTCCCTCATGCAGGGCCTCCGGTGTAGATGCCAGCAAACTCGATATTGTGAAAAAAGTAATAAACCCCAGCAATATAAACTGAGTATACATAAGTGTTTTGAAAGATTCGCGTCCTACATGTTCCATAGATTTCAATTTACTCCTATAAGTACGCACCATGGATGTGATTGGAGGAAAAAACATTACTGCAAATATCAGCAAAGGTATATTAAAAAGGAAGCCTGTAACAAAAACTTTCCCGGATGGAACAACTGTTAAAAAAGAAGTATCCCAATACCGCATTAAATACACTGAAAGACACGTAAGCATCACAATCAACGGAAATGTTACAAAGCCCATAATCTTCACTATCAACCTGGGATTGGCAGAAACAATTATAATCAATACTACAACTATTGAAAGAATAAACCAAAATGATTTTTCCAGATTATCCGGCGCGCCGCAGGTATGCAAGAAGTGACCTATTCCAACATTCAAGCCGATAATATAAACAGCAAGATAACCAAGAACTAAAATGAAAAAGAAAATTGTAACGATAATTGAATAATTTCGGCCGAGACACCTTCTTACTATCATCGAATAATCTCTGGGTTCAGCACTTTCTACTGTAAGTTTTGCGAAGATTTTATGTGAAATGATTGAAAAAAAGAACGCAACTACTGCTGATACTAAAAAACATATAACTCCCCCTACTCCGGCCTGCAATGGTAAAAAAAGAATTCCGGCACCAATACCGGTTCCCACAAAACTCATTGTCCAGGTAAACTGATCCAGCTTTGAAATTCTATTCATATAAAAACTCCTTTACAAAGTTGCTGATTTAATATAAGTATCAATAAGAATGATAGCGGATTCTAATACAAAAACAATACAACATAATAATATAATAGCTAACTATACTATTCTTTCATTGAGACTCCCTGCGTTTTTGCCTGTACAGCTTCAATTATTACTATTATTATTATTTAAGTGTCATCGGGATGTTCTTTTCCTGTTTTTCCATCTTCTATATTTATTCAGATCCATCCGAAGTAATGAGATACATAAAAAGAGAACAAGCACATCATCGATCAGTCCAAGGATTGGTATTACATCAGGCAGAAGATCCAGTGGATTTATTATATAAATCAATGCACATGCAATTGCGGCTATCATCCAAAAAGGTAACTGTCTGTACCTTCCGTTTATGCAATCTTTTATCAACAGAAAAAGATCTTTAATGTCAATAAGAAATCTTTTAAGAAAAGAGCTTCGCGAAAGTTTTTTGTTTGATTTATCCTTGTTAAGCCATGCATTTTCAAAGTCTGAACTATTCATTTTTTCAGCCTCATTCAATATGCTTTTTCGGTGAGGTGAGGTGATAGGTGAGGTGAGGTGAGGTGAGGTGAGGTGATAAGAAGTCCCTTTTTTGAGGGCA
>CAZLRK010000323.1:0-2888 GCA_964561845.1 uncultured Desulfobacterales bacterium | reverse complement strand
ATACGATAATATTTTTAATCTGAGGCAAGTTTTGTGGATCATCCAGCCCAATCAGCTCACAACCCAGCATGGCCATACGCACACCGATCACCTGCCCGGGGCAAAGATGGCCATGGGCCTCTGCGGAACCTCTCAAAAGTGTTTCAAAATCTTGCATTGTTTCCCCAATCGTCAATCGCCGAGGCTTATGTTAAATTTAACATAACACATGACAAAAAAAATGGCAACGGTGTTATCCAATTTTGTTGCAAACACAAAGTCAGGTGATTCTTCCCCCTTTAACATTTAGAAAATGTATTAAAACCGTCGGGATGGTCAAGTAGTCAATTTGAATTTCTTTATAATTTTATAAATAGAATCCATTATTTTTGTTTATCAAACACCTCGTTGATCCAGCCCAGCGCAGCAATCATATTTGGAAAACCAGTAGTAGTAAGAGACAAAAGAACTGCCTGTGTAATCTCTTCCTGCGTAGCCCCGGAAGCTAATGCTTTTCTAACGGATGACATTACCGCACCCCTTGAATTGGCGCCTATCGCAATGCCAAGTTTTATAAGATCCTGATATTTTGCTTCTAAAGGACCTGTATCTCGACAAGATTTGCCTAATTCCTTATAGTTCTTTAAAACTTCCGGAAATTGTTCAGAAAAGTTCTCATATGTCTTTGGTAAATACATAACGCCTCCTTTGATAAGTATATATTATCACATTTTGATGTTACCATAATGTTAAAGTTGTAACTGAAACCATTGAGCAGGTTGATCAAACGCATTAAATAGCGGCCCATGGTAAAGTAAAATTTACAATGAGAATAGTACTATTTTTATTGCCTCTTTTTAGTACCTATCTATCAAAATCGCATCATATTTGCGAAGGATTTATCTATCAAAATATTTTCGCCACCAAGACACCAAGACACGAAGTTTAATTAAAATAAACATTTATTATTTGTGTCTTGGTGCCTTTGTGGCTATCTTTCCGGTTTATCAGGGTTGGGAAGTGTAAAAAAGAAAGTGCTTGACACGCCTTTTACGCTTTCCGCCCATATCTTGCCGCCATGTGCCTCAACAATTGCTTTACAGATGGCAAGCCCAAGGCCGGTTCCCTCGGTCTTGCTTTGGCTTCCCGAAGGCACTGTTGAAAACTTATCAAATATAGTTAAAAGATTTTTCTCCGGGATCCCGATCCCAAGGTCTTTGACCGACACAGTTACGTCTTTCTCGTCTTCTTCGAGTTTTATTTTAATTTCCGTTTCCCAATCAGAAAATTTTATGGCATTATCCATGAGGTTGACCATTACTTGTTCCATGCGTTCCAGGTCGAACTCCACAATGACATCACCGGGATTTTCATAATTGATGGAAATTTTTTTGTCAGTTGCCAATGGACTTATGATTTCTATTGTCTCTTTAATCAATAATGTCAAATTTTCTTCCTCAAAATACCACTCTACCTTTTTTGCCTCGATCTTGGTGAAATCAAACAAATCTGAAACCAGGCGAATGAGCCGGGCCAGGTTCTTATCAATAATTTCCAGATAACCCCGGTTATCCTCTATTTTAAGCGTTCTATTAAGATAGTCTATACCGCCCCGAATAACAGTTAATGGTGATCGTAGTTCATGAGACATGTTGGCCAAAAAATCGGATTTTAATTTGTCAAGGCTTTGAAGTTCTTGATTTGCCTCAGATAACTCTCTAGTTGCCTGTGTGATCTTTTCTTCTAAGAAATCGCGACCTTTGGAAATCCTTTCGGCCATGTTGTTAAAGGCAGATCCAAGCTTTTCGAACTCATCGCCGGTGTTTATGTTTACTCTTGCTTCCAGGTTGCCTTTGCTTATTTCAGCGGTTATCTTTTCTATGTCATTTAACGGCGTTATCACCATACGACGCATCATGAAAAACAGGGTTATTGTAACAAGGCAGATTAGAACCACTCCTGAAACAGCCAGTTTCATCCTGTTGTTTTTAACAGCAGCTTGCATCTCGTTGATAGGCAGAACGATACTGAGCCCTCCCCTGATGCCGCCTTGAGATACCTCCTGGGCATGGTGGCATTCAAGGCATGCTTTTTCCAGATAAAGGGGCACGATATAATGAAGATGATGATTCTTGCCATGAATGTCGAATTTAAACGCTTCGGTCCGACCTTCGCTGGTGAACTTTATCAGGGAATCCTTTTCAAAATGATTCGGCCTATTTTCCGGATTCAGGGGAATGAGGCTGGCAAGGCGAAACCTGTAAAGATCCTGCTGGGTTGAATACTGTGAGAGTTTTTTGGTCACCATTGAAGGTGTAAAGCGCTGAAACAATCCTCTGGATGTTTCCATTCTATCATCAAAAAAACAATCGATATCCCTTGCCCCCTCGCTTTTGGCCGATACCATTACGCCGCCGCAGTCGGTAATCCACTGCCGGGTCAGGATAATCTGCTTTGACAGAATGCGGGCCTGATTCATTATTTGCTCCATAGCCTGTTTTTCATTCTGGATGCCGGCCCAGGTAAAAATAACCCCCAGAGTTGGGATAACGATCAGGATAATGCAAAAAAGAAATTTTACCTGTAACGAAAACCGAAAATTCTTCATTTTTAACCTCATTAAGAATTGTTTTGTCGATGGGAATAATAAGATACTATATTCTATGGAAGGAGTCAAATTGTCGTTGGGGTTTGTGTAATTTATTTTCAGTCGGCATTCTTACTTTGAACCTCTGAATTGAAAACCCAGGGCTTTACCCCGTTTTTTACAGGCGACAATGCAGTCGCCACAGTTGTTGCAACCGGTTTCCAGAACGTTGTCAAAGCGCTTGGGGTTAAGAGAGAGGGAACAGGACTGTAGGCAGGGATCCTGATCTTTTTTGCATAAACAGTTTTCTTCCTGGAAACCC
>CAZLRK010000322.1:0-2899 GCA_964561845.1 uncultured Desulfobacterales bacterium | reverse complement strand
TTCTTGGAAACACACCTTAACAAACTGTCTCATTTTTGGGGTCCACTATATATTGCTTTACTAAGATTGTAGGCGCTCAAGCACCCACCACTGTTGCCCATGTCTGGTATTTTGGTGAAACGGAAAAGGCGCGAGTGGAATTAAATGTCGGCGCTGCGAGTTGGCGGACTAAGAGTTCAAAGAAAATTCAGGAAAATGAAATTGGGTCATGGCATGTAGATGTGCTCGACGCGGATGGCAATGTACTGCGAACTCTTCAATTTTATATCGAAAAGTAAGAAATTGGGGGTAGAGCCACGAAAAAATAACTCCGCTCTACCCTCATAGCTTTAATAATACCCTAATTGAGCGAAAATAATGCTCAATTAGGCGTTAATTGTTAATAGTTATTCGTTATTAGAATTTGAAGATCGTCTCATTTTATAAATTATGATTGATGAAATATAAAAAAAATTTTATTCCTTTTAAACGATTAACTGATAACAAATAACAAATAACTCCCAATTGGTTTTTACTCAATTGGGGTAATAGTCACCTACTATGCAGTTTCACACCAGTTAGACCAACAAGCTAAAACTACCCGATTTCTATTTTTAAGTTTTCAATAACCTGTCTCCCAAACAGGAAATCTTTTGAACGATACCAAACAGTTAATAAAATTTTTCCATGTTTCTTTGAAGTGGTCTAAAAATATCACAAATATTGACAACAATTTTTAATTCTGATAAAATAAAGGGTTAGATGGAATGCAGCACACAAATTATAAATTCTTAATATATTGAAATTTAAATAAAAAAACGTAAATTAACATGAAATATGATGATCTCTTAAATTTTCTCAAGCATGTCGGTACGGATCCTTCCCGCTTAATATTTGAAGACGAGCTTACCGGAATCCACAATCGCCGTTTTCTCATGAGTTACTTAGAGCACAAGGTAGAATGGGAATCTCTAAAGACCCGGCCTGTATCGTTACTTATGATGGATCTGGATTACTTCAAACAGATCAATGACACTCACGGTCATGATGCCGGCGATGAGGCTTTAATCTGGGTGGCCAACTTGTTTAAAGAAGCTTCGGGAAACCAGGGTATGCCCATACGTTATGCTGGTGATGAGTTCATGATCCTCATCATAGATGCGAATAAAAAAGCAGCGCTGCAAGTGGGCGAACAGATTATTCAAAGGACCCATGAAGAATCTCTACACTTAAAAGAAAAAAATAGAACTCAATATTACCCTTAGCATAGGAATAGCCACAGCTCCTGATGATGCTAAGGAAGCCAAGGATCTCATCAAGCAGGCGGATCTAGCTCTTTATTCCGCAAAGGAATCCGGACGCGATCGAATTGCCAATGCCGGTAAAATAGCTCCACAGCAAGTAATCCCCAAGGCGGCTGCTCAAAAATTAGATCAAGTAACACTTGCCGGCCGCAAGACTTTATTCGCCCAGGTAGTTAAGGTATTAAAAAAATTCAGTAAACGACAGAGTCAGTTTGTTGTTATTGAAGGAGCCGACGGCATGGGCAAGAGTCAGTTTTTAGGAGGAGTACAGCAAAATCTGGCTAAGAGCAAGATATGGAAGGTTATGGTAGCAGGGGTTCCCCAGGAGGCATTTCGTCCATATTATTTGGTCACTAATATTTTGATCGATATATTGAACCAACTACCTGACAAAGGCAAAAAAGCTTTAGAGGATTTGACTCCAAAAGAAGACAACTATCTTGGCTATATATTACCTCAACTTGGAAATCCTGAAGACCTATCTCAACCAGAAGATGAAAAGACACTGCGTGAACAAATTTTTACTACCCTTATCCATTTCATCATTAAGCTTATAGATTCTCAACCAATTATTTTCCTTATCGACAACTTGCATTACAGTGACGATGCTACTCTTCTATTGCTTCGCAGAATGATGGAGCGTCAAGACATTCCTTTGTTTATTTGTGGAACTTCCGTAGATATCCGCACTGACAAAGTAAAAGGAAAGAAAGGTCCTCTGGAACAGTTCGTCAATGCCTATCAAGAAGAACTAAAGATAGAGAGGTTGAAACTCGCCCCTCTGACTGCTGTTGATGTAACCCATCATTTTGAACGTACATTTCCAAAGATCAAGTTGCCGGAGGATTTTGAGAAGATTATAATAAAGATTACCCAGGGTAATCCGCTCTTTATTAATGAGATCCAGCAAAAGCTGGTTCAGGATGATAAAATCACATTAAAAGATCAACAATGGGTTGTTAAGCCTTTAGAGGAAGGCTATCTACCGAAATCTATCCAAGAGATCGTCAATAAAAAAATCGCCGCCATGGACGAAGAGAGCAGGAAGTTACTTGAACATGCCTCCGTGTTTGGTGAAAGTGTTTCCACGAGCATGCTTGCCGGTAGTTCGAAAAGTAAAGAAACAAGTGTCCAGGAGTTTATCGATTATGCTGTATCAAAGGGCTTAATCAGCTCAGATTTTCAGATGAATGATGATACCATCCGATTTCTTAACAATCAAATTGTAGACATTACATACGACGCCATCCACGACGATCGAAAAAAGGAATTGCATGAACAGGTAGGCGCCTATCATGAAACCCTCCACGAACAAAACCTACTGCCTTCAGCCGCGACCCTCGCGTACCATTTTCAGCTTTCTGCCAACAGGGAAAAGGCCCAACTATACCAGGAATCTTTACAAGCCCATAATAATAAAATATTTAGCGCAAAAGAGGCAATAGATTATTCTGGTGAAAAGCTGGCGGACGAAGTTTTGGAGGACGTACCTTTGGACCCGACCAGTTTAGCCCACGTTCCTGTGGTTATTCGCACATTACTAACAACAGTTCGAAATATTAAACTTGAAGTGGTATAGTTAAAGTGGACACTCCGAAAAGCATGTTATAAGAATA
>CAZLRK010000321.1:0-2936 GCA_964561845.1 uncultured Desulfobacterales bacterium | reverse complement strand
ATTTACAATTGAAAAAGTCGTAAAAAGTCAATTTTTTATGTGCGGAAAGTGGGTTGAATATAACTACCTTCTTTTCTTTGAATTCGTTTTTTTCAACGAAAGTCCACAATGGTGGTGCAGGACGATACCACCAGATCGGGGAACCAATAAAGATCAGTCGATATTTTCTCATATCAACAATTTCCGGCGATATTTGAACCATAGTTACTTTATCATCAGCGTCGCTTGCAGCATAGCGCCAACCCTGATAGTCCAAAGAGTATCTTTTGGCTTCAATCTTTACGATGTCGGCGTTGAACTTCCTTGCAATTTCCCGGGCCATTGCTTCCGTGTTCCCCGAACGGGAATAGTAGACAACCAGTACTGTTGAGTCTTTGTCCTCTTTTGGTGAGTAAGAGGGGCTATGGAAATAGGTTCGATCTTTAACTTGTACGAGAACAAATGATGCAATAAAGGCAACGGTGACGATACATACAGCAAATATTATAGCCTTTCGTTTATAGGTTTTCATAATAGTACAATTTGGATACGGCGGTCTACAGGGGTTTCAAGTGCACGTAACAAGCGCACGATAGCATGAAGGTGAGATACAAAAATGTTAAGTTATTTTTGTCTGAGCCCTAAGCTTTCGTATATCACCAATACGTATTGTCACATTTTTTGAATCGAAATATTCTATTAATGGTATTACATATTTTCGTGATGCGCCGGCCATTTCCTTAAACTTTGGAGTTGTGATTTCACCATGAGATTTAAGAAAAGTTACAAGCCGGTTTTTTAAATCATTAACTGCTTGGAAATGAAAATAGAGATCTTCTTTTGTCTTGATAATCAGTCCTTCATCAACCAGGAGCATGAGGACATCTTTTGCTTTTTTCGCATCAATATCAAGCCTATTACTCAGCTCTTTGAAATATGGCGGTTGAAGTCCGTTTTTAAGATACGTATCTAATATTTTTTCTCGAATATCAGCCTGACCAACTTCAAGGTGAACCTTATGCCTTTCAAGGCGGATAGTATCTTCTTCTTGAACAATTTTTTTATCTTTTACCATTTGGTTAAGAATAAGACCGAAGAGTTTTGTACTCATTATTGGCGGAAATTTGGATTTTAGTTCTTCTTTTGGCATGCCCCCTTTAAGGGGGTTTTTTTTGTGATATTTATTCAGAAAATCAGAAGTTTTTTCCTTAAGTTTTTCAAGATTGTTATTGTGGATATAAATACGTTTTTCCCTGTTAATTAGGACTAAAACTTTTGTTGAAAGAAGCCCTTCAATTTTATTATTAAGTTGTTTTTCATTAAGATTGGTCATTATTCTAAGGTGAGCAAAGGAAACACCCTTATACCCGGATTCATGAACATGATAGGAAATGGTTTCTT
The DNA here is from genome assembly GCA_964561845.1 of uncultured Desulfobacterales bacterium. Lineage (GTDB taxonomy): Bacteria > Desulfobacterota > Desulfobacteria > Desulfobacterales > JAUVVS01 > JAUVVS01. The sequence continues at coordinate 1,556 of CAZLRK010000321.1, read as the reverse complement.
CGGCGGAGTTGTCAACGATACCTTTTAATCCTTGGACAATTTCAGGCTTAAACCGCTTATGTTTTTGGGGAATAGGGTTCAAGACCTGACCGCCGCCAATAGTGCGCACAGGGGAATAACTCCGTATAACGAACCTGTCACCCTTTACAATGGCCACGGGAGAATCGAGACGGATCTGCGATGCGCTTGTTTCTCCAGGTAGAATTTTTTCTCTGTCTATCAATGCCAGATTTCCAAGGACTTCACCGGTTCCCGTATGAAACCGAACACGTGTACGGTTTTTTACAGGTTTTTTATTGCTATCAAGAAAGTTAAAAAATATATCTACCATATAGCTTGGCGCCAAAGCGTTTGGATGGGATAAAACTTCACCGCGATTTACAGACGTTTTTTCAAGTCCCTGTAAATTTATTGCCGTACGCATACCTGAATTTGCCTCTTCGACGCTCTGATTATGAACCTGGATTCCCCGAACTTTTGATGTAATACAAGAAGGATAAAGCATTACCGTATCTCCCGTCTTAACACTTCCGGAAATCAACGTCCCTGTAATAACCGTGCCAAACCCCTTCATACTAAAAACCCTGTCTACAGGAAGGCGGAAAAGACTTGAAGGGGAACGGGCAGGCACCGAGTGAGCCAATTCGTCAAGGGCTTTGATAAATTCAGGAACGCCTTGTTGGGAAACTGAAGAGACAGGTAATATCGGTGCATCTTCCAGGAATGTTCCGATAGTGAAATCCCGGATATCTTCCGTTACCAATTCCAGCCACTCTTCATCTACAAGGTCAATCTTGGTGAGAACAACAAAGCCATGTTCTATACCTAAAAGGGAGCATATCTCCATATGTTCCCTGGTCTGAGGCATTACCCCTTCGTCTGCGGCAATGACCATGGCGACAATATCAATTCCGGTTGCGCCGGCAACCATATTTTTTATAAACTTTTCATGGCCTGGAACATCAACAATTCCAAGATGTTGACCACTCGGCAGGTCAATGGAGGCGAATCCTAGCTCAATGGTAATCCCGCGAAGCTTTTCTTCTTTTAACCGATCCGTATCTATACCGGTAACCGCCTTGATAAGAGAGGTCTTTCCGTGATCTATATGTCCGGCCGTTCCGAGGATAATCTGTTTCAATGTAAGCTACCTTTATATGTATTATCTATTTCTAAAATACTCCAAGACATATGCCATCCCCACCATGAAAATGCCAAGCCCGATAACAGCGATAGGATTTACTTTACCATAGTATAAACGTGTCATGATAACGGCAAAAACAGCTCCAAGGATGGCTCTAATTATAAAAATATGAAATCGTGTCATAGTATAATGCCAAATTTATTTGCAATTTTTCATAATACTATAATAGAAGGCCCTGTTGGTCAACTACTTGTTTCCATCAAATTCTCAATCATTTAAAAAAGTCTGGATAAAATTACTTGAAATGTGAAAAGCAATCTGTTAAGTAAATAAGTCAGACTCAAATTAAACTATCTGTATGGTGGGTGTAGCTCAGGTGGTAGAGCACCGGGTTGTGGCCCCGGTTGTCGTG
>CAZLRK010000320.1:0-2959 GCA_964561845.1 uncultured Desulfobacterales bacterium | reverse complement strand
AACGCCCGGCATCAGTGGCGGGCCAAGGAGTTTCAAGCATGTATGGCCTTTACGAAAAACCCGGCAGCTTTTCCCCGTCCACTGCATGCCGCTGGTTATGCATTTAATGATTTTAGGAATTTATAAAGTTTTCTGCACGAACTATCAAAAGTATCCATTTCTGTTTCTGAATGTAGATGCCTCGAATAAGGTCCACCAGAGTCATCAACAAATTCCTTTACGAGTGATAGACCATCTTTTTCTCTTAAAGATGCATCCATGTTAACTCGTCCAATAATTTCTCCGCCAAGCAACCATATGTTATCGATATGCCTTTTTATTGTTCTCTTTGTCAGCTTTTTTGAAATTAGAAACTCTAAATAGGGGATGAATACTGAATGTAGAATCTTCTCCCCAGTTACGATGTCAGTTTTATCAATTTTCCAACTATCCGGCCATTCATCAATATCTTTGCAATAAGCTTTTAAATTTTTTGAAATCATACATTAATCACCATGCATAACGCTGAGCTGTGGGGCCGGGAAACGATTCCGCACGGCAATAGATAATGCCCCTGAGTTGAAACCATTTACGGAAATTCAAAAACGCCACAGTTTTTCCCGGTCCTTCACCAGCGTGATGTTATACGATTGGTTTCCAAATATTATAATTGTCTTTTCGGTACACCCATTTTTCCGCTAATTCGCTAATAGGCTTAAGGTGGCTTCTAATGTGTCCGGCTGCAAACTTTAGCCCCTCATAGCCGACAGCGTTGGACGGGTGGGGCATCCCTACCCATTGCAAAGTTCGCGAATTCAATAGTTTACTTCTGATATATTTTGTAAAAATAAACTGTGCAGGATTTCCTAGCAAGACGATAATATTTGGAGAAATACCAAAAGTTTCGTCACACGAATCAAAGTATTTAACGACGTCCGACATGTTATTTTTTACATAATCACGTACGCAAGCAACGACCGCGTAATTTCCTCCTTGTGTCGCCTTTAAATCCATAAACCTGAAATTATCAAATATATTCACTCTACTGCGATTCATTGCGATCCCCCGAAGAATATATTCACACCTTGTAAAGAACCGCTTGTTGTTATAGAAGTTGTTTCGCTCAGCATTTCTAAACCAATGGCCCATATCAAAAACATTTCCATTCGGGTTTTCACCGTTTGGTTCAGACGCAACGAACATTACCCGTTCCTCAGCATCATTCCACTTCTCAAGATTGTAGGGCGTAAACTTCCAGGTGATCATATTCTTTCTCCGTATAACATTTTCCTTATAAACTTCAGTCGATTTTAACCGATTAACGAAGCGATCGTCTTCAAGACAATGGTCGTTCAGTAATTTTTCAAGAGCCATGTTTTTTCTTCGGTCTTTGGCAAAGTAAAGTTCTTGTTGTTCATGCAATGCCGCAATAACTTTGGGGTTTTTATCAAAAAGTTCAATTAGTGCCTTTGCCCATGTTGCTGGCCAAGCAAAACCATAGGACCCCTTTCCCGAAAGACATTTTTCTAAACTGTTAATTTGTTGTTTTAAGTTCCTAACTGGATAAGATGGTACCAAAAAACGAATTTTATTTTCTGCTGAGTTGAAGGGCAACTTGCCTTCCAGGTAATCCGAGCAAATACTCAGCACCTGGATTCGCTGATCGTGAGTATATTTAGCCATAATTAACACTCCAGTCTTAGAAAATATAACGGGCTGCTCAGGGGCGGCGCGCCATTTTGCGCCGTCCCTTGCAGCAGCAAGGTTATATGCTTGACCAGTTTTCATTTTGCAGGTGATATGCAAAACTGAATAAATCTCCTGCCCAATTCTGATACTCTATTCCCCAAAAGGTGTAATCCCTGCCCAGAAGTCGTTGTTTTAAAAATCGATTTATCAGTATTTATCAAGCCATACTGGTATAAATCACCAAAAGCAGATTCTATAACAGCCAAATTCACGCCTGGGATCGCTACAGGAAAAAAGCTGGAAAACCCTCCGGTAATTTGATTCTCCGGAATACCCGAATCCCCTAAATATTTCTTTGGATAAGCCATAAACCGTATCATTCTTACATGTAATGCGGACAGAGTGTTTACAAGAGTTATGAAATATTCTTTTTCTTCTTCTGAGTAATCGCTACGCACTGCAGAATTAATCAGAATCCCTCTGAAAGCATTTATTTTCTCTGGTTGCGGATTCTCAGCAACACCCCGGAATGATTTTTCGAATAAATATGCGAAATCATCGGTTTGAATATACGATTCATTAACATGATCTGACAGTTTCAAAAGATCTTCCGCAATCTGTTCAGCAAACTTTTCAAGTCTTTGAAATCGCGCCGATGGAATATAATCGGTAATGAGAGAGGCTATGCCGCCACAAAATGGTGCTGTCGCAAGGGTCGCCTTAAAGATATTCAATATGGTCTCAGTGGTTCTGGAAGAAGTTGGTAAGTTCTCAAGTTTTTTTAAAACCATTGACCTTTCATTTTCTGGGTCTGTCATAAACCACCTCCTTTTTTACATATAACGCTGCGGTCAGTGGCAGCCGGGGCTTCCACCAACATATTAAAAAGCTACGTTTTTCGATCATGAACAAACTTACAAAAACGCCCCGGCCCCGGCTGTCAACTGGACTGCGGTGTTATACATGGAGCAAGCGGCAACTATTCACAGAGGAATGTGAGTTCAACTCTTGGATATTTCCCCAATATGTATGGTCCTTCATTCTCTTTTAACTCAATGACCTTCAGATTTTTACTTTGTGATGTACAATATTGTGATGCCTCTTTAAGAGCTTCAGTTTTAATCCCGCCGGTCCCGGGAAAACCTGTTGCTGCCTGTTTGGCAATAAAAAATTTTTCTTCTCCGATTTTAATGATTCCAGTATTGGATGCACATGAAACTAAGAATAAAGGGAGGCAAATCATTAGGATTTTTTGCAACATCATTTTGGTCTCTTCCTTTAAATGTATAAC
>CAZLRK010000319.1:0-2968 GCA_964561845.1 uncultured Desulfobacterales bacterium | reverse complement strand
AAAGCAAAGCAAACTTCACCTTTTGGAAGAGATTATGGAGCCCAGAGACTGGAGGTCTGGAGGAGGGAAGGGCCCTAGAGAGCGAAGACGCACAGGCATCGGCGACCCGGTGACCGGTTGAAACCTTTGCAAAACGCCCCCTTTTGTCCAATTTCTGTGTTAGGCAAAAATTTTAATCCTCGAAATACTCAATGTATGCCTGTGGTTAAAATTTTTGCCTGCCTTGAACTTGAACAAAATTGAGCATTTTCCAAAGGTTTCATTCTTAAATATTAGAATCTATTAGATTATGATTACGAAATAATTCCATATACTAAACACCAAATCCCGCAAGTCGGGAATAAATTAGACTTATTACTAAATCATCAAAATTGCAAATAACCGATCACTGATAACTGATTACCGATAACCTATCACTTGATCACCGATCACCTGATCACTACCGGTCACCGAACACTGATAACCGATCACCTGGTCACCGACCACCGGTCACCCCCCCCCACCTCCTGAATAAATCGTGCTTTATGCCAAGATAGTCAAACACCTTTCCGATAGTCTGATCTATAATATCATCTATAGTTTTTGGCTGGTGATAAAATGATGGTACAGGGGGTAAAATATGTGCACCCATATCTGCAGCCATGCTCATAAGCCGGAGATGTCCTTTATGAAGAGGAGTTTCCCTCACTATGAGAACAAGCTTTCGCTTTTCTTTCAAGGTTACGTCTGCAGCTCTAACAAGAAGATTTTCCGTGTAAGAGTTTGCGATTCCGGATAAGGTCTTGATAGTACATGGGGCCACTACCATTCCATCGGTCAAGAACGATCCGCTTGCGAGGGCTGCTGTCATATCTTTGTGATCGTAAATATGGGTGGCCATAGAAGCCACTTCAGCGGCCTTATATTTTGTTTCAATCTCGATATTTATTTTTCCTGCCTCTGATACGATAAGATGGGTTTCATAGTCCGTATCTTTAAGAAGGCTGAGAATCCTGACACCATAGATTACACCGCTTGCACCGGTTATTCCTATTACGATTTGTTTTGGCATAATTTCCTTTTTACTCCCATTATTCACCGCAGAGCCGCGGAGAACGCAGAGGAATTTGGTATTTTTCGTTTGTTGCTGACCTGCCGTCGCTAGGCTATGGCATGGCAAGGACACCGACAAACGAAAACCATCATGCCTCCGGCAATCGGCTCCCATGCACATTTTGCCCGAAGGGCGTTGGTTTATTCCTTTTCGCCCTTCTCAGCGAAAAGGAATAAGAAAATCTTTCTCCGCGAACTCTGTGCCTCGAATGAGCGAAGCGAATGGGCGGTGAAAATATAATACGTTACCGTATTTAAGAATGAATGTATTTAGTAACTGCTATGTTACCTGTTTTTATTTAAAAGGTCTGGAAATGTTGAAGCGATTTTTTCCAGGATAAGATCTACTAGTATTTCACTGTTTTGAATAACTTGTTGAATGCCTGCTTTGCCAAGGTTGTCCCAGTGAATGCCTGCGGTGACAACAACCGTCGTTTTCAATGTTGCGGACAGTATTTCTGAAGCAGCCTTTGCCAGTTCATCCTCTTTGTGACTAAGTAAACAAATTACAGAGGCTGTGGCGCTTGTGATATTGGGATCTTTCAGGCTGGGGCGAGGCTGTGCCACGGATACGGCCCCAATGTGCGGCTTCTCACCTCCCCAAATAGCTATAAGCAAATCTTTGCCGATTAACCTGACATTTGCCTCAAGATTGTATGCACCTTCATTTGTTTTGACTATAAAGTCCATGGTCATTAATTCATAACCGTTCGCGGGTTCGGGGTTCACATATGAAAGTTATTTGTTATTCGTTATTCGAATGAATATAAAGTAATATTTTGCAATTATATCAAAAGAGTATAATTTTTTTATCCTTAACTTAAAACCAATAACCATTAACAAATAACGAATAACACCTAATTGAGTATCGACTCAATTAGGGATAACATCTTTGATTTTGAACCCCTGAACGGTTACAATATATCTAATGCTAATTTAGTAACTGCATGGGCAAACTCCGGGTCTTCCATGTTGGCATCAACTTCGAGGATTTCAATCTCCGGTTTCAAATGTTCACGAAGTTTTTCAGTGAATATCTGGTCTTCATCGGAATCATAAGTTGGGTTATCAGGGATATCTACTGAAGACCAACCTTTAAGAGGTATGATAATTTTTACAGTTCCCTTTGATTTGTTCAACTTCTCTGCAAAAGCAACAGCAACTTCCTTTAATTCATCAGGCGAGATGCGTAGCCAGGATCGATATTTATCAAGATCATATTTGCGTCGGTGGTGATATTCCGGTTTATATCTTGATTTGGAAGGCGTGATGTGGTTGACACTGCATGTTGAGATAATTTGAGGAATTCCGGCATTTCCCGCAGACTCCAATCTATTGGGGCCGGCGTCTCTCATAAAGCCGAAGAGATGCTCCCCGACTCCTCCCGGAGCAAGATCAATGATACCATGAAAAAGGCCTTGTGATATCATATCTTCCATGGCCTTATCACCAATGCCGGCTGCGGAAAAGCCAATGACCTGGTATCCTTTTTTTTCAAGGGAGATTCTGACCGAACTGGCGCATTTTTCACAAGGACCGAGCATGGTCATGGCAATGGCTTTTACCTTATCAGCTTTAGGTGGTGTAACATTGCCCTGAACCATGCCGGCTATGGCGCTTGCTGCTCTGTCCATCACATTCTTCAGGGGATCTGAAATGCCTGATATTTCAATAACAGAATGAAAAAGGGCTATATCGCCGGTTCCTATATATCGGGTGGAAAGGCCGGGTAATGCAGCGGTAGAGGAAATCATCAATTTAGGGATACCAAAAGGTAGTGCCCTCATAACCTCGGTAGCCATTAACGAACCAGTGGAGCCACCAATGCCGGTGACACCGTCTATTTTTTGCGCATCGAACAACTCCTTTGCAATGC
>CAZLRK010000318.1:0-2977 GCA_964561845.1 uncultured Desulfobacterales bacterium | reverse complement strand
CCGTTTTTATGGCGTTTTTCCTGGAATACATCCATAATCTAAAAACCACCGAGGATCCAAAGCGTTTAGAAAGATTCAAAAAAAGCATAAAACTAAGAAACAGAGCATAACCCTTTCAAATCTTTACTCTCTGCTCCGATCTCTGACTTCTGACTTCTGACCTCCGCGCTTTGCCCTATGCGCAAACAGTGGCCTTTTTCCTGGAATACATCCATAATCTAAAAACCACCGAGGACCCGGAACGCCTCGAAAGATTCAAAAAAAGCATAAAGCTCAGAAACAAACCATGACACTCTGCTCTCTGCTCCATGCGCCATGCCCTTTACCCTTCGCGGCTTTAGCCTTTGCTGTAAAGCTGATTTATTTTATTGATCCTTCCTGCACAAAGGTTTCCTAGTACGGTATCTCACAGAGCTCGCAGAGATCACAGATGGATATTTTAGCTTGTCTGATTTTTTGAGGGGAAAAATCAGACAAGATTCTAAGCCACTTCCGTGGCAAATAGAATCCAAGGCTGTAGACAGTTGAATAGCAACAGAATAGATTGTATCATGTTAACATCTCCAGCGATAGCTGGATGTCAGTTTGAGCTGAATCGCCCCCTCAGCGATTCAGCTCAAGAACTCTGTGACCTCTGCGAACTCTGTGAGATATAAAAAAAAGAACTTTCCCTGACTGCAAACTCTGCCTGTTGTAACAAAGTTTACCCCATTCGACGTTCAATGTTGGACGTTCGATGTTCGATGTTGGACGTTCATCTGACTATGATAAGAAAAACTCTCATAAAACAAGATATCTTAAAACTGATTCCAAAAGTTGAAATTTATCTGAAATCAAGAAAAGATATTCAGTTTGCTTATTTATTCGGCAGTTTTGCAAAAGATAGAGTTACTCTGCTCAGCGATATAGATATTGCGGTTTATCTAATAGGAGATGATCTTTCAGGCAAAAGAATGGAGATTCTCGGCGATTTGATCGACATTCTCAAAACCGATAAGGTAGATCTGGTAATTTTAAATACAGCTCCATTGACACTTCGAATGAAAATTCTTCAGAACAAGCGCTTGCTGGCAGATAATGCCCCGTTCGTCAGACATACTTATGAGTCTATGACCATCAGGACATATTTTGATTATTCAAAAATTGAAAATAATATCCTTGAAAGAAGGTTTCTAAATGGTTGATAAAACACTGATCCTGAGGAAGCTTTCCGAGCTTGAACAATATCTGCTTCAAATAAATGAGTTTTCAGATATTACAATTGCAGAATATTCAAGCAACTGGAAGACGCAGAGAATCGTTGACAGGACGCTTCAGATGATGATTGAAACATCTCCAGCGATAACTGGATGTCAGTTTGATCTGAATTTCCCTCTCAGAAATTCAGATCAAGAACTCAGCGTTCTCTGCGAGCTCTGTGAGAGATAATTATGAATCTAAAAGAAGTTTTAAAAACACTGATCGCTAAATTTCATAAACAGAATATTGATTTTGTTTTATCTGGTGGGTTGGCATTGAGTACGATGAATATATTCAGATTTACAAAAGATATTGATTTTCTCGTTCTTGAAGAATCCAGGGCAACAATTCATGAAATTATGGTAGAGCTTGGCTATGAACGTCAGGACTTCAGCAGTGATGAAATCATATCCTATTTGTCACCTCTTAAAGTATTTGGCCAAGTTGATTTCCTCTTAGTTAGAAGAAAATATACCAGAGCTATGATGCGGCGTGCCCAAAAAAAGGTGGTTTTTGAGGGTGAATATGAGGTAAAAACCTTACTGCCGGAAGATTTGATCGGTCTAAAGATTCAGGCCATTTCTAATGATCCTGAAAACCGTTTCCTTATTGATGCTCCGGACATCCAAAGATTGCTTGCTTTGCATCAGGATAAAATGGATCTGGAACTTATCAGGGAATACTTTAAAATTTTTAACAAGGAGGATTTGTTGGATGAATGGCTCGGCAATATTAAGTGACGAAGAAAAACAAGAGATGATCCGTGATGCAAATGATGTTACGCGGCGAAAGGCTTTCATTGCTGCAAGAATTTTGAGTCAGCAAGGAGGCATAGATGATTACATTGCCTTTTTATCTGAAAACATAGGCTTCGTTCAACATATTCCATCTCGGAGAATAACAAAAAATTTCAAACTATAATTCTATTCATTTATCACCTGAATTTTGCACGAGTCGGAGGCTTTCATATGCAAGACACTTAAGGGCGAAGCCATAGTTTTGCTATTACGAGTCCTTAATAACGCAGCAGATGGAAGCCTCCGGCTCGCCTTTATGGTGAAAATTGATGAGAAATAAGATGATGATCATCATCCGATTTACCATTTGGGTAAAATATATGATGCTATGATGTTGTTTAAACCCGCTTCAAATCAGTATTATAAAGATTCTCATCAATTTTCATGCAAGACTCAGGTATCAACATTTACTAATGATATCTCACCCCAGTACCATTTCCGTGGCAAATAGAATCCGAGGCCATCGACAGTTGAATAGCAACAGATTAGATTATCTCCAGCGGTAGCTGGATGTCAGTTTGATCTGAATTTCCCTCCCTCTGGGGCGTAGGCCCCACGGGCCGGAGGCTCAGAAATTCAGATCAAGAACTCAGTGATCTCTGAGAACTCTGCGAGATACAAAATATTCTTTAATTGGACAAAACAAAGTTCTCGGAGCAAAGCGACATCATTATTCGACGTTCGATGTTGAACGTTCGATGTTCGATGTTCATCTTTTAATATGTTAGCGATTCACCCCGTTAAATATTTATCCCGTTGAATTCGTAGATCATTCAACCGGGAATATTTTATGGTCAGCCGCAGGCGGATTTAACCGGGGCGGTTACACTTTTGTATTTTTTCCAATCAACAATTGTATCCTTCGCCCCCCATTATTCATACCTCGCATGATAACTGCAACTCAAAAGATAAGCATCCTTAAATCTCTCGCTTGGGACTAT
>CAZLRK010000317.1:0-2982 GCA_964561845.1 uncultured Desulfobacterales bacterium | reverse complement strand
CTGTATCGACAAGCGTAAATTCGATATCATCCCAACTTGCATCCCCATAATTGCGGTCCCTTGTAACTCCCGGAGAATCGTCAACCAGGGCATTTTTGGTTCCGGTAATGCGATTAAAAAGGGTCGATTTACCTACATTAGGCCGACCCACGATTGCTACAATCGGTTTCATATTTTTACTTCTTCAAGGAGGACATTTTTTTTTAGTAGAGTCTTGGCCGTTTTTTCAAACTGCTCAGTAATATCTGACACAAAAAATCTATACTCACCTTTTTTACTAATCTGATTGCAAACTTCCGGATGCTTTTTAAAAAAATCCTTTACTTTTCCTGCAACGGCTACAGAAGAGTCTATGATATTTACACCTTTCCCAATCTTTTTCTGAATAATATTTTTTAAATGCGGATAATGGGTACAGCCCAGAATAAGCGTATCTATCTGCCTGGTTTTCAAAGGATGTAAATATTTTTTAACTATCATCGCTGTTTCCGGCTTCTTAACCCATCCTTCTTCCACTAATGGAACCAATAGCGGACATGCAACTGAATAGACCTTTGCCTTAGAATTCATCCGGTGTATCTTTTTTTCATAGATACCGCTGTTTATTGTTGCACGTGTTCCAATAACTCCTATCCTTAACTTCTTTGAAGTTTTAATTGAACACTCTACGGCCGGCGTAATGACCTCAAATATAGGCATATCAAATCTTTCAGTCATACTTTCCATTGCAACACTTGAAGCAGTATTGCATGCCGTTACAACAATCTTTGCACCTTTTTTAAAAAGAAAATCTGTATTTTCAAGAGAATAACCAATAACTGTTTTAGGACTCTTGCTTCCGTACGGTGTCCGGGCAGTATCTCCAAGGTAGATAATATCATAACCCGGCAGGTGCTCCATAATGGCCCTCACAACCGTAAGACCGCCTATTCCTGAATCAAATATTCCAATCATAGAAATTCGACCAAATTATTTTTGTTGATTTTTTATAAAAATTCAGCTATTAACCCGCTTTTCTCAAGTTTGATTTGTTCATTATAATGTTTGTCAAAATAACGTTTCGTTTCAAAGAATGTATGCAGCGTCTGAGCTTCCGAGCTAATCAATTTGGGGACATTTGATTAAGCGTTCTTGGCGAAGCGGAGCGTAAAAATTGAAGCTGTTTGAGTCCCGAGCGTAGCGAGGTCGAGTTCTTTAATTTTAGCGCAGCAAGCCGTAGAACGCTTCAAATTGTACCCACGATTAGCTCGGAAGTTTAGACGCTGGTCACGGAACATATTTATGGCAACCAGTATAAACTCTCTTTCGGAGTAACATCAAATGAATTCACAAAATAAAAAAACTGTCATGGACCAGAAGATATTTAACATGGGTCTTTCCTTGGAAGCTGTTTCAGTATACATGTTGTGCTGCAGTCTTGCAGACACTGATACAACTATCTCAACAAAGAATCTTCTTGAAATTTGGACCAGTACAACAGAAGCATTAACCGAAGGTTTAAAAGACCTTGAAAAAAGGAATATCGTCCTCAGAGTAATTTCAGACAGGAAAGAAAACAATATTTACAAGCTGACAGATACGAATAAATGGGAACTAGATTAGTTCTCTCCTCACACATTCTTCCACCAGACTATCTGGAACATCATCTCGAATACCGGGACATAATCCGGCCATAATATGCCAATTGTTGATATCGACCAGTAAGCTTTTTATAAACGGCCATTCTCTGCACATACGTGGCTTTACCGGGTTAATTGTGCATAACTTATTCCAGAATATACAAAAACCGTCCTTGCCCTGGGCCAGAATCGGTTTTCCACCTGAAATCCGGCAAAAATCGGCAACAAAAAGCTTGGGATCTGTATCTATATAACCGGCAATAACTTTAATATCTTTATCGGTTACAAAAGTTCCTCCATACCCTTTGCAGCAATCACCGCATTTTTTACATTTAAAAATATCTGAAGGTTTCATGGCATTAAACCTTCCGTCATCTGTCACTAGTGTAGTGTCTCAAAAGTTCTGTGTTCGATTTTGGCAATTTATTATGTTCCCAAATTTCAGGAATTACCCTCAAAAATTCGAATATCGAAACACGAAATCCGAAACAAATCCGAAATTCAGAAATTCAAATGATCAAAACTTCATTGACTCTTCCGTAATATGGCCCCAAAAATATTCATTAATTCAGTTGCCTCCTTGATTAAAGCATTTCTGTCTTTTTCCATTTCTTGATCATCATTCGTATCTATTAACCTTAGCCAATACCGGCTTTCTTTGGCCTCTTTCCGACTTATTTTAATTCTCATTATAAAGTCTTTTTTACTAAGAGACTCATTGGCTTCAATATAGTTCGCTCCCACAGATCCTGATGCCCTAATCAACTGCTTTCCATCTTCAATATTCCCTATTGTTTTACGCAATTTCTTTACAAACGACCTGACATTCTTTGCAAATTTTAAAGTACGATCTTCCAGGTCATATTGTTTTGAATTTTGATTTTTGGTCATTTGAATTTGTTTCGAGTTTCGATATTCGAATTTCGGATTTCCCCGTCGATCATAGCAAGATTAGAAATGTATGATTTAGTATGATATTTCAAATTGCCATTTTAAGCTGCAGAATTTATGAGACGGGGAACTAGGGTGACATCTTTGCCCTTCCTTTTAATATCACCTTTTCCAATGGGAACCTCATATATATTTTCAGGAACCACATCCTCAATATTGTGAAGCCAGCGATCATCGATGTAAACTATCAGATTAGTATCTTTGGAACCCTATTTTCGTTGATGTTGAGGAAAAAAGTACCGGAAATAGCCTTGAGCTGAAATCGGTAAAAAAATAAGTTGAGAATGGGAAATTTACCGAAAACAACATGTTAACGCCTTCCGTGCCCATCATCTTTGGCAACTTAACGCAGTTAAATAGTGCTTGACCGAAAACCCAGGTTTTCGGTCAAAAACTCGAAATACGAATTTCG
>CAZLRK010000316.1:0-3013 GCA_964561845.1 uncultured Desulfobacterales bacterium | reverse complement strand
GAACTAAATTCTCGCAACATATCTAAACTATCAACATAACTGCCTTCTATACGTAGTAATTGAAGAGTGATTAATTTGCATGCTCAAAATCGCTTCAAATCCGGATCAGCCAGCTTTAGCTCTGTAACTACCGCACCGATAGCTGAAAAAATCGAAAAGACAAAGATTCGCCACACGAGATCTGTTATAATCTCGCCGGCCGCCAATTCATTATTGGAGACAATCATTGCGGACAATACCGTATAAAGTATGCCGGTAACGGCGCCGGAAACAGATGCACTTACGAATCGCTTTGCCAATCCGACTCCGCCGCAGCCCAAAGTCACCACCGATCCGCAAAGCATAGGTGCGAGCACTGAAAGCCACCAAATTTTCTTCAGATCAGGGAGTTCGCCAACATTTTTAAAATAAGCAAAATCTACAATTCCGAATATCGCGGTTGCAGCAAGTGCACACAAACCAATATGCCAGTACCGTTTCTTCATTGGCGCACGTATCTCCATTCGCTTCCGAACACGACGCCGTATCGTCAAAGGCCAGTTATAGAACAAACAAAATACCCAATGTTCCAGCAATGCGCCACTTTCACCAAACACCGGCACAATGTGAACCGATTCATTTGCCCAGTGCCCAGCCATAAACCTTGCCAGCACAGGATAACGATAGGTCATCTGAATCGGGAAGGCCAGATAACCTATATATTTGAAAAATCCTAGAAACACCGCTATATTATAGTCCCTGAAATTCTGTTCCTTAATGACCAGATAAAGCACATAAAACCCCCGAACCAGTGAGCCCGGTGAGATGGGCACAACCTGAAACAAGGCGATAATTCCAAGCCCTATTGCCCATGCCTGCCCACGCGGCATCTCAGGATGCATTGCAATATAAATAATAGCCACCAGCACGGAAACAACCTGAGTCACCGGCAAAGTGCAGACATGCACTGCCAGACTCTTCAGATACTTCTGAATAAAAGGCTCTTTTATTCGTGTAAGGATAATTTTGGCGTCCTCATCGCTTAAAATACGATTTTCCTGTCCCTCAGTCACCATTTCACGAAGCCACTGTTCCCTCTCCTCCTGGTTAAAGTATAGTCGAATTGGCCGAACAAAATAATAATCGAGTCGCTCCTTTGCATATTGCCAGTCGGTTATTAACTTATGCAACCCACCAGGCATCAACGACAGAGGTAGATGATACAAAAAGCGCCAAATCTTGTCGGTTATTTGCAGGGCAGCGGCCTCATCAATTCTTTCTGCCCTGTGCCATACAATGACTTTTTCTGCTATATGCCCCCGAAGAGTGCGTTTGAAATAATTCCAGCTTGTTAAAATCATTTTGTAGTGTTTGCGCCAATCAGCCCGGGCAATAATTCTGCGAAGAGGTGTGCCGAAAAACGGTATTAAGCCGATCAAAAAAAACAACAATGTCAAAATTTTACTTTGATCAAGCTTATTTGTATACCCATCATCCACAATATTTTGAACCTTCCATCCCCTCACGGCGCTTTTAAACATGGTCGACCAAAGCCGTCTGCTGTAAAATAGTCTAATGTGATTATGCGTTATATCAGGAACCGAATCTCTGTAAATACGCTCAGATGTTTTCAATTCATTCAGCATATCCTGCATATCAGTAAAATTTTCGTTATGCTCGCCGATAAACCGTTCAAGCTTATCTATACTTCCCCGATCAAACTGTACAAGGCTTCCACGCCCAAGCCCTTTTAAAATAAGCATAAAATCCCCGGGGCTCATGGGTAAAAAGGGCAACAGTGCAAGGCCTGCTCGAAAATCAACTGCAACCAATTCCTTTAACGGATCATTTTTCGTATCTTTTCGTTTAAGACAGTTTGGTTGACTTTTGCACGTGTTCCATTCATATTGCCTTGCGAACTCATACCCTCCCATATCATGTAACAGTTTAACGAAATTGTTCATGAATTCATACTTGGTGCGATATTCCGGTGAACCAAGCAACCTTGTATCCACTTTCTTTCCTCTACGCCATAGTTTCAATAAATCGAGACGGTCATCAACTTCCAGTCTCCAGATACGTCCGTTTATCCATTCGCTCAGTTCACCACAGCTTCCCAATGAATGGTCAACAAAGGTTGCATGAATATCTGCAACCGTTCCTTCATCACCAAATCGAATCTTTGAGCCACGCCGAATGAATTTTTGCCATAACGCTCCAGCTCTTGCAGCAATCGGATTTACCTGAAGTTGAAACGGTCCCTGGAAGCCGACCCAATAAAGCATATTTCGAAACAGACGAGAAAAACCGGATGGCGGAATCAAAATCTTCATGGCATAGGTTTCGCCCTTTTTAAGTCCGCCAATGGGACCACTCTGCGAATTAATATCTACTACTTTTACCTTATACACCTGTCCGGCAAACCCTCCGCCCACAAACTGCTCAATAACCACACAAACCTTTCCTATATGCGTTCCGGCTACTTCCCTCACATCATAAACAAGTTCATCGCCTGCATCATAACGAGCAACCCGCATAGGTCGGTGCAATTTCGCATCACGGAACTTTGCCTCAAGCTTTTTGCAAATCTCAATAGAATATTCTTTTGTCATATAACAACCAATAACCGATTAATAACATTAAAAAGTGTACGCATAATTGTTTTCACAATAAATGGGATCCATTTAACAATCATTCGGAAACATCCATTACCTTTTCAAATTTTAACCGCTTACAAAGCAATGCGCACACTTTTGAACGTTACCAACCGATTACCATTCACTGATCACCGCTGACCGAAGACCGATCACCGATCACTGATCACTGATAACCAGGTGTCGGACACTACAGTGTTTGCCATAACTTTTTAAGCAGTTACTACTAACCTAACTAAGCAATTGAATTAATAAGGATTCATTTGTTACTTAAAAATCAAGTGAGTATAGAGGTATAAAGCTTGCGTGTCAAGGCAAGTAAAAAAGAACTGGAATTCCGATATAAGGATTAAACGAGCATATTCGTCATCCAAGAAATG
>CAZLRK010000315.1:0-3040 GCA_964561845.1 uncultured Desulfobacterales bacterium | reverse complement strand
CCTTTATATTCGGGCTGTTGCCCAAATATACTTGACACCATGGGGTTTTTGAGGCATGATTTCAATTGCTTGTGAAAATATTGATTATCAAATACCCGCCTATCGGAGCGAAGCGTAGATCCCGCTATCGGGGCCATGCAGAGTCTACTGGGATGGAACAATAATTGTGGCACCGACCCGCCCGCCTCGTCCGAGTACAAGTGCTTGAATTCCGCATATCTCTTTACAGCGAGTGCGATAGCGGGCAGGTATAAACACTGAGGCGCTATCTCCTTTCGTTCACGAACACGAGTCCGCCTCAGTCGGATATGTTTACGTTTACAAACAAATAAATACTGCAGCATAGTTTTTTCCATTCTCCCTTACATAGTAGGGGATTTAGTTCTGGAATTATTATGAAAACATTTAATCTTTCATGCAATACTCACAGCCTCGAATTGGGCAAACGCACCTGCATAATGGGTATTATAAACGTTACTCCCGATTCGTTTTCGGATGGAGGAAAGTTTTTTGCTCAAGGTGCCGCCGTGGCCCAGGGAGAAAAACTTTTTAAAGATGGGGCTGACATAATTGATATAGGAGGAGAATCTTCAAGACCGTTTTCAGAGGTGGTGTCTGCCGAAGAGGAAGCCCAACGCGTTGTACCTGTTATTGAAAAACTCGCAAAAAGTGTTTCAATCCCCATTTCCATTGATACAACAAAAGCAAGCGTAGCTAAACAAGCCATTGAAGCCGGTGCTTCCATCATTAACGATATAAGTTCCTTACGCTTTGATCCTGATATGGCGGATATAGCGGCAAAGTACAAAGTGCCTGTTATTTTAATGCATATGAAAGGAACTCCCAAGACTATGCAGGTTTCACCTGTTTATGAAGATCTTATTGGTGAAATTAAATATTTTTTTACAGATGCAATCGATAGGGCAGATAAAAGAGGAATCTCAAGATCTAAAATTATTATCGACCCTGGAATCGGTTTTGGAAAGACCGTTAAACATAATTTTCTGATAATTCAAAAACTGTATGAATTTGAAATGTTAGATGTTCCGATACTCATAGGACCTTCAAGAAAATCTTTTTTGAGAAATATCCTTAAAGATGAAATAAGCAAAGATATTGATCCTAATCTTCCTGAAGTGGAAACAGGCACCCAGGCGACAGTTGCCGCTTCTATCTTACACGGAGCTCATATCGTAAGGGCTCATAATGTTGCCAACACCCTGACAACGGTAAAAATTATTGATGCCATAAAAAATGTTGGAAATTGTGTAAAACTTTAAAGGAATAGTATAAAAAATGGATAAAGTTTTAATTGTAGAAGACGACAACAAGTTACAAAAACTTCTCCAGATCCGCTTGCGAAAATACAAAAATGAATTTGAAGTCATATTTGCCGATAACGGTGTAGAGGGTATTAAAATCTTAGAACATAAAAACATTTCCTTACTGATCACCGATATTCATATGCCCAAGCTAGATGGCATGGCTCTTTTGGCTTATATTAATGATACACACCCCAACATTCCTTGCATTGTCATGACTGCCTATCCAACACCGGAATTAAAGGAAAAAATATCAGATAACATCTTCTCTTTCTTCCAAAAACCTTTTCAGCTTGATGAACTTACAAAGGCTATTCGTCAAGCTTTAGAACGAGATATTCCGGATGGCACTATAAAGGGAATATCAGTTGCCAGTTTTCTGCAGATGATCCAATTAGAGCAAAAAACATGTCTTTTTGAGGTTAACTCGCCAGACGAAGGAAAAGGTATTTTTTATTTCAAAGAAGGTATTCCATATGATGCTATTTGCGGTAATTTAAAGGGAGAAGAGGCAGCCTTAAAGATAATTGCAATGGAGAAAGCAGAAATCCGCTTCAAGAATATTACCAAGGAAAAAATAGCCAGGCATATAAAAACAGAGCTTATGGGCCTGATTATGGAAGCTATGAAAAACAAAGATGAATCCGGCGAGTAAAGCGGTTATAAGTGATGATGAAGATTGAAATAAAAGAACATATTAAAACAACCTTTAAGGAGGTGGAAATATCTTGCTCCCATGGCTTATTTGATGCGGCAAAGAAAAAAATCAATGAGCTTTTAGAACTAATTCGACAAAGCGACCAGCTTCAAAACAAACAAAAGGTTTTAGATGTTGTTTTAAAAAAGCTCAAAGAGTTGGAAGATAAAGCCCGTAAATTTGAAGCAACGGAGGCTGAAAGTCAGAATATAATTAATGAGTTACTTTCTTCAAAAAAAAAGGAAGAAACCGGTTCAACAGCATTTGAAAAAGCCGTTACTCTACTCATGTTCGGCCAATTTAAAAGGGCCTTGAGTCAGCTTGACAAATTGTTAGATATAGATTCTATCCGTGCTATTGCTGCTAAAAATATTATAAGATGTCATGTTGGTCTTTCTTCTTTTGATAACGCCATTACACAATATGAGGAATGGATATCAAGTGGTCAATTTCCTCGAGAAGAACTAGAAGAAATAGGTTTTTTTCTTCAGAAAATTCTTAACCAAAAAGAGATTGACAGGGTACTTCCAATACCAGAAAAAACACCGAATGAAGAGGATTATAAAATGGACGAAGAAGAGTTTATTGATGTCTTGTCCATTGAATTACCTTTTCACAATAAGAATCAAGGAGAAGAGAATATCAAGTTTGATGTCGGTTTCCAGGAGGGCAATATTATCAGTTTAATCATCCCGATTACAATGACGGCTCTGATAAACGATTTTGAAGTGGGATCAACTATAAAAGATGTTAAAATTTATTCAACTGCCGTCGTTTTTATGGATTCGTGTATTGTTTCTGAAAAAAAACTGATCGAATCGGGCCCAAAAGAGGGAGCTTACATCCTGGTAATGAAGATCCAAAATATATAACTAGTTCCCCGTCTCATAAATTCTTCAGCTTAAAATGGCAATTTGAAATATCATACTAAATCATACATTTCTAATCTTGCTATGATCGCCGGGGAAATCCGAAATTCGAATATCGAAATCCGAAACAAATCTTAAATTCGAATGCTCAA
>CAZLRK010000314.1:0-3044 GCA_964561845.1 uncultured Desulfobacterales bacterium | reverse complement strand
GTAATTATGAGGCGTACTTATCGTACGTTGAATGATTACGAAATGCAGCACAACGCAGAAGTTGGGCTTTTTACGAAACCGTCACTAATTACTTATAACCCTATTGATTATCGAACCAATCTTTTCGATATGGCACTCAACCACATTTCCCGGTTTTAAGACAATGGGAGGATCTCTGAATATTCCAACGCCTGCCGGGGTACCGGTGGATATGATATCCCCCGGAATAAGAGTGATATCTTCGCTGATGCTTTCTATAGTGGTGGGAATGTCAAAGATCATATCCCGAGTATTTCCGTTCTGCATAATAACACCATCTACAATGGAAGTTAATTTCAGGTTATTTACATCTTCAATCTCATCAGGGGTAACAATAAAAGGACCGGCCGGTGCGAAGCTATCAAAGGATTTTCCCCTATACCACTGGGAGTCGGAAAACTGTGCCTCTCGTCCCGACACATCATTCATTATGGTGAAACCGGCAATATAATCGAATGCATCTGCTTTTTTTATTCTTTTTCCTTCTTTTCCTATGATAACCGCCAATTCTACTTCCCAATCAACCTGGCCACTGCTTTTAGGGAGAATTATAGGATCAAAAGGGCCGTTCAAGGCATTAAGTGTCTTGCAAAATATCAGCGGTTTTTCGGGAATCTCAAACTTTCCCTCCTGTGTATGGTCGGCATAATTTATCCCAAGGCATATTATTTTGGAAGGCTTACAAATTGGACAGGCAATTCGTTCTTGAACTTTTTTGCCCGTATCCCCAATTTGAGCAACTTTCTCTATCCACCCTTCTTTAAAAAATGTTTCACCGATATCGGGAATCTCTGGAAATATATTTCTCAAGTCAATGATTCTGTCATCTTTCCAAATACCCGGTTTCTCTTTTCCCTTTTCACCGAAGCGTATAAGTTTCATGTATCACCTCTGAGTCCTTTGCAAAACGCCCCCTTTTGCCCAATTTCTGTGTTAAGCTCAAATTTTAATCCTCGAAATACTTAATGTATGCCTGTGGTTAAAATTTGAGCCTGCCTTGAAATTGAACAAAATTGAGCATTTTTCAAAGGTCTCCCTCTATTAAATAATCATAGCCTAAAGGACAGAGTTAATAATCAATAATCAATTGTTAATGTGTTTTTGTTAGAGTTGGCGCTTATACCCTTATTTATTTAAAATTAGCTCGCCGAAGGCGTACCATATTCGACGTTCGATGTTAAGTGTTCGATGTTCGATGTTCGACTTGATGAATTCGTTTTTTTACGAATTCATCATTTTTTGTCATCTACGCCATCGTTTTGTCACCTCAACAAAGTCTTTCAGGGCGTCTTCCTGTATTGGTTCGGGTTTATGTTCCTTAATGATCTCACCCGCCCTTTTCTGGGCTCGCTCAGAAGCATCTAAAATGGAACCTTCTTCCAAAAGCTCAAAACTGGTCCTTTCAAAAATTCTTGGAGACCACATTTCCTGAAAATTTTTAAGCGTATTATCATGGTCGATAAAAGTTCCTCCAGGGCCTATTTCATCAATCAAATCGATGTTCAGGGTCTCATCACTTATATCGATACCCTTGGCAAATCGTTTAACCATAGAAACAATCTCATCCATGATAAGCGAAAAGCCAGGACTGATACAAAGCCCCTGAGAAAAGAACCCCAGATCATGAATAAGATTTGCTCCGGCCATTACGGAACTGAGCAGAGACAAGGTAGCCTCGGCGCCCGCCTGGGCATCCATTGCATTGGAGTCGCAGCATCCACCTGTTCCCCAGACCGGCAATCCGTAATAATGAGCCATATCCGCAACAGCCGAACACATCATGGAAAGTTCAGGGGCTCCATAGTTATAAGAGCCTAATCTCATATCCAGTGTCGACGGAACGGCGCCACATATGTATGGCGCACCCTTTTGTCTCAATTGATGAATAACCAGTCCGCTCAAGGTCTCTGCATTGCCCAGGAGAATCGCTCCAGCCAGAGTACAAGGCGTACTGACTCCAACCATAGGCATGGGAACATAAATAAGCGGAAGCCCCATATCAGCGCACCTGAATACACGTTTAACGCTGTCCGGATCATGTAAAAGAGGTGAAATAGGCTCGTCAAGGCATATCATGTATGGTTTTGATCTTAAATTTTCATGCCCCCCTACAATAGCGGCTCCCATGTCCACAATATCGTCGAATGCTTCAATATTTCCCGAACAAAAAACAACGGGTTTTGGCGTATTTCTTAAAATAGCCTCAGCAGAAGACTGGTATGTATAATTAATATCCACATCACAACAATTTCCTACCTCAAAAACCCAGTCTGCGTTGGGAAGAAAGTCATTGAGGATAGTTATATCTTCAATGTCCTTAAATCTCGTTTTTCGTCTTTCGTTGGTGTAAGGATCCATATAATCCGGCACGTCACCAACAAAACCAAAATAATACTTTCTCTCTTCCAGTATCATGGCAGATTTACCCTGCCTATTATAAATTGTTATGCTCTCAGGAGCGCTCTTTATTGCTTCTTCTACTAAATGTGCCGGTATCCGGACACGCCGTTTGTATTCTGATCTACCTTTGGACGAGGCATCCACGATCTTTGCACCCGCACCTCTCAACATCTCCAGGCATTCCGGATCATCGAGCCATACTCCTGTCTTTTCAAGAAGTTCAAGAGTTGAATTATGCACCTTCCGGCATTTTTCTTCATCAAGGAATTGGATGTTCGGATTTATGATATTATTTGATGTTCCTTTAAAATTAGGCATTTTCTCCTCCTTTTCTCGATATGTAATTCTCGTTAAGTCGTTGAGTAGTTGAGTAGTTAAGTAGTTGAAATGATATGAATAGTAGTAGTTTTGCAAAACAATTGGGCAACCAGCCGTTTGCAAATATTAACATATTGATTTAATTATAATTCTTTTTCTACTCAACCACTTAACAACTCAACTATTTGACGATGTCTGTATGACAATAGTTGATTTAAACGTTACTAAAAATTTGAGACCTTTGAAAAATGCTCAATTTTGTTCAAGTTCAAGGCAGGCGAAAATTT
>CAZLRK010000313.1:0-3048 GCA_964561845.1 uncultured Desulfobacterales bacterium | reverse complement strand
TTAAAAATCGCTGCTTACTGTTCATGACGTAGAGTTACGTGCAAAATTCAGGTATAATATATGTAAAGGCATCTTGTCTTTCCTGCGGGAGTTCGATTCAAATGTTAGATTTTGATCCTTGATATGCATCCTAACATAACATATGATATTAAAAGAGAGTGTCAAGCAATATATGATTTAGTATAGGAAAACCTGAATTCGATACATATGAACAGACAGGATACACCACATATTCTTCTTATAAACCCATGGATACACGACTTTGCCGCTTACGACTTTTGGGCCAAACCTTTGGGACTTTTATCCCTGACATCAGTACTTGCTTACCACGATTTTAATGTTTCCTATATTGACTGCCTTGAAAGATTTCATCCGGAAGCCCTTAAAACCGATCCTTTTGCAAGATACGGAAGGGGGCCATACCTAAAGACTATGATCCCTAACCCGGAAGTACTGAAAGATGTGGTTAGAAATTATTCCAGGTATGGAATTAAAAAACAATGGTTCAAGAAGGATCTTCTATCCATTTTAAAACCTGATCTTATTTTGATAACTTCACTTATGACCTACTGGTATACGGGTGTTCAGGAAACGATAGCGGTTATAAAGGAAGTATTTCCGAAAATACCGCTTGTTCTTGGTGGTATATATGCAAGCCTCTACCCAAATCATGCCAGAAAGCTTTTAGGTGTAGACAGGGTTGTAACAGGGCCTTTTGGAGCAAATATTTTTAAACTTATTAAAGCTTATACCGGTTTTTCGATGCGACCAAGAATTAATTTTGGAGATATGAATGCTTATCCATATCCTGCCTTTTATATGCAAAAAAAAATTACCTATATTCCGCTTCTTACTTCACGGGGATGTCCCTTTTCATGCAAATATTGTGCATCGAATTTTTTAAATCCTAAAAGACTACAGCGTGATCCAAAATCAGTGGTAGAAGAGATAGAATACTGGCATAAAAAATTTGACGCAAAAGATTTCGCTTTTTATGATGATGCATTTCTTGTCGATGCGAAAAAGCATGCTATCCCTATACTTGAAGGGATAATCAAAAGTGGTCTTGATGTACGTTTTCATACACCCAATGCAATTCACATTAAAGAGATTTCAAAAGAATCGGCTCGTATGATGTTTATGGCAGGTTTCAAAACGATCCGTATAGGTCTTGAAACAGCCATATTTGAAAAAAGAACAGAACTTGATAAAAAGGTTACAAAAGAAGATTTTTTTCAAGCGGTTTCCTTTTTAAATGATGCTGGATTTACAAAGAACCAGGTAGGAGCTTACCTGCTCGTTGGCCTACCCGATCAGTCAATATATACCATAGAGAATTCAATCGAAACCGTTAGAAAAACCGGGATAACACCTGTGCTTGCCTATTATTCCCCAATTCCCCATACGGCTTTGTGGAATAAAGCCGTTAAGTTTTCGCGTTATGACCTTGAATCTGATCCTTTATTAACAAACAATGCTATAATGCCTAGTCAACCTGAAGCCTTTTCATGGAAAACGATTTCATATTTAAAAAAATTGGCGTCTATGTAAAGGTGCGAAGCGTGAGGTTTTATCTTGCAATTAACGAAAGTTACCAATAATTAATAACGGATAACAATTAACTTTTCCGACGTGTCTGGATTTATATGTATATGATAAATTCACAATCTTTGAAATATGACACGCTGCTTCTTTTTACTTCAATTATTTGGGGTTTTGCCTTTGTGGCGCAGCGCGCCGGCATGTCCTACGTGGGACCGTTTACTTTTAACGCTGTCCGCTTTGCTCTTGGCAGCATGGTCATTCTACCTATAATTTTACGGAACCAAAAAACTGAAACCGTTATTACTCAAAAAAGCCCGCCTCGTGTGAGTTTCAAAATGATAATATTAGGAGGTAGTTTGGCGGGATTTCTCCTTTTTTCGGGAGCATCATTGCAGCAAGTAGGATTGGTTTACACCACGGCAGGCAAGGCGGGTTTTATCACCGGACTATATGTGGTCATTGTTCCGATTATGGGTCTGTTCTTTCAGCAACGGACAAATATCGGGACCTGGATAGGTGCTTTTTTTGCTGCAACAGGGCTTTATTTTTTGAGCGTTACGGAACAATTAACAATTTCTTTTGGTGATTTTCTAGAACTTGCCGGCGCATTTTTCTGGGCCGCTCATGTTCTAACCATAGGTTGGCTTTCACCAAGAATAGATTCATTTAAATTAGCCTTTTTTCAATATATGGCTTGTTCGATTTCAAGCCTTATAGCTGCAGTTATTTTTGAAGTTATTACACTTTCAGGCATTTATCTAGCGGCCATCCCTATTTTATACGGAGGAGTTATTTCCGTGGGTGCAGCCTATACACTCCAGGTTGTAGCACAACAAAAGGTTAAGCCTGCACACGCTGCCATTATCTTGAGCTTAGAAGCAATTTTTGCGGCCATCGGCGGCTGGTTAATTTTAGGTGAGGTCCTCACCTCTCGTGGTATACTCGGCTGTATGCTTATGCTTTCAGGGATGTTTTTGTCACAGCTCTGGGGAATATTAGGAAAATTCACATTTAATAACTCAAGTACCTTGCTTGTACGGAAGTGACAAGAGTTGAAAGCCAGGTTCTAAAAGTTGATGATCTCGTAAAAAGCTTCAGTTTTTAGGTGCGCTAATTTCGTGTCATAAGGCGTACTTATAGTACGTTGCAATGGCAACGAAATGAAGCGGAACCCAGAAAATGGGCTTTTTACGAAGCCATCAAAAGTTTATTGACAGAAATTATCCTTATATGTATTTAATATGTAAAGATAAAAATTGTGTCAGCATCTAATTTTGATAAATTCGTAAAAAGTCGAATTCATCCGGTTTTAGGTTTAAAGTTTTGCCGACTTCGCCATAGTGGCCAAAGGCTACGACGGCTGAAAGGTTTTAAGATAAGGTATTTCATATTTATTCAATCACTTAAAACCTAACACCTAAAACTTAAAACATTCGTAAAAAGGCTATTTTTGACTTTCAAATAACTAAATTATCAGCATGTTTCATAACAGGCTGTTGTTCT
>CAZLRK010000312.1:0-3059 GCA_964561845.1 uncultured Desulfobacterales bacterium | reverse complement strand
TGTCAAAGAGCTTATGGACTCAAAAAAGTGTTTGACTTCGCCCGTAAAAACTCACCGGTTTGATGTGTTCATTTG
Organism: uncultured Desulfobacterales bacterium; assembly: GCA_964561845.1. Classification (GTDB taxonomy): domain Bacteria; phylum Desulfobacterota; class Desulfobacteria; order Desulfobacterales; family JAUVVS01; genus JAUVVS01. Next base: position 2,984 of record CAZLRK010000312.1, on the reverse strand, counting down.
CAAGGCATCCGAGGTGAAGCCGTATACGTATACTGCGATCCTCGGATAACGTAGCAAATGGGCGCATCAAGCTGGCCTGTAGGGTGAAAAATTTATTTTTTTAAATTGAATATCTTCCGCTATCAAACTGTTGTTAGCACGATCATCTTAGCTATTATAACTAAGTGTTATTCATGGGAAATATGTCCATTTACATTCAAAATGAAATTTTCATGAGAAGTGCAGGTTAATCCTTATTGATCATTATCCGGTACTCCTCATTCTCTTTTTGAATCTCTTTTACCTTCCATCCTTGACTATCAGCGGCCCGACTCACGTTCTCCTTGGAGGTACCCGTATTTACCAAAACCTCAATTTCTCCTTTATTCAGCTTCTTGATCTCATTCAAAATCATCATGACCGGTTGGGGGCAACTAAGCCCTCGTGCATCAACTATTGTACTCATCTTTCTTCCTCCTTAAGAAATTTTTTTTCTCATGGTGAACCCAATAAAGAGACATACCAGCAACCCAATGATGACGGCTGCAATTCCATGCGGTCCGATCCCTTTAGGTGAGCTGGCGAGCCCAAAGTTATGGGCAAATCCGGCGCCTGCTATCATCCCCAGGACAAACACCGAGGCATCTCCATCACCCTCTCCGGCCAAGAAAAGTTGACGGCCGGGACATCCTCCGGCCAATGCAAAGGCCAAACCTGCCAAAACCATACCTCCAAAATTCCATAGGAACATAGTATGCGCCACAGGTTGTTTGGAAAAACCGGGATGAAATTGACCCAGGATCAGATTTGTGATAAAGCCAAATATCACCAGGGCAAAGAGTCCCATGAAGAGATGGGTCTGTTTAAAAAGGATTAGATCCCGAAAGGCTCCCATGGTGCAGAATCGGTTTCGCTGGGCCAGAAAGCCCACAGCAAGGCCGACAAGTAGAGAGACAATCAAAGGAGCATGCATTGCTCCCGGGCCTTTGACACTGTAAAACAGGACGCCGTTTTTAGCTTCTCCCTCTATTTGGGGGTAAATGAGCATTAATATGAAAAAACCCAGCATAATCAAAGGGAGTAACCATCCCACCGAGGTGTAGGTCTTTTCAGCGCGACCCAGGTTATATCCGCTTTTGAGAAAAAAAGTACCGATCCAGACTCCAAAAATCAGTCCGAGCAGACCAAAAATAGCATTTCCATCACCAGCCGAAAAGCGCAACAGAGCTCTCCACGGGCAGCCAAGAAAGACCAGAGCCCCAATCATGGCAAAGGCTCCAAGCACGAATCTCACAATAGGCGTGGAACCGGCTCTGGATCGGAACTCTTTAAAAAGATAAGCCGCAATCAGTGAACCGAGGACAAAGCCGATGATTTCCGGCCGCATGTACTGGACTACACCAGCACGATGAAGCCCAAGGGCGCCCGCTATATCTCTCTGAAAGCAGGCTACACAAACACCCATGTTTCCAGGGTTTCCCCATTTCTGTAAAAGGGGGGCAAACACCCCAATAAAGGCTCCCACACCGATTATTCCCCATCTTGTTGCAAAAAAGTTTTTCAATTGCGTCATTTGGAATCTCCTTTCGTTTACTTTTCCTTTTATTGACCCGCTCAATTTTCACCAGCCCTATCCACAATTATAAATATAGAATTGGTTATTACGATATGTCAAACTGGAAATAACGATAATTAGAAAGGGATTAGCAGGAAAACCCGATAACACGCCTACAGGCATGAAATAATCAATAGAAAAGCGCTGTATAGAAATTATTTTTGTTATGGAAATTTTTTATTCTTTGGAAGTGGAGAGCAGATAATTAAGCATTGCCTGACATAGGGGGGAAGCGATCCTTCTTCTGTCTCTGATCAGGTAAAATGTGCGGGGCATAGGAAGGTTTTTCACCTTCAAAGCTTTGACAATACCTGTTTTAAGTTCCATGCCAAGGGCTCTGGATGACAGAATGGAAACCCCGAGACCTGCCTTTATACCCTCTTTAACAGCCGTAGAAGTTCCAAATCGCGCCACGACCTTAAGGGATTCTGTTTCTTTATATCCGGAATCCCGGAGATATTCTTCAATGATTTCCAGCGTTCCAGAGCCAACTTCCCTCAAGATAAAAGGCTCTTTAAAAATTTCTTCAATCGAAACCATCTTCTTCCTGGCCCATCGATGGTTTGCAGGAATGGCCAGGACCAGCTTGTCTTTCCACAGTTCATGGCGTATAAGACTCTTGTGAGAACTCATGGAGCCGATGACGCCCAGTTCAAGATCACCCTTCAAAACATGGCTCTCGATCTCTTTAGTGTCGGCGATGGTCAGCATAACCGACACAAGAGGATATTTTTCACGAAAACGTCCGATGATTTCCGGGAGGATATACTCGCCCGGAATGGTGCTGCCTCCGATCTTAATTTCTCCCTGTTTCAATCCAAGGAAACTTTCCATTTCGAGGCAGGCGGTTTTTTTCATCTCCAAAATCAAAACCGAGTGTTTGTACAAAAGTTCACCGGCTTTGGTCGGGACAACCTCCCTGCCCAAGCGGTCAATGAGTTTAGTTCCGACCATCTTTTCAAGCGTAGCTATCCTTTCACTGACAGAAGCTTGAGCTAGGAAAACTTTTTCGGCAGCTTTTGAAAAGCTTCCCAAATCTACAACCTTACAGAAAATTTCAAGCTGGCGAAGGTCAAAATCTACGAAAGACATTCTATCCTCGATCTGTTATCTAATTTATAGGAATCTTTTTTCGGCGTCCAAGTGTGGCAAAAAGGAGATTGTATGTCAATAAAGAGATGACACATTAATCATGTAGGATGACCTTGTTTGCGAAAATATTTCATATGCGTTATTTTAAAGTGGGTGATTGATATGTGAAACAAACAGTTCGCTGACAGATATGAAACCCAACCGAAAGCATCAAGAATTGTTGGCTCCACCAATGGATCAACAGATTCCAAAGATGGAGATATCTGCTATAAGTATAAAATTGTGAAAAGTTTCTCTT
>CAZLRK010000311.1:0-3075 GCA_964561845.1 uncultured Desulfobacterales bacterium | reverse complement strand
CTGCAGTTCGCTACAACCTCCGCCATCGCCGTTGAGGCCATTTATGCCTCTCCGAGGCGTAGGCGAGCCGGAGGCAGAATCGCTATAAGTCGATTGTTTGTCATGAAAGGAAAAATGTCTCAATATCACAAAGCCTTTGACAATATGTCCCCGAAGTCTTTGTGTTGCCCACTACCGAAAGCGGGTTGCCACCCTTTTGAACTATTCGAAATTTTCGAATAGTTGCTTTCAGCGGCAGCTCCCCTCCCTTTTGAACTTGTAAAAAATCCTTAATAGTTCAAAATTCGTCTAATTCTCTTTCTTCGTAAATATTATATCCGCTCAACGCCCAGCATAACAGACGCGAGTTTATGAACGTCCTTGTTCATGCTGATGTTGGGCATGAACTTTCTACCCCTTCTTTTTGGAAGCCATATGTAGCGATCCACGCTCTAAAGAAATTTGTCTTGCAAGGTAAATCTTTGCCAGGCTCTGATAAGGCACATCCTTTTTATTTGCAAGGATTTTTAGTTCCGCCAGCATATCCTCTGGAAGTCTAATCGAGATCGACTTTACCGACGGCTTTAGTTTGGGAAAAGAAGCCCTCTTGAAATCTTTAATATCAAAATAATCAAGAGGAGAATGAGTTGCCCAGAACTCTCTCTCCTCATCTTCATTCTTAAAGTCTGGAATAATTTTATCCTTTTTCATCGTAAAATTTTCTATAGAAAGCCGGCCTATCCCGGTTGGAGTTCAAACGCTTATTCTGCAGATGTATTAAGAGGCCCAATTAAGTCTCAGTTTCTTTTGAGAATGAGCACAATCTTGCAAATAAAGGTTTATAAGATTCTGATAGGGCACTCCGGTTTCCTCCGCCAGTTTCTTAAAATAGTCGATAACGTCAACTCCCAGTCGAAGTGTTACCTGTTTTTTAAGGTGTTTGGCATAAGGGTTTTTTACAGATTTTGAAAAATCGTATTCTTTTCTCATCATAGGAAACTCCCATATTGTTTCTGTTCGTTTTTACTTGCCTTTCGAGCCGAAATAATTCTGATTACCATGTCATCCTCTTGATAACAATGGCTTACAACAAGCAACCTTAATCCAGAGCTAATCCCAAGAAGTATGAATCTGTCCTCATTTCCAGAATGTGCTGGGTCAAAAATCATTCTTGCGTTTGGATCTAAAAAAACAGTTTTGGCCTCTTCAAAAGATATTTTGTGTTTCTTTAGATTTGCCCTGGCTTTCTTTACATTCCAATCAAACAATATTGATTTCATAATGATAATATAATTATATTTGCAATATTATGCAAGTATTTTTTTGCAGAACGCCGCGCCTCACCCGTCGGGCGGGACACCGCAGAAACCTTTGATAAAATGATAAACGCTGATAAACGAAAATGATAAAAAAAGCGCCGACATAGCCCGGTCGGCTGTGAAAGCGCTCGTTATACGCTGCCAAAAGCTGCGTGATATTTAATAATGCCGTTTTTATCCTTCAATGAATTTTCCTTCAACTCCAGAACCATAAATGCATCTTCAGGAGCATCATATTCTGATTTGATTCCATATTTTATTGAGGATACAAAACCAAACCTAGGATAATATTCAGGATGACCAAGAACGACAACAGCATCATAGCCTTGAGTCGAGCAGTTCTCTATTCCGGTTTTTATCAATTGAGAACCAATCCCCTTTTTCTGGAATTTAGGTAGCACGGACATAGGAGCCAAACCAATTATTTTTAAACCAGAGTCATCACCAATTAGATCTACAGGCGTAAAAAGTATATGACCTACTATCATCTCTTCATTTTTTTCAGCTACCAAAGAAATGAAAGGAATTCCACTATCTCTAAGAGCATTTACCAAATTTGCTTCTGCCTCTGACTCGAAAGCCTCAGCATTAACTTTCCATATTTTTTCATTATCAGAAGCTTTCTCTTTTCTGATATTCATTAGTGTTCCTTGCGTATAACATTTAGGGCGGTTTTAGTTCTCTACTACTTCAAACAAACTTTGTTTAAATTTATTCTCATCCTCATTGTTGTAAAAAGGCACGCCTATAAGTCTATATTTATGAGCCTTTTGTTGAGTCTTAAATTCTAAAGTTTTCCCATCGAATTTTTCAGTTATTTCCTTTAAAAAACTCTGTTTCCACCTGTCATGTTCTTTTAAATATTTTCCTTTCGGCTCAATAAATATCTGACAAGTAAGCATGTTTCCGTTTTTCTCCTGAAGGAACAGAACAAAATCAGGCTCAAACGCCTGCCCGTCCGAAAAGCTGTAAATCTTAAAATGTCTTTCATTGCGTAAAAGGTAAATACCGTCATAGTTTTTTCTTAACATATCCATCTGCCGATCCAGCATTCTTACAAATGCCTTCTCCTCGCTGGTACCATAGTTCGCATTAAAAACATACCAGCCCTTATCGGAAACAAACTGTTCGTCACCATTGGCCTTTTCACTGCCTTCGAGCAGCTTTAACACTTTGTTATGAAAGATGGATGAAACATTATTCGGCTTAAAATTCTCTGTACCCTTGTATTCTGTAATATTTTCCCGCACCTCGGTTTCTATCTGATGCAGCAAACCTTCCAATGCGTCAAGCTGCACTTTATTGGACAAGCTATAAGTTTCTTCCAAATCTCCCTGAAAGGTAATTTCGAGACTGCCCAGATATTCTTCCCCTTCCATAAATTCTCTGACTGACTTGATATGAGGGAAATACTTATTGATAGACCGAAAGGTAAAAAAGCGGTTTTTAGAAATAGCGTTACTTACAATATGCCTGGGAATATCTTTTACTTTGACATCCTTTCTGCCTGATTCAGCAACAGTTCCGACATTACCATTACCTGTAAGCAAGGCTCCTGCAATGCCACGACCGCTTTTGATAACATGCACATAATTACGTTTTTTAACGCCAAAATCAGCGAATGACCTGACATACTCGTAATTATTCTTCATTCTTTCGTTGATGTAGATGAGAGCATTTTTGTAAAATTCGGTTTCCTTGAAAGGTTCTTTCAGTTCCAGCTTTTTTTCTGTTTCCCTGTCATCCAGCATACCTTCCTCAATCAATGCGGTGCGAA
>CAZLRK010000310.1:0-3086 GCA_964561845.1 uncultured Desulfobacterales bacterium | reverse complement strand
TTTAGAAAATATTGAGCATAACAATGCAATTCACTGATGAACGACAATTATAATTAGGGTTCTGAAGAATAGTTGTCGCTTGAAACCTCTCCCAATCCCGATTAAGTGATCAGGAATAATGAGATAAAATGATAATTAACAACGAACTAATAGAGAACCTTCTTTATGGTGAAGAAGGAGTCGATTTAGACTTTAAACGTGATCAATATAAATTTGTAAAAGCTTCAGATGAAGATAAAGGAGAAATGCTTAAGGATATTATTTCCTTCGCAAATTCATGGCGAAGAAGTGATGCTTTTATTTTAATTGGTGTAAAAGAAATCAAAGGAGACAGGAGTGAAGTCGTCGGGATTAATGACAAGTTAGATGATGCTCAAATCCAGCAGTTTGTAAATGGCAAGACTCAAAAACCGATCACCTTTTCCTACCGCAACCTTGATTTTGGTGACAAATGTATTGGAGTTATTCATATTCCAATACAAAATCGACCTTTCTACTTAAAAAATGATTATGGTAAATTAAAAAAAGAAACTGTTTATATAAAGCGCGGAAGTTCAACGGATATAGCAAAATTAGATGAAGTCGCCCGAATGGGCACTTCATATTTTATGGCTGATGATGTACACCCAACACTGGAAATTTTTTTTGCTGATAAAGAAAATAGATTTTTTTTACCAGATACACAAAGGGTGTTTTCACTAGTCTTAGAAACTCCTCCTCAAAAGGATATTCCTGATTATAACGGTAAAAGATCAAGAAGGCCGGAATGGGGTTATGGCATTGACATCGAAAAGCCTAATTATGATTATTATCGGAAACTCGTTAAATTTACTTCGTTGAATCGCCTTCTTGCCCCAATCAATTTTGCAATAAAAAACAGTAGCTCGGTAGTCGCTAAAGACGTCAGGGTCGAGTTAAAAATTAAAGACCAAGAAAATATATTAAAAGCTTTGGATGAATATCATATGCCAGACGTTCCGAAATCCAGCTATTCCGCTTTTGACCATATGAATTATCAAGTTCAAAATGTAGGCGTTTCTCATGAGTTAACAGTTAAACGAATTTCGGATTACTGGCTAATTGAGACAGGCGTAGAAAAGGTACAACCCCAAAGCACTGAATGGATTTACAGCTATCTTTACATCGGAGCTATAAAGTCAGTAGATTTTGCTATTGAGGCCTCAATTTTCTCTGACAATTTGCCTGAACCAATAACTAAAAGACTTCTTATAAAAATAACGTCAGAAAACAGGCAGGTCGACCTCCAAGACATTAAGAAGCTTGAAAGCGAGAGGTTTAGAAATTCTGCAGAATACAAAAAATTTGTGAAAACGCATATTGAGGAAAATGAATAAAATTTATCACTTAACGGCATTAAGGGCGACGGCTAAAAGCCGCCGCGCCTTATGCCGAGCGTTATGGCATAGTGAAATATGAAAAATTCAATCCAAGATTACAATTTTCCAAAATATGAAGAGTATACCGATTGCATGGTTGCATTCATAGATATATTGGGATTCGACTCAAGGGTAAGAAATATCAAGTCCCGAAAAGATTTTTTTGAAGTCGGAAAGCTTCTATTTGCTTTAAAGGAAACGGAAAAGAGCTTTAATAAGGATGATAATTTATTTAAAAACTTAACTATAACGGCTATCTCCGATTCTGTTATTGTCACTATGCCTTATCATGACCCTATTTGCGCTATGGCAATAATCACGGTAATGCAAAAGTTTCAATACGATCTTATCGCAACCAGTTTTGAAACATTATTACGCGGCTATCTTACTAGAGGGTATGTCTACCATAAAGATAAAATCATTTTTGGCAAAGGTTACAGTGAAGCTTATAGGAAAGAAAGAGAAATCGGACATGCTCCAAGGATAGTGATAGATCTTAAAATTGTAGAGGATGGAAGAGAGAAAGTATTAAATTACAAAGAAAAAGAGGAAGTAGACCATATTTTTAATTACATCATTAAGGACACTTGCGATGGTTATCATTTTATAGACTATCTGAAACCAGTAGGACTGCAGACAGGCGTATCCAGAAAGCAATTAATCGCAGAAAGAAACGTGATCAAAGTCTTTATAGAGAATCGCCTAAAATTATATAGAAATGACGAAAAAATAAATCGGAAATATAAATGGTTAAAAAATTATTTTTCATTGACAGAACACTACCTCGAAGAAGCCAATAATGCATAACGGATCAACCCTGATCCAAAAAGCTAGTGCCTTTTGATCAGGTTATCCGTGGCATTATAATTTTATTGCACATAACGCTGTATTAGTGGTTGTGCTACCCATTGTTAATTAGAAAGAGTGGGAAAAAATAAGGTTGTTAGAAGAGATTATTTTGTAGGCGGACCATCCTCAACGGGGATTAATCTATGGATTTATTGCAGGAAATTCGAAAAAAAGTAAAGTTAGATGAATCGTTAAGCACCTCAGAGGGTATTCAGGCAGTGATTACTCACATTGAACGTGCGGAAAGCTTTCTTACCATAGGAAAGCGCGACGATGATATTAATTACTTTACGGATGTTATTTACCGTACAAACCACGCTTTTGAGGGAATCCTAAAAGAAGCATATACAATAATGACAAATAAGGTTGGAGACAGAAAGACACCCGCTGATATTGAGAAATATTTTGCATCTGAATCAGTTTTTCAAGAGCGTATCCTCAGAATGTTTCAGGATTATCGACAGCAGTGGCGAAACCCATCAACACATGACTACAAGCTTTTCTTCAATGAGGACGAAGCATTTATGGCTATTGTTACCGTATCCGCTTTCGTTAACATTCTACTTAACCAATTATATGAGAAAATATCATACAATCAAGAAAAGATGAACTTGAGTCGGGCGCAGAAATCAATAATATCAAAGATACCTGGATTTGGCGGAATGGATTTCTTTAACCAAGTTGAATCTGTCGTCTTACACTTTGCCAATGAAATTGGAAAATCAATCAACTTTTCAAGTACAATGAAAGAGTATCAATTAATTGGAATGTTGACCGCATATTTAGAGAACACAGGTATAGTAGAAAATATTGAAAGAGATTATGCGTTTACAGATAATA
>CAZLRK010000309.1:0-3131 GCA_964561845.1 uncultured Desulfobacterales bacterium | reverse complement strand
GTTGATGCTTATAAAAGAGCTGGTGTACGGTCTGGGCCAGGGATCGAAACTAAACCTTTTAAATTTCAATGTTTTTGACATTGGAACATTTTTGATTTCTGTCATTGTTTCGTATTTCGAAATTCGTATTTCGAGTTTTTGACCGAAAACCTGGATTTTCGGTCAAGCACTATATACTTCTTTTTCTCACGCACCCCGCTCATATTGCATGATTCCTATCATATAAAAAAGTGACAATCGTTAAAAGTGCATGCATAAAGTCCCCGACAATGTCCTGGTTTAACCCTTCAAAAAAAATGTATAATTCCAGCAATTTGCTATTGACATTGGCCTAGAGTTTGTGTTACACTTGAATACAATAGACTGTGAAACTTGAAAAGGTAGCTGTTTTCCAAATAGTTTTGGCAGGATTGCATTATGGAATTGACGTTCCGAAATTTTGTTCCAAAGGATCAAAGCTGGTTTATCATTGAGACTCCGTTGGTTTGACGGGATGATAATCCGGCTTTTTTATTCATGATAGCGGAAAAAAATGAACTGGTGGAAAATTTCCACTGGTTCAATAGGCTGAAGCATTCTACGGTTAATCCGAAAGCCTTCCCCGAAAAGGGCTTGTACATGCTGGCTACCATCCTCAAAAGCCCGCATGCGGTTCAGGCTACCTTGGCGATAATTGAAACCTTTTCCAAAATGAGAAAACTGACTCGCAATATCAAGACCCTTTCCAACGTCAAGGATAAACGCGAGCAACAAGCCCTGATGCGGAAAAGTGGAGAGATTGATGAAAGAAATTCAAGAAGACTTCGATCTTGAGTTGCAGACAACGTCCCCCATTACAAGGCTTTTTGTGAAAAGCCTCTTAACGGATATCCGCGTTTTTGAAAAAGTGCGATCTCGCACAACTACGTGCCAATGCCTACCTGGTATACTTTTAAATCCCTGGTTTTGGTATACTTCTTGAGTCCTGTTAACAATACACATCATGTCCAACTATAATTTTATGTGGTGCACTTTGAAGTTGAATTCACCTTTTGGGAAAAAATAAAACAAGGACAGACAATATTTTATATATATCTAAATTTGCCACGGCAAATTTAAAGTGTTATCAAAAAAAGCCTTGATTTTTCCATTGAAACAATATAAATTGTTCAAATGATGATTAAACGACATATCAGCAAAATCGCCTTTTCCAGAGATTTCGGGCGGCAGATGCGTTTTATTATCGGTCCTCGACAGACCGGAAAGACTACTGTTGCAAAGGAATTCCTCAAAAAACAGAACTGCCTGAAGCTTTATTATAACTGGGATGACCGTAAAACAAGGGATCGGTATATAGCTGATTATCATTTTTTCGTTCGAGAACTATACAATGTAACGCCATCAAAGGGAAGGCGATGGCTATGTATGGATGAAATTCACAAGTACCCTAAATGGAAAAATGTCCTGAAAGATTTTTTCGATTCATTTGGAGAAGAAAACGGCTTTACAGTTACCGGATCTGCCAGACTCGACATGATGCGTAAAAGCGGTGATAGTCTGGCAGGCAGATATTTTACATTTCGTCTGAATCCTGTCACTCTAAGAGAACTAACAGGCAAATCTTTTCTTGAGCCTTCGGCAGATGCGGACGACTGGATAATGCAAAAACTGGATCACCCAACATATAAAGAAAAAGAGCTTTCCGCATTGTTGCGGTTTAGTGGATTCCCGGAACCCCTGCTTTCTACTTCCGTTCGTTTTCACAACAAGTGGCGAACCGATTATGTCGACAGACTTATTCACGAAGACATGAGGGATTTGACCAGGATTCAGGAGCTTGAAAATATTGCCACTCTCATGTACCTGCTTCCCTCAAAAATTGCTTCGCCTTTATCTATAAATTCCTTGACTGCAAATATTAAATGCAGTTTTGCCACAATCTCCAACTACCTGAATGCTATGGAACTGGGATACTTGATATTCAGGATTTTGCCATATTCTAAAAAAATTGCCCGATCCATAACCAAGGAAAACAAGGTGTATTTTTTTGACTGGACAAGAATAAATGATCCCGCAGCACAATTTGAAAACTATATAGCGGTTGAGCTTAAAACGCTTTTGGAACTCTGGACAGATGCAGGGATTGGCAATTTTGACTTGCATTTCATACGCGACCGCGACGGCAAGGAAACCGATTTCCTGATACTGAGGGACAAGGATCCATGGTTAATGGTTGAAGCTAAACTTTCCAGTTCAACAATAGATTATCACCATCGCAAAAACAGGAATACATTGGGAGGCATTTCTTTTGTTCAGGTTGTCAGACAGGAAAATGTCGCCGAAAAAAGAGAGGATGGCCTTTACCAGATGTCCGCTTCAAGATTTTTTGCATAACCATTTGCGTAAAGTCATGAAAAAAGAAAAGCCAACCTTAGTTGTTTTTTTCAATCTATCTGAGCGCTACATAAAAAATATAATATTATCAATATGCTAAGCCTGCAACTTATTTACAAATGGACGTCCAAGTTCCCCCGGACAACTATAAATTGAGCGTTTCACTCAATTGAGATTACATATTCTCAGCTATTGAAACTATACTGTCTCCCAGCAGGTTAACATAGTTGGCCATCTCATTGTCATACCATCCATATATAACAGCCTGAGTTGCCGGTACGCTTACGACCGTGTCTTTTAGCGAGGACATTGGGGAACGCTCTACAGTTTTACAGTTTCAATAAATGAGGAGATTTAATAAGTGGGCGGATTTGGGGAAATTCATGGTGATATCTTGGCTTGACCCGGATTTGAATGGATGATCCCAGTAATTTTTCTTGATAATCATATAAAGGGCTACGGTTTGGAGCTATGGCAGCTATGCTATACATTGACCTTTATCGGAATAAGTATTGCTCGTCAAGCGTGACATTTTCCTTCGGACCGCTTCGCTAAATGTCACTACAGCCTGACGAGCTAAGAAAAAGACACCTCCCTATCCATAGCAAAATATGCTATGGAAACAGTTAGATATTAACATTTTAGCTTCAGGAGGTGTCATATGAAAGCATACGCTGGAATCGATTTACATTCAAGCAATAATTACCTTGAATTCCGATATAAGGATCAAAAAAAATGCATATTTTTTCAAAAATACC
>CAZLRK010000308.1:0-3137 GCA_964561845.1 uncultured Desulfobacterales bacterium | reverse complement strand
GATGATTTAAGATTGTAAAAAATAAAAATATGGAACCGCGAAGGTCGCCAAGAAGTTGTAAGCCCTAGGGGACGTTGGTAAGTCTGTTAAGTTATTCCCATTCCTCTTCAGCTTGATACAGCTCCGCCCCTTGATTTCCATAGGGGAAAATCACTTAACTCATTGGAATGACTACTTGTTTATACGATTAGTGAGTCTTGGCCAGCGCTTCGAGTGCGTCGGTTACTGGAAAGTCGATGGTTTCGTCTTTTTCGACTTCGTTTGCGATCTCTTTTATCTGGCGCTTGATTTCTTCGTATTCAGAGAGCTTTCTTTTCAGGAATTTCAGGGTTATTTCGGCTTTTTCTTCGAGGCCCTCGGGCGCAAGCATATAGGTGTAGGGGATTTTGTTCATCGCGCTTTTGAAGCGCTTTATTTTGATGATGCCTTTGTTGGCCAGTTCGGTGATGACGTAATTGGTCTTGCCCAGGCTGACGCCCATGCGTCTGGCCATTTCTCTCTGGGAGAGATTGGACTCGGAGGTTAGGAGTTTCAGTAGTTTGTAGCGTATTTCCTGTTCGTAATGGTGGTTCATTGGCGGAACATTAGGCGAAGAGGGTGGGGTTGTCAAGTGGTTTTATTCTTTTTGGCACGGACCCGCCCGCCTCGCGTTGCGAAGCATTGCGGGCAGGTTTCACGGATGACACTGTTTTAGACAGGATTTACAGGATTTTACAGGATGTTTTTTGTTTGCATTTTCATCTGTGGGGGCAAGTCTCCGGTTGACTTTAGGTAGCCTGTGTTAGATGAGACGCTGGAAGAAACTACCTGTAATGGGGGACGTTGTTTCATATTTCTATAACTACTTTTTTTGGCACGGATTTCACGGGTTACACGGCTTTATTTCTGAACCGCAAAGGCGCGAAGGACGCAAAGAGGGGGTTTTTGTTGGTTTGTTATGTTCCTGAAAGAGAGACTCAGGATCAGAACACACCAAGCCCTGTCGGGCGGGATAGGATTGATGATTTATGATTGACGACTTAATGAATGCGATCGAGGTAGAACAGCCAGTTACCCGGCTGCCCCCTCACAGACCCCGGCGTGCGGAATTACCGCACCGGGTTCCTCAGGATTATTCGCTTGGGTGCTTACAGATTTTTCTGCTATTCCCTGCAGTGAGGTTTGCATTAATTCTCCAGCCCGACTTTGTCCGGTTAATGTTTCCTTTGCAGACTACATAATCCGCAGACCCTAGGGGACGTTGGTAAGTCTGTTAAGTTATTCCCATTTCCCTTCAGCTTGATACAGCTCCGCCCCTTGGTTTCCATGCAGGAAAATCACTTAAGACATTGGAATGATTATTTGTATACCAAACTAAAGTTCCGAAAGACGCTTTATGCAAGGGGTTAATGACATGATGGTTATATTTTTGGCCGGGGCAATTCCCGGGTATTAAAGATGATGAGGCTCAGAGCCCCATCTAGCCATCCTAGAGTTCCTTAACCCCCTGCGTAAAACCCCTTTTCTTTTATTTGAAATTTCATGGGTGATCCGGTATGGATTGTTTGCCAACTATCATTGACCGGAGGAACACCCATGAACAACTCATTTTTGGATCAATTCTCACAAAATATCAAGTTCAAATATTTCTGTTTCGATCGGGTCATTATTCGAGGCTATATCCTCTCCCTTTTTTTTCCAGCAGGAATTGTAAGATTCCTCAGAGCTATTGGATTCAAGGGGCTTTCTAACGGTGTGATGCGGATTCTCACCGCATCGTAATGGGGGACGTTGCTGGTTTCACTAGTTTACTCATCCTGCCCGAACCCTGCGGAGAGAAGCCTCCCCTTCTTAACGGACTGCAGAACACTTGTTTGCTTAATACCAAGATACCTCGCGACATCTGTGGCGGCGTGCCCTGTTTCCTCAACCGCCATATGGGCTACAATAGACCGAGCATCAGAGATCTTCGGTTTTCTGCTTCCCGAACAGATCAATTCAGGTGGAATCCCCGTCCGAATGGCTACAAATTCAATCAACTCCTGAATAGGGCGTTTGGGCAGGTACTTCTTTTCAAGTATTCGCTCGGATTGTTCAAGTGTTGTGCTGACAAAATCACCACTCCCCAGAATCCTTGCATCCCCCTTCTCGCGCTCTTCTCTTTTCAACCCTAACAACACTGCCTTGTCACCACCAGTGCTGCGAATCAACCCACCTCCCTGTAAATCTTCACGCCTGCCTTGCTTTATCCCTTTTTCCACAAATTGTCGGTATCTTCGTCGGGCTTCTTTTAAATTTTTTCCAAAATACTGTAGAACATCTTCAACTGTTTTTTCTGCCAAAGACTTTTCTTTTTTGACAGGACAAGACTTCACCTGAAGCTTCGCCCCTGCAAGTTCAACAGGATTTTCAGCCCCAGTTAAATGGCCAACATTCGTTGGATTTAACGGGGTAAAGATTTTTTTACTATATTTCTTTGACGGTTCAGGGATCAAAGGATTCTTGCGATGACCGAGGATGGCGCTGTGACCTGTCCATGGATATTTATCAAGAGATTTCAGATCTTCGACCAGCCTTGCTCTAAGTGGATTTAGATGAATATAACGAGTCAACTCCAGCAGATACGTTTCTTCTTCACAAACAACAGATTTATAACGATTTTGGAAAAGATGCCCTGCTCTTCTATGCCGGAGATTAAATGTTACAGCGTAGCCAGTCATTAGTCGCCGCATAACTTTACTGAGTGGGGTAGGGCCCGCCCGGCATCGCAAGGCTCAGTCGAGTCGGACAGGCCTGTGCGCAAAAGGAGGTGGAAATGCCCGCCCGCCATCGCGAGCCTGAAATATCTATGAATCCACCAGATAGTAGGCAAGTCGATTGTTTAGATATCGTCTCCCATAACCCGTTTTCAGGTATTTCTCTCGATTTATTGCGTCGGTCTCACTCAGGCAGGCTTCATAATATATGAGGGATAGTGGCTGCCTTCCAGCAGTAGAGTGAACTTTGCCGCTATTGTGCAATGCAACTCTGGCTTTTAGATCTTTCGTGAAACCAACATAAAATTGATTATCTTTTTGGCTGCGAAGCACATAGGTAAAATACAAAGTAATGGGGGACGTTGCTATCTAACTGCGTTACTCTAATATGTTCCAAATCTC
>CAZLRK010000307.1:0-3140 GCA_964561845.1 uncultured Desulfobacterales bacterium | reverse complement strand
GGTTTGAACGGCAATATGGATTCTACCGGCCTTATGTCAAGCAGGTGATTTACCGCTACCTGGATTGTGGAATTCTGCATAACGGTTTTGCCCGCGTGAAATGCGAAGACTGCGGTCATGAGTATTTGCTCGCATTTTCATGTAAGCGCAGGCATTTCTGTCCATCGTGTCATCAGAAACGGGTTGTGGAATTTGGCGAGTGGTTGTGTCAGGAAGTGGTAAAGGCGGTTCCACACAGGCATGTGGTATTAAGCATCCCAAAAATTCTGCGGCGGTATTTTCTTTACGACCGCAGCCTGCTTTCTGAGCTCAGTCGTTGCGGCTGGGAGGCTCTGAAAGCCTTTTACACAACCGGCGTGCGGAACTCAAAGGCTGTGCCCGGTGCGGTTGTCGCCATACAGACGTTCGGTGATTTTCCAGTGAGATTTCATCCCCACCTGCATATCCTTATTTCCGACGGCTGTTTCCATTAAAGCGCAAGCCGCAGCCCGTTGCTAATGCCCCGCCAATTGATGTTTTTCCCGCATATGACGATCAGTCCAGACCCAGTGCGGATGATTATATAGCTGACCAGGATTACTCCGCCGAGGCTTATTTTTAAACAAATTTGCTCTTGGCAAGACAGGCGGTCTGCGCCTAAATTTCCTGAAAAGTCGTACATTTTGACAAAATCTGGTGGTTGACAAGATGGCTGTCAGCATGTATCTGAATCTTATCTGCCGGAAGCTGGATAAGAATCGCCGCCATATCAATAACGGCACAATATGTTGGTACTCATCCGAAAGTCACACACAACATTAAATTTTACCTTATCCCGCTTCCGAAAAGGGAATTCTTATCAACCAATACTTGGCATCAGTTTTTTCGATCAAGTTCTCAGAAAAATAAGGAAACTCATTGATTGTTCCAAAGTAATCAAATATTATTTTCTTTTTAGGCAATATTAGGTTGTGTCAAAACAATCTCCCCTGAAACGGCTATACCTGCCAAGAAAATATCGATAATTCTATTCTTCAGGGAAAAGTGATTTTTTATTGTGGTTCATGGAGGTGTAGGCCACCTCGGAGGTGGACTACACCTGAAAGACTAGAAAATCGTGCTGGTCCAATACAAGAGCTGAGCACAAAGTAGTCCCGCATAAATTCCCAGAATGCTTCCGAGCACTGCCATGAGCAGTCCCACCGGCGCCAAAGAACTCTGATAGACGGAGGCCACAATTGGCGCAGTCACCGGACCGCCGATATTGGCCTGACTGGATGCAGCCATGAGGACCATGGGCGTTTTCAGCAGCTTTCCGGCAGTGAAAAGAAAAATAGCATGGATTGCGATCCATACGATGCCGACGAGGACAAACTCAGGCACTTCAAGAACGGCCCTCATGTCAGCCCGGGCACCAATGGAGGCCAGAAGCAAAAACAGGGAGAAATTGCCCAAATGGTTTGATCCGGCATATTGTAAATCCGATAATTTTGTAAAAGATAGAATCAGTCCAAAAGTGGTAACAAGAATCACCGTCCAGGCAAAGGATGTGATCACTGCGCCCAGATCTGGCAGCCACTCCCCAAGTTGCAGACACACATAACCACCTACAAAAGCGAGGACCATCATGACCGTCAAATCCGTAAATTTCATGGGACGGCGTTTGGCTTGGGTGACATCGGCTAAACGTTGATTAATTTCTTCCACGACTGTTCGATCCACTTTAGCCCATTTGTCAAACCGGTCCTGAAATGCCGAGAGCGCAATGACAATGCCCATCCAACCATATCCTATCACCGTATCCACCACGATAATCGGTCCCAACAAAGTCTCCGGTGTCTGCACACTTTCCGATATGGCCACCATGTTGTGGCTGCCTCCGATCCAACTGCCAGACAATGCAGCGAGACCTCGCCAAGCGTCCTCAGGTAGAACGTTATGAAATAGGAGGAGGACAATGGGACCACCGATCACAATGCCCAAAGATCCTGCGACCATGGTCATGATCGCCTTTCCTCCCAGCTGGGCAATGGTGGGCAGGTTGGCAGAGAGAAGTAGAAGCAGTAAGGCAGCGGGCAGCATGTGTCGTCGAATCCAGGCATAAACGGGTGAATTGGAGGGAATAATACCCAATGTGGTTGCCAACATGGGCAAAAAATAGATCCACAAAACCGGAGTTAGATATTTGAAGAATTTTGCCAACACCGGTCTATGGCTAAGCCAGTAAACTCCACCGATGACTAAAACCAGAAAGGCCACAACTTGAGTAGAATCGTTGAGCAGGGGAGCAGGTTCCATAAGGAATTCCTTTCTCGAAGATTTAACGTCTAACAGATAGAAAATTGTAACGAATTCCCCTGAAAGATGCAAGGGTGAAAAATTGAAACCCGGCAACCTTTTATGAAAATGCAATGTCTAAATGAACAGATTACAAATAAAAGTTGTTATTACGGGGGACAGATGAATGAATAGACGAATGTTGTTTTGCGGGGTGTTCTGTTTTCTTGGAAACATAAGGGTCATGGAAACATAAGGGTCAGGTCTTCATTCTTCACTCTCTATAAAATTCTGTCAAGAATGAAGACCTGACCCCCCCCCATGTCTTCAGAAGCCCTTAAATTTGCAGGATTGGGGTTCCGTATCTCCTATTGACTCAGTTTTTCCTCTGATGTACCTTCAGGTAAGGAATCGTGTAACGAAATATTTGCAGAGGTAACTATGAACAATGTAGCTAAAATTGTATTCGTTTTAACTCTTATGGCTTTATTAATGTATCGTGTATTTGCATAATAGCCAAGAATATACTTTGAAAAAGGTGGGCGATCCCTAACCACGTAAAAAGATCTGACCATCTGAAAGGAGGGCAAATAATGAGAACATTAATAATTCTACTTATGGTGTTAACGTTGGTACTTAGTGGATGTTTAGCCCCTCGTCTAAAGACAGCAAATGAAGTTTAGAATCTGACAACTTCCACTCACGATCCATATAAGAAAACAACATGGATAAAAGCTCCTCAAGTGTATGTGGGCTATGCTCTGCATGGATCTACAGGCAGTGTTAATGTGTTTTTACGGTCACTTGTTGATGGGGACTTACATCAACTATGTGTTACGTTTTCTGGAAAAGATTGGATCTTTTTTGATAGCGCATATGATATT
>CAZLRK010000306.1:0-3178 GCA_964561845.1 uncultured Desulfobacterales bacterium | reverse complement strand
AAACTTGCTTCCACCTCAACCAAGAAAGGGAATACAGATTCAGAATCAGAGTAAACATTGCCAAAGACAATTGCAAATATTGATGGCTATTTATTTGAGATTTGGATATTGTAATTTGGATTTTATTTGTAATTTGGTGCTTGTAATTTGTTATTTTCCCGACAAATAGGGATTTCCGCTTCGCTCCAACCGATTTATCCGGGTTAGGGTGAACCTTGCGTAAAAGCTTTTCGAACGAACAGAAAATCTCCTCCTGCATGACCTGCTTTGCGAATATCCGAATATTCAGGGATTTGGTCAGCTTGTAACTGCACCGGACGGCGAATTTTGCTAAACAATTCCGTAGCATCAAGCACACCATCATTTTCTTTCAGTGTATCAAGAAATGCGGATGTAAAGACAGAATGCCCTCCTTCTCCCCCACTGTCGGCCACGGGCTCAAGGCCTCCGGAAGTTAAAACAGATCTTGCTCTTTTTTTAGCAATTTTAAGAAAATAATCTCGTGTCTTAATCCTTACACGAACCCCTCTTGTCAGCTTCCCAGAATAACAACTGTCAGCAACTATCAGAACATGTTTTGCGTGCATTGCTTTTAGAGTGGAGGTAATATGAGAATTGGAGACCCAATTGATTTTATTGTCCGGTTCTGCATCCACCGGCAGCCAGTAACCTTCGTCAGCTTCGTCGTCCAGCCACCCGTGACCAGCATAATAGATCAGTAAATTGTCCTGATTTCCCATACTGGCCCGCAGATTGGCCAAAGACGTCAATATATCACGCCTAGTAGCGTTAATCAGCACATTAACATTGAATCCATAGTCATCTTGAAGTAAACGCGCTACCCCCTCTGCATCATTTCTGGCTGAATTTAATCCATTCAGATATTCGTAGTCGTTGTTGCCGATTACCAATGCGTGGTAATTCCCGAAACCGAGGTCCGATAAATCTATTGATGTTTCTTTTGGAATTTCTTTTCTTTTTAATTTTTTATTGAGCGTAAAGTATTTTGAATCATACAGCTCATTATCCAGGTAGACTTTCATTTCCCATTTGCCTAAATATTTTTCCGCAATGGTTCCTTTTATGGAAATCTTATGGCTGGATGAACCTTTTTTAACGTATTTGTTTTTTGAGGTTTTTATCGAATAATTTTTTGTCTTGGAATAAAGATCTCCGTCCGGTGTAATCCATTCCCATCTGAGGCGGTGTTTCCCCCATAGATTTTCATAGTTGACAAGTGAAACTACTTGATCGTCCTGGGTTGTATATGAAATTGTAGGATTAATGGGCACGGCTTCGGTTCCCTTGTCCCTAATGCCTTTTGCCAGTGTTGTTTTAACAATTTTGAATTGGGGTGGCTTTTTTATCTCCTTGTAGGAACTGCATGCGAAAACAAAGAAAGGTATTATCAGGAGGATAAAAAGAGTCTTTAAATTATTTGTAAAAACGCCAAAATTCTTAAAGTTAGTCTTTTTCATATTAATCCCCTTTATGAGACCATTGAAAAACTAGAACTTGAATCCTTTTTTAGCAGATAACATTTTTCAAAGGTATCTAGATGTAATTAGCTGAGATTTTGATAAAAAGTAACTTATCGAAATGTTATAAATATATTATATTTCAAAGTATTACTACTATATAAATATAATTTTGTCAAGTTTTTAAACAACATGTCAATAACATTTCAAAATGTCCGGTTTTTAAACAACAGCTTTTTAAATATCAAATTTTCCCCAAGTAACTTGAGACATCGTCAAATAGTTGAGTGGTTAAGTGGTTGAGTAAAAAGATTAATAATTAAATCAATATGTTAATATTTACAAACGTAGCTTCTCAATAAGTTCGGATGAAATGAGTATAATGTTGCTTTCTGGATGCCCGTTTTCACGGGCATGACGAGGATTTAAGCAGAACAGTCATTCCCGCGAAAGCGGGAATCCAGAAATAACTCCCGATGTTATTGAGAAGTTACTTACAAACTGTTATATGTCCAATTATTTGGTAAACGGTTTTTATTCTTAATTATTACAACTATTTAACTACTCAACTACTCGACGACTTAACGAGATCTGAATTTTACTCCTTCATGTGATAATCCATATACCACGAAATAAACCGTTTTATCCCCGTTTCAATGGGGATGGCAGGTTTAAAATCAACATCTTTTATTAAATCATCGATATTTGCATATGTCGCTATTACATCACCGGGTTGAAGATTTAAAAATTTTTTTTTGGCCTTTCTGCCAAGTATGTTTTCTATTATTTCTATGAATTTCAATAAGTTTACCGGATTATTATTCCCTATATTATATATTTTGTACCTGGCGTATGATGTTCCCGGATCAGGATCATCCCCGTTCCAGGTTGAATCAGGCTCAGGAAGCTTGCCCATTACCCTTACCACTCCTTCGATGATATCATCAATATAGGTAAAGTCACGCTCCATCTCACCGTGATTGAAGACCTTTATGGGTTTTGATTCCAGGATGGCCCTGGTAAAGAGAAAAAGGGCCATATCGGGACGTCCCCAGGGTCCGTAAACCGTAAAAAACCTGAGACCGGTACAGGAAAGTCCATATAAATGACTGTATGTATGAGCCATTAGTTCATTTGCCTTTTTAGTGGCGCCGTAGAGAGATACGGGATGATCAACATTATGATGAATTGAAAAGGGCATTTTTGTATTTGCTCCATATACGGAACTTGATGAAGCAAATACCAGATGTTTAATTTTGCTGTGCCTGCAGCATTCAAGAAGATTGATAAAACCAACGAGATTTGAATCCACATAGGCATAAGGATTTTCAATTGAGTATCTGACACCGGCCTGGGCGGCAAGGTTGACTACAACGTCAAATGGGGTGCTATCAAAGATTTTTTTTAGATCCTCTCTATCCGAAAGTTCCATTTTGAAAAAGGAAAAATTCTCAAAGTGTGTCAATCTTTCAAGACGGGCTTTTTTGAGCATGACATCATAATAAGGATTTAAGTTGTCTACACCCGTAACAAGACACCCTTCTTTTAAGAGTCGTCTTGAGAGATGAAAACCGATAAAACCGGCAGCGCCGGTAACAAGAACTTTGTTGAATTTGATATTCATATTTTTTTCCTATTAAATGGTGACGGTTTCGTAAAAAGCTACAATATGCCGTTTTACGACACTGTAACCGAAAATA
>CAZLRK010000305.1:0-3216 GCA_964561845.1 uncultured Desulfobacterales bacterium | reverse complement strand
TGAGCATTTCTTGGATGACGAATATGCTCGTTTAATCCTTATATCGGAATTCCAGCATTTTCTTCCCTCCTTTCACATGGTGGTTAAGCTCAGACCTAAATTTTCCTATAAAAATTAGGTCCTTACAAAAATTTGAGGTTTTGATAAAAACGAAAGCATTGGGATTTAATGGTTATTGATCAGCCTTTTGTAATGACTTTTTTCTTCTCTCTGAATATATGGCGCCAATGAAATCTAACATAACACGGGCTGCCAATTGGCCAGTTATGCCGTTTGGGGTGTCATATGTCGGGGCAACCTCACAAAAGTCAAACCCCACAACTTCTCCTCTTGCAGCGATTCCTCTCAGCGCATCAGTCACTTCGAAATAGTCCAGCCCGCCCGGTGAAGGAGAGCCGGTTCCCGGGGCCAGAGCCGGATCAAAAACATCCACGTCAATCGTCACATAAAATTTACAATCTTTCGGAAGCCTTTCCACGACATTATCAGCCCCAATACGCCGGAACTCACGCGGCCCGATGATTGTGGCTCCATATGCTTTCGCAGCGTCAAAATCTTCACGGCCACTGCTTCCGGGTCCACGGATGCCTATCTGTGTGAGACCCGAGACATGCTTCATCTCTGAAATGCGTCGAGCAGGATTCCCATGACCTTGTCTCACACCAAATCGCTCATCCACAAAATCCAGATGTGCATCAAAGTGAACCACATGGATGGGTCCTTTCTCCTCATATGCTCTTACAATGGGAATAGGAACAGCGTGGTCACCGCCCATGACAACTAACAGAACATCTTTGGAGATAAGTTCTCGTGCATCTTTATAAGCATTCTCAAGACACTGATGCGTATCCATATGGATCATGTCCACGTCTCCGCAGTCAACAATGCGGACATTGTTCAGAAAGTATTCGTCAAACTCATGGTCGTAATAACCGACATCGTTAATGGAATAGATCGTAGAGGCATTCCGAATACCGCGCGGCCCCATCTTGGCTCCCGGTAGGGCCTGGGTGCTTTCAAAAGGCACACCCAAAACAGCTACATCCGCATCCAACTTGCTCCAATTTTCACAGATGGGGACTTTGCAAAACGAGGGGATGCCTATAAAAGGAAGATTCAGTTTTTCTTTTCTCATTATTTAAACTCCTGTACTTTTCAATATCATTCCGATTTACCAGCTTCTTTGAGCTGCCATGTTTGTTTATAAATACGTAATATCAAAAAAGTGTTGGTCCCTTTAATTCCTTCAATGTCACTCAGTCTTAGCAGAAAGTCAGTTAGGTCTTTGTTTGTTTGGGTCACAATTTGGATCATGATTTCATAAGGACCCGTGGTGAGGGCTACAAATGTGACTTCTTGCATCTTTGAAATTTTTTCTGCCAGTTTTACAGACTTCTTTTGTTCTGCCCGAATACCGATGAGTGCTGGTGCATTGTATTCAATCGCATAAGGATTTACGGTCAAAGTAGGTTTGATAATCCCGTCTTCTATCAGCTTGTTCACTTTCCTACGAACAGTCCCTTCTGTCACACCTATAATCTTGGCCATCCGTACAAAAGACATTCTTGCATCATCTTGCATTAGGTAAATGATTTGGAGTTCAGTTTTATCAAGAGATTGCATTTTCCGTTGTCCTTAACTAATACGATTAATATCTATATTTCAAAATAAATATACTTTATTCGTAATGTTTATAGGTCATAATAAACATATTAAGTTTATCATGTCAAGTATTTTATAAATAAATCGTAATAATTTTCTATAATCCAAAATAACTTACTATTACAAAAAGTTAAAAGATTCAATTTTTTCAAAACAAACAAGAGGTTTTCCGAGAGCCTGGAAAATGGAACAAGGTTTGGGCGAGTTCTGACAAGTGAAGGATGAATACCAGATGGCTTTTAGCTAAACATAAACGAGAAATCAGGCAGGTGGTGATTTAGTTGGAGTAATCTGCATAATAAGCAAGTATTTTTTATTGTACAACTTAGCATAATCTCATTATTAAGTTTTATAATGCTTAAAACTGGAACAATCCTTACATCCGAGAAAAATAACACAAGGATGGATTATTCTTTACCGGCTGCCACTTTCGGCTTTCGACCGAACGGGCAGGCTTTGATACAAAGACCGCATACTAATTTATGAAATGTTGGCTCTATCTTTTTGGTTTCATCCTTTAACGGATAGGTTTCAAGCATGACGGAGTGTTCTTTGAGCTGGGCCACACATTTATCGAAAAACATGGCATCATCCCGACGGAGGTAGCGATCCTTGGTACTAACACCCTTAATGGCTCCTGCTGGGCAGGCCTCCTGGCAAAGCTTACATCTCCCGCAACGATTTTTAACAGGTTCGTCAACCACCAAGGGGGCATTGGTCAGTATGGTAACCAAACGCACGGCTGAACCATATTGCCGGGTGATGAGGAGCAGATTTTTCCCTTGCCACCCCAATCCTGCCATCCTTGCAACCGACTTGTGGCTGATGGCTCCATACCAGTTCTTCTCATCCGTAATCTGTGAAGCTGGAATCGGCAAACTGTAGAAACCGTCATTTCCAAGGGTTTTAGCTGTATTGAATGCAAGTTCGTCCAACAGACGATTGGCAGTTTGGTAGACATTCTCGTAAATAAGCGTCGGCTTGTCCTTGATTTCACCGAATGTGGCCCAAGGTAGGCTGACCGCTATTGATACAGCCCTTGAAAATGGTTCAAGAAGATTCGGAGGATCTAAAGGCTGAGCTTTAAGGGGCTCAGCATTGGCAAAACCGACTAAATCTCCACCCCACGCCATAATCTTTTCTTTGAGCACACAGCTATATGATTTCTCATTCTGAGTTTCGTTCATGTTATATCCTTTCAAATACTAAATTCGCTTACCCCGTCCGACGTCAATATTTGATACATTGAGTATTCCAA
Organism: uncultured Desulfobacterales bacterium; assembly: GCA_964561845.1. GTDB lineage: Bacteria > Desulfobacterota > Desulfobacteria > Desulfobacterales > JAUVVS01 > JAUVVS01. Next base: position 296 of record CAZLRK010000305.1, on the reverse strand, counting down.
CTCTGATAAAACTACAGATATCATAATTGGTGGGCATCAAGTCAAGTAAATCTTAATTGTGATTATTGTAAAATCATCTTTGCCCAATGACACCTAAAGCATTTAATAGGACGTGTTCCTTCAAATTACAAATGGTCTATCTTCTGCTATCCTCTTTAAAAGAGTTGTTAACTATCTTTGGAGAAGACTCTTTTTCTAACATATCGAAACGTCAACAGAAAAATGACCCTTTGCGACAACCCAATTTTGATGGCTTCGTAAAAAGTCAAAATTGATTAACTAACTGAAATAATTTT
>CAZLRK010000304.1:0-3220 GCA_964561845.1 uncultured Desulfobacterales bacterium | reverse complement strand
TTACGAAAATGATGCCTATAAAGCAGTAAAGCATCTAACGTCTTTAGGTCACAAATCTGTTGCCTTAATGGCGGGGACTAAAACTTCACCAGTTACTCCAAAGATCTTAAAAGGATATAAAAGAGCGCTAAGGGATAATGAAATAAATATTGATAATGATATTATAGTATATGCTGACTATGACTATCAAACGGCATACAAAAAAACCCTTGTTATTATAAAGAATAATCCGTCTGTTACTTCCTTTTTTATTGGCGGGTTTGAAATGGTTCCGGCCTGTTTAAAGGCGGTAAAGGACTCGGGCTTGAACGTTCCGGAAGATATTTCAATGATCTGTTACATTGATGACCAAATAATACCGATGCTTGACCCGCCTGTAACAGCTCTAAAATGGCCGTATTATGATATGGGGAAAAAAGCGGCAGAATTACTTGTTAATGGCAATAAAGAAAAAACAAGAATTTTATTTGAAACTGAACTAGTGGTAAGAGGTTCAACCTTGCCCCCTTCCTGATCCCTTTCCTGTGGGAAAGTAGACCTCAACAAGCAATTTTTTAAATAAGTAAATTTACGAGGGTGTTTTATATAGGTTAATAAAGAGAGCTTAATGATAAAATTAATTGAAGAAATACAAAAAGAAGCTATAGAATTTACACAAGAAATGATAAAAATACCTTCCTTTACAGGAGAGGAAGGGGAACTTGCAAAGATAATTTTAAATAAACTCGAAGAATTCGACATCGATAATGCTTTTGTAGATGGTATCGGAAATGTCGTCGGTGTTGTACGGGGGCAGGAAAACGGTGCCAATATTCTCTTGAATGGACATCTCGACGTGGTGCCTGCCGGTAATATTAATAATTGGCATCCGTATGATCCTTTTGGGGCGGAAATTGATGATAAAGGCAATATCCACGGAAGAGGTGCGGCGGATCTCAAAGGAGGACTCTCCGTCCAGTTGTTTATTATGAAATTATTAAAATTATTAAAAGACAGGGGGGCCTCTTTTAAAGGAAATTTGATTTTTTCCGCAGTTGTTCATGAGGAAGCAGCGGAAATGTTTGGAATGGAGTATTTATGCAAGAAAACATTTCCTGATAAAAAACTTGGCTGCGATCTTGTTTTTTTGTGTGAGCCTACCGGTCTCAACATTGTGCTGGGACAAAGGGGAAAAGTGGAAATCGTTATAAAAACAAAAGGCAGAACGGCTCATTCTTCAATTCCATGGGCCGGCATCAATGCTCTTGAAAAGATGATGCCTGTGCTCGATCATATATTTAAAAATATGAGTAACAAAATGAGCAAGCATCCACTTCTTGGCGATAGCTCCGTTACCGTAACAAATCTGGTTTGCAGACCAGGGGCTTTGAGCACTATTCCCGATGAATGTGAAATTTCAATTGATAGAAGATATATGCCCGGTGAGAGTGTAGAAGGGCTTTTAGAAGAATTTGAACATTTAGTTAGCAAAATCAAAAAAGATGATCCGCAGTTTGAAGCAACAGTTTGTGCCAGAAAATTGGTGGAAAGATCTTATACCGGTTATAAAAAGGAAGTTCAGAAATATCACCCGCCGTGGATTACCGATGAAGGACATCCGCTTGTCCAAAAAACACTTCTGGCGCTAAGAAAAATTGGACAAAATCCGGAAATAAAATACTGGAAATTTGGAACAGATGGCAGCATGACATCCGGTTTGATGGGTATCCCTACAGTCGGTTATTCAGGAACGGAAGAGAGCTATGCCCATACACCCGAAGAAATGGTTAATATCGAAATGATGATGCAATCTCTTGAGGGATATTTTTCTATCATTTCAGAGCTGATGGAGTTAGAATTTGATACTTTAACCCAAATGAAAAAAAATTGTTGACATTGATTTTAACATATGATTTATAAAAATTAAATATGTTTAGCGCTAAACCATTCTCTTTTTAGCAATATAAATCACAACCAACTTTTTGAGGCGTACTGATGGTCGATAACCGTCCATTACAAAATGTCATCACCCACGGGATCCTGATATTAGGTATTGTCGTTGTTATTTTTCCAATTTACATCGCCTTTGTTGTCTCAACCCACGAGGCTGATGACACATTGGGTACAGTCCATGGCTGGTTTGGCAGTGAGCTGATTGAGAACTACTCAAGGGTTATAAAGCATGGAAAGGCCGACTCAGTTGGCGCTCCGGTGAGCTTAATGATGTGGAACAGCCTGGTGATGTCAATGGGCATTGTCGTTGGCAAAATTTTCATATCCATTCTTTCCGCCTATGCCATCGTCTATTTCCGATTTCCTTTAAGGATGTTCTTTTTTTGGATAATTTTCATGACCCTCATGCTGCCGGTGGAGGTGCGCATCCTGCCGACTTTCAAGGTAGTGGCCGATCTTGGACTTCTAAATTCTTATACAGGACTTATCCTTCCCATGATTGCCTCTGCCACGGCCACATTTCTTTTCCGTCAGTTTTTTTTGACGATACCGGATGAACTTGCCGAGGCGGCAAGGGTCGACGGAGCGGGCCCCATCCGTTTCTTTTTAGATGTGGCGTTGCCTCTGTCCCGTACGAATATTGCGGCACTGTTTGTGATCCTTTTTATCTATGGCTGGAACCAGTATCTCTGGCCGCTTCTGATTACTACAGAGATGGATATGACCACTATTGTCATGGCAACCACACAGATGCTTAGTGTTATGGACGGAATTCCAGATTGGAGCAACGTTATGACAACCGCTATGCTCGCATTACTCCCGCCGGTGGTAGTGGTTGTGGTTATGCAGCGACTGTTTGTTAAAGGGCTTTTAGAAACAGAGAAATAACACAAGGGTTATTTGCTGTTTCGGATTATTAACGTTGGTGAATTCGTAAAAAGTCGAATTCATCAAGTTTCAGGTTTTAGATTTGGGATGTTAGGTTTCTGTTTTTTATGTTGCTTTAACAGACACTTGACACCTAATACTCAAAACCTTTGTAAAAAGTCATTTTTTTGACTTTTTACGATACTATCAACACTTTAATTATTAAGGAAAGGAGGATTTCAAATGAAAAAATGTTGCATGTTGTTAGGTGTTTTTGCATTGGTATTTGGTGTTGCATTAGGCAGCGCACAGGCTGCGACCGAGATCCAGTGGTGGCACGCCATGGGCGGAGTGCTTGGCAACCGGGTCAATGAAATTTGTGCGGGTTTCAACGCCAGTCAGACCCAATATGTGGTGAAAC
>CAZLRK010000303.1:0-3276 GCA_964561845.1 uncultured Desulfobacterales bacterium | reverse complement strand
CTAAGGCTCCGTTCCCCGGAACTCATTGCCAACAATGAAGCCTTTCATCGGATGCTTACAGAGGGAATAAAAATTACTTATCAAAAAAACGGCAGCAGCCGGGGGGATCTGGTCTGGCTCATTGATTTCAATAATCCGGAAAATAACGATTTTCTGGTTGCCAACCAGTTTACCGTTATTGAAAACAATATCAACAAACGCCCGGATGTGATTCTTTTCGTGAATGGTTTGCCTCTCGTTGTTATTGAACTTAAAAATCCGGCTGATGAAAACGCCACCGTAAAGTCGGCATTCAAACAGCTCCAGACTTACAAGCAGGCAATTACCAGTCTGTTTACCTACAACGGCTTGATGATTATTTCCGATGGACTCGAAGCAAAAGCCGGTTCTATTTCCGCAGGTTTAACCCGTTTCATGGCCTGAAAAACATCGGACGGCAAAGTAGAAGCATCCCCATTGATCGGGCAAATGGAAACCTTGATTAAGGGAATGCTGAACAAGGAAACGTTTTTAGATGTCATCCGTCATTTTGTTGTGTTTGAAAAATCAAAAAAAGAAGATAAAGATACAGGTATCATTACCATCCGGACAGAAAAAAAACTGGCTGCCTATCATCAATATTATGCTGTAAACAGAGCTGTTGAATCTACGTTAAGAGCCGCTGAATATTTGCCTGTGCAGGAGAAAGCACAATCGGAAATGATTGCGGAATCCCCTGCAAGTTATGGCCTGCCGGGTGTAGAGAAACAGCCTTCAGGAGATCGGAAAGGCGGTGTGGTATGGCACACCCAGGGAAGCGGCAAATCGCTTTCCATGGTTTTTTATACGGGAAAGATTGTTCTGGTAATGGACAACCCCACGGTTCTGGTCATTACTGACAGAAACGATCTGGACGACCAGCTTTTTGACACCTTTGCCGCTTCCAAACAATTGCTCAGGCAAGAGCCGGTGCAGGCGGAAAACCGAGGCCACTTGAAGGAGCTGCTCAAAGTCGCATCGGGCGGTGTGGTGTTTACCACCATCCAGAAATTCCAACCCGATGAAGGCAATGTTTATGAAACCCTTTCGGAAAGAAGAAACATCATTGTCATTGCCGATGAAGCCCACAGGACGCAGTATGGTTTTAAAGCCAAGACCATAGATGACAAGGACAAAAATGGCAATGTTGTCGGCAAAAAGATTGTGTACGGATTTGCCAAGTATCTGCGTGATGCTCTGCCGAATGCGACGTATCTTGGATTTACCGGAACGCCCATTGAAAGCACCGATGTCAACACGCCTGCTGTATTTGGCAACTATGTTGATATTTACGATATCCTGCAAGCGGTTGATGATGGTTCAACTGTCAGAATTTTTTACGAAAGCAGACTGGCGAAGATTAACCTAAGTAAGGAGGGCAAAAAACTTGTTTCCGATTTAGATGATGAATTGGAAGTGGGCGAACTTACAGTAACCCAGAAAGCCAAAGCAAAATGGACACAACTGGAAGCGCTCATTGGCAGTGAAGACCGGATAAAACAGGTAGCTCAGGATATTATCAATCATTTTGAGCAGCGGCAGGAAGTTTTTGAAGGCAAGGCCATGATAGTTACCATGTCCCGCAGGATTGCTGCCGATTTATACAAGGAAATCATAAACATCAAACCTGAGTGGCACAATGACGACCTGAAAAAAGGTGTCATTAAGGTGGTGATGACATCCGCATCCTCTGACGGCCCTGAAATTGCCAAACACCACACCACCAAAGAGCAGCGCAGAGCATTAGCCGATAGAATGAAAGATCCGGAAGATGAACTCAAACTGGTGATTGTCCGGGATATGTGGCTGACGGGGTTTGATGTTCCTTCAATGCACACCCTTTACATAGACAAACCCATGAAAGGCCATAATCTGATGCAGGCCATTGCACGGGTTAATCGTGTCTATAAGGATAAACCAGGTGGACTTGTGGTTGATTATTTAGGAATTGCATCAGACCTGAAAAAGGCTTTGTCTTTTTACTCGGATAGCGGTGGGAAAGGCGATCCAGCAATTGCACAGGAAAAAGCGGTGCAAATGATGCTGGAGAAACTGGAAATCGTTTCTCAAATGTTCCATGGGTTTGCCTATGAAGAATACTTCGAAGCTGACACAGGGAAAAAGCTTTCTCTTATTCTTGCCGCAGAAGAACACATTCTTGACCTGGAAAACGGGAAAAAGAGATACATTAACGAAGTAACCGCCCTATCCCAGGCTTTTTCCATTGCCATCCCCCACGAACAGGCCATGGATGTTAAAGATGAGGTTTCTTTTTTTCAGGCGGTAAAATCCCGATTAGCCAAATTTGGCGACACCGGCTCAGGTAAAACAGACGAAGAAGTTGAAACAGCCATCAGGCAGGTGATTGATAAAGCGCTGGTGACCGAGCAGGTCATCGATGTTTTCGATGCCGCCGGGATCAAAAAACCGGATATCTCCATCCTTTCAGAAGAGTTTCTTCTGGAAGTCAAAAACATGGAGCATAAAAACATTGCTCTGGAAGTTTTGAAAAAACTGCTGAATGATGAAATAAAAATTAGAACCAAAAAGAACCTGATACAAAGCAAATCCCTCATGGAAATGCTGGAAAATTCCATTCAGAAATATCATAACAAGATTTTAACAGCAGCAGAAGTCATTGAAGAATTAATTGAATTGAGCAAAGAAATTCAGAAGATGGACAAAGAGCCTCAGAAAATGGGGCTGTCTGATTTTGAATATGCTTTTTATACGGCCATTGCCAATAACGACAGTGCTCGTGAGTTAATGGAAAAAGACAAACTGAGGGAACTGGCAATTGTGTTGTTTGAAAAGGTTAAGGCGAATGCTTCCATCGACTGGACAATCAAGGAAAGCGTAAAGGCAAAATTAAAGGTCATTGTCAAAAGAACATTGCGGCAGTATGGTTACCCACCGGATATGCAGAAATTGGCTACTGAAACAGTTTTGAAACAAGCTGAATTAATAGCGGAAGAAATTACACATGGGAAATAAATAGCCATTTTTGCCATATTCTGTTCGGCGAAAAATATATTTATGATATCATTTGGGTGACAATTCAGAAGAAAAAATAAAAGAATTCAATTCCAGCCGGAGTAACTGTCGATAGGGATAAATCACTGGGACTGTAGCCTTTTAATGTGTTACCAACGATGAAGTATGGACCCACCTAATCGATATTCTGAACATTCTGCTCAACGATTTTAGGACCCATCTCATTCCCAGCCTACTTACCTGCGTATATCATCCTGAAAGAAT
>CAZLRK010000302.1:0-3289 GCA_964561845.1 uncultured Desulfobacterales bacterium | reverse complement strand
TTTCGGTTGTCGTTTGTCCTGTAGGTGGGTCAATTTTAGATTAGCGAAACTATAAATATGTTCCGATTGACCAGCGTCTGAACTTCCGAGCTCATCGTGGGTACAATTTGAAGCGTTCTACGGCTTGCTGCGCTAAAATTAAAGAACTCGACCTCGCTACGCTCGGGACTCAAACAGCTTCAATTTTTACGCTCCGCTTCGCCAAGAACGCTTAATCAAATGTCCCCAAATTGATTAGCTCGGAAGCTCAGACGCTGCATACATTCTTTGAAACGGAACGTTATTTTGACAAACACTATAGTGATGCATAATCCATTTCTTTAATACAGACATCGTCAAATAGTTGAGTGGTTAAGTGGTTGAGTAGGAAAAGAATTATAATTAAATCAATATGTTAATATTTGCAAACAGTTGGCTGTCCAATTATTTTGTAAAACGTCTATTATTTTTATCATTACAACTACTTAACTACTAAACTACTCGACGAATTAACGAGGTCTTAAATAAGGGAGAAATTTATGGACATTCATGAAAGTATTTTAGAATGCATTGGCAATACACCAATGATCCGCCTTAATCGAATCACAAAAGACGTATCCGCGAATATAATTGTCAAATGTGAGTTTCTCAATCCAAGCGGGAGTATGAAAGACCGGATCGCTTTAAAAATGATCGAGGGGGCTGAAAAAGAAGGGAAATTGAAAGAAGGCGGTGTTGTTACAGAGTCAAGCACCGGCAACACGGCGACCGCATTATCTTTTGTAAGTGCGGCCAAAGGTTACAAATCAGTTATGCACATGCCGAAAGGATGGATACCGGAAGATAAGCGAAAAATGATTACATCCTATGGCGCAGAAGTGGTGGAAGTTGATCCTGGCAAAGAGATTCATGAAGAGTTGGAAGGAAAAAGTGTTCATGGAGGCGTCGTGGAGATCATCCCCCGGATTAAAGCTCTTGAATTGGAAGAAAATAATGAGAATGTCTGGTGGGCGCGACAGGCCATGAACCCGGATAATATTTTAGCCCATAAGGAAACAACCGGAAAAGAAATAATTGAGCAAACCGATGGAAAGGTTGACGCCTTTGTCGGTGCTGTCGGAACAGGAGGAACGTTGATGGGAGTTAGTGAGGCATTACTGGAAGTCAATCCCAACGTGAAAATTTATGCTGTTGAACCCGCCAGTTCGTCGCTGTTTCAAATGGCTCCGGAGATAAAATTCTATATGGAAAAATACGGCGTTCCCGGGGTAGCCGGCTTGATTATCAACAAGATTGAGGAAAAAGGATTTGTAGAAAAAGCATTCCTGGTGAAAGATGAAGATGCCATCTCCATGGCCCACCGATTGTGTGAGGAAGAGGGGCTGTTTTGCGGTATGTCAGCCGGTGCAAATGTTCATGTGTGTATGGAGGTTGCAAAGGAACTCGGTCCGGGGAAAAATATCGTTACGATTTTAGCTGACAATAGATATCGTTATCTTTTCTCCGAGCATTTTACGACATGATTTAGTGAGTGTCCATTTGGAAATAGTAGATTTTGGCTCAGGGCAAGGCCTGAGCGTTTTTGCAACCGCAGGCATAGTGGAGCTATTCCGAGGATTGCAAAAAAGCGAAAACGCTGCCCTGGGCCAAAAGATGCTGTTTCCAGATCGACACAAAAGATAAGGAGGTGCCATGCTGCTCAATAGGGATCGAGCCTACGATATAATGGAAAAATACGACATTGAAGCTATCATAGCCACGATGCCGGAAAATGTGACGTATTTAACCGATTATTGGAGTCTAACCCACCGTCTTATAAAGGCGACTCAAAATTTTGCTGTAATTACTCGAAAGCAGGATTTAGCTCCTTTTATCATTACCTCCGTTGGCGATATGGACCTTGCGGCCGACCAAGAAGATTGTTGGACAGACAATTTCTTGACCTATGGGACATTTTATGTGGAGCGTCCGCCGGAGGTAACTCTCAGTAACACAGAAGAGCACTTTCAAAGGCTCCTGACTTCATCAAAACCCAAAAAGGATGCGTTGACAGCATTGACAGAATGTTTGGCAGATAATGGCGTGACTAAAGGTAGGATCGCCATTGACGAAGGTAATATTGCTCCATCTGCATACAGTACGATCAAAGAGAAGTTGCCAAAAGTTGAATTTATTCAAGGATATCAAATCCTGAGAGAAATACGTCTCATTAAAACGCATAATGAGGTGAGTAGATTAGAGCGTTCTGCCGAAATCGTAGAATCAGGAATCAACAATGCATTAAAGGTCATTCGTGAAGGAACTACCGAATTTGATATATGGCAGACGCTTTTTAAAAAGGTCATAGAAGATGGTGCTTTACCGTCCTGGCCGTGTGTCGGTGTTGGCGTACGAGGTGTCCTCTCTAATGTAATCTCCGCTTCACATCCAGTAAGAAATGGAGATCTCATCCGCTTTGATGTAGGTTGCGTTTATAAATATTACAATTCGGATTGTGCGCGTACAGTTGTTCTGGGAAAATCGAATAAAAAACAGCGAATCTATCATCATGCCATTCAAACCGGACTAGAAAGGGCATTAGGGGTTGTTCGCCCCGGTGTACGCGCTTCAGAAATATTCAAGGAGGCTGTCGAAGGTGTGCGAGAAGCGGGCATTCCACACTATCGCAGGCATCATGTTGGCCATGGAATCGGTATTGAGCCTTATGAACCACCATTCTTAGCCGAAACATCCGAGGACATTCTAGAGGAGGGAATGGTTGTGAATGTGGAAACGCCTTATTATGAAATGGGATTGGGGGGAGTTCAGCTGGAAGACACCATCATGATTACAACTGATGGCTATCGACCGTTAACTAAATCACCCCGTGATTTGTTGGTTTTATAAAAAAGAAATAAAAAATCAAAACATGATTGGGGGCCTTAATGAGTGAAGAAAAAATAATTGAAGATTTAAAGGAAGCAATTATAGGGTTGAATGAAGGAAAGGCGGTAGAAGCTACCAAAAATCTAATTGCTCAGGGTATAGACCCCTTAGTAGGCGTAGAAAAAGGGCTATCTTCCGGTATGGCTATCATAGGAGATAAATTCAACCAGGGTGAATGCTTCTTACCGGAGTTGATACGCGCCGGCAACGCTTTCAACGCAGCGTTAAAGGTGTTGGAGCCAGAGATTATGAAGCGCGGGAAAAAGCAGAGCCAGACAGGGGTTGTCGTTTTGGGAACCGTTATAGGAGATGTTCACAAAATTGGTAAAGAAATATGTAAGTTCTCAATAAGTTCGGGTAAATGTAAAATAAATCTAGACTTTCA
>CAZLRK010000301.1:0-3305 GCA_964561845.1 uncultured Desulfobacterales bacterium | reverse complement strand
GATTCCAAAGATGGAGATATCTGCTATAAGTATAAAATTGTGAAAAGTTTCTCTTGACAAAAAGAGAGTAATTATGTAAAGAAGTTTACCAGTGCGCAATAGGAAATTGCGCTTGTAACTAAAAATTTTATTAATATTTAGCCGTAAGAATATAAGCCAAGAAGGCACAACTGGATCGGAATCCAGGTTAAGCTTTCTTGGCTTTTTTATTGGGTAATAGGTTGAAAGGAGGTCAATACACAAGAAGGATCATATATGTGGCAAACAAAGGAAGGCAGCCTTCTTCCTGCCAAGGTTTTCTGACTGCCTTCCAGGGTGAAGCCCCCTCGGGGTGAGGGATGCTTCGGTTTCTTTATAGCATCGCAGCATCCTTACGTCAACTTTGAGGGCTGGATTTTAATTGATTAACAGAGTGACGGAGGGTATCTGATGAATGCATTGAAATTGTTTGTAACGCTAATAGGGCTTATGAGTCTTCTTTTCCCACAGTTGAGCTGGGCAGATAAGAAAAAAGAAGAAGTCATCACGCTGGAAGAGATCGTGGTGACTGCCACCAAGACACCTCACGCCTTAAAATATGTTCCGGTGGAAACTATAGTTATTACCAGGGAAGATATCGAGCAAACGAACGCACAAAACGCGATCGATATTTTGAAAAATATTCCTGGAATTGAAACTTCCATTCATGATGATGTATTTGGAACATACACATGGCAAGCCAAGCTGCGAGGGTTAAGCCTCAATGATGGTTATGGCCTAATCCTTGTTGATGGGCAGAGGATCATGGGCTGCGGACAAAGCGGCGGCATGGGTGAATATGGAATCGGACTTAACCAGATTCCCGTTGATATGATCGAAAGAATCGAGGTGGTCAAAGGCCCCAGCTCGGCACTATATGGAAGTGATGCTGTGGCTGGTGTGATCAATATCATCACCAAGAGAATACCAGAGAAGGCAACTGGCAGAGCCGGTGTATCTTATGGTTGGTACAAAATCAAAGAAAAAAATAAGAATGGGGCAATTACGAAACCTTCTGACGATGGACAGAGCCGAAACCTCTCTCAGACTTATGTTTCTTTCGGGGACAGGATATCGGACCGTTTTGGCTATTTGCTTTATTACAATTACGATAGTGCGGAAGATATAAGACAGGACCCCATCAAATCTGATCGCCATTCTTTCATGGGCAAGATGGATACGGATCTTGGCGAAACCATTGATCTTTACCTTAAGTGTGAACTGAGTGATTATGAAAAGATGGACAACCGACAGGAGGATAGTTACCGTTTCTCCAGCGGAATTGACTTTCGCCCAGGGGATGACCATTTCTTTTCTTTAAAGGGGTATACCTACACATGGGATTTCACGCATGGTTATCCTGGTTACTCTTACGGCTATAAACATGGCGACGTGGATTATAATCAGGGTGAGGTCCAGTACAACTGGTATTCGAGCGATTGGAATACTCTTACACTGGGTAGCGAGATTCAAAGGCAGGGTATTGATTACAGGATAGAAAACTCCGACGGTAGTATAACAAACGTTAAAAAAGACGTGAACACATCCAGTTTGTATGTGCAGGACGAGATTACCGTGTTTAAGGCCTTTACCATGGTTGGGGGTCTCCGATATGATGATCATTCCAGCTTTGGAAGTGAGATAAATCCAAAATTAAGTTTTATGTATAGATTTTCTGAAGACACAATCCTTCGGGCTTCGGCGGGCAAGGCATTTAAATCGCCGACCATTCGTCAACTTTATTACGATGCGCCGTACAGGCACGGCAGCTATTATTGCAAGTCTAATCCTGATTTAAAACCTGAAAAGGCAGTTGGTTATTCAGGAAGCATCGAAAAATGGCTGTCTAACCGGGATGTTATGTTCAATCTGGGTTATTTCCGTAATGACCTGGATGATATGGTAGTAAGAGAAGATACGGGCACTACCTATAACGGCCTGCCTCTGAAAATCTATAAAAATGTGGAAAAAGCCTGGACACAGGGCCTTGAACTCATGTGCAGGACGTATCTGACCGAAGAATTCTCGGCTTCTTTATCCTACACTTATACTGATTCGGAAAATAAGGAAAATGGAAAAGAGCTAACCTATGTTCCCAAACACAGTCTCACCTTTTCGCCTGCTTACGAGCTGAAACAATATGGCTTGGGCACGGGCGCCACTATCTCATATCTTGGCAAACAATACACAAATTTAGATAACACTGCATGGATCGATAAGCATACTGCCGTAGATGCCAAAATCTACAAATATCTTTCCCACAAGGCGAAGATGTCCTTTGAGATAGACAACATTTTTGATTCTGATAAAGGTGATGAAGGTAATTTCCGCACCGGGAGAACTTTCGTTGTTAAATTAGATGTTTCATTTTAATTTCTTGGGAGGATTTGTCATTAAAAAAAGGTGTAAAGTAAAGATCTTACAAATTGTTGGTATAAGCATTTTTATCTTGGCGTTTATTTGCACGCAGGCCTATGCGCATTATCCCTGGATAAATCTGTCAGACTATACTCCGGCGCCAGGAGAAGGTTTGAAGATGACAATAGGTTGGGGACACCGGTATCCCTTAGATGGTTTTCTGAAAAAAGATGCTCTGGAAAGCATCTATATTGTCACATCTGGGGGAAAAAGAGTCACTATAAGTTCCTTTTCTGAGGTCGAATTTCAATCAGACGAAATCATTAGCCGGCCTGGAGCCTATATTGTGGCTGCCAAAAGAAAAGCTGGCTTTTATACTAAAACCACCGAAGGAGGAAAGAGGCGTTCGAAAAGGGGTTTGAATAATATTATCAAATGTTCCCACTCCCATATGTGTATGAAGGCTGTTGTCAATGTAGGGGAGGGAAAAGGGAAGGTGGACGCCCGTATCGGACATTCTATGGAAATTATCCCACTGGTAAATCCTGCTGATTTAAGAGCAGGTGATTATTTGCCCGTGCAAGTACTTTTAAAGGGCAAACCATTCAAAGGTATAATTTATGCTACCTATGTTGGTTTTTCTACTGAAAAGAATACATTTGCCTATACCACAACAACCAATAAAAAAGGTAAAGGCAAAGTCAAAATACTTCATTCCGGCGTTTGGATGATCAAGGCCAGGCATGAGGAACCGTATCCAGGCCAGAGTGAATGTGATGTGGAGTCGTTTTTGGGCACGCTAACCTTTGAAGTAAAGTAAATAACTAAAATAGTAATATTTTATTAACGTTCAAAAATTATGGCATTTTTTTAATAAGAGTTTAAAATCTGAAAAGGCAATGTCTGTTTCCGATAGACGATATCAATTT
>CAZLRK010000300.1:0-3311 GCA_964561845.1 uncultured Desulfobacterales bacterium | reverse complement strand
CCCCTGTCAAGTAAAATCAGATATTTATTCGCCAGAGATCAGGAGTTCTGAAATTAAAAAGCATGGAAAAAGAGGCCCCGCTTTTTAGTTTTTATCGAGATCTGATGATGTTTGACCGATCAAATAGTAACGAGATTAAAATTAGCAAGACAGCGGCCGCCATCAACCATTGGCTGATCTATGACCGCTCCGACCTGCCAGAAGCTATCACCAAGATGAGTTTTGACTCGTACACCATTCCCATTGACCAAGATGGGACTCTTCCTGTTAAGCTTTTCGACCGAAAACTTAATTTCAAGCGGTTCAAAGAGAAAGAAATCAAGTTCCTTATATGTTATGCCGAAAAGGATGATCTGGTGGACAAGGAAACAGCCCTTGCCCCCCTGGATTATATCGACGCGGAGGTGACTTCCTTCCCCAAGGGACATGGGGCCATAGCTACATCCTGGTCTAACCCTGAATCCGCTTGTGCACTACACACGCGTTTCGGTGATCAAAATTACCGTGGACCAGTGCGCTTTCAAATGGATTTGGATAGGGAAACGGATGCAACCACTTCAAATTCCCCCAAAAGAAAATCGACGCCCAGTTCCGGCAGGCGGAAATCGAAGGCCAGGTCCGTTGAGGGAAAGTCATCGCCCAGTTCCGTCACTAGGAAACCAACGGCTAAGTCCGTCAGGGGGAAGTAAAGAATCCGGGCTCAGATAACCCGGCTTTGGTTTCACCCCATAGGGGTGTATCTATCTCAAATGGCGTCAATTAAATTCCAAATAACAAATATCAAATATCAAACAAATAACAATTCAGCCGTCGTAGCCAAAAGGCTACTATGGCGAAGTCGGCTGACCGAAATTCAAAATTCCAAACTCCTCTATGACCTTAAAAAAGAAAAAAATAAATCTCTTTGGGTCATTGGATATTGAAATTTGAGATTTATTTGTAATTTGGTGCTTGGAATTTGGGATTTATAAATTCGATGTTCCGCGTTTATTTTTTTCAGGCATAGCCAATTGCCTCTGACCTGGCCCAGAGGACCAGGTTTTTCAAGACTGAATCAACGGCCAAGTCTGGTAGGGTGAAATCGACACCCACATCAAAAAAAAATAAGCTCAGACCTCGTTGAGTAGTTAAGTTGTTGAGTGGTTAATATGACGATATATGAAGCCAAAACGGAGGAAGAAAAATGTTAAAAATTAAAGATTCTGTAGCGGTTATTACCGGCGGTGGCGGTGGCATCGGCCTGGCAATCGCCAAATACTGGATACAAAACGGCGGTAAAGTGGTAATCGCCGATGTGGCCAAAGAGATGTTGCAGCAGGCAGAGGCCGAACTTAAGGACTTAGGTGGTGAGATGGCGGCTGTGGTGTGCAACGTGACCGATGAGGACGACTGCGCCAGGTTGGCCGATGCGGCTATTGAAAAATTCGGAAAAATCAATCTAGTGGCCCCGTTTGCCGGGATTATTAAAGATGGATTGATGCTGTCAACGGACAAAGAAACAGGGAAGGTTAAAAAGAAAATGGCACTGGATAATTTTAAAACGGTCGTCGATATCAACTTAACCGGCGTGTTTTTAACAGTGCGTGAATGCGCCGAACGGATGATCAATAATAACTGCAAGGGGCTGATCTGCCTGATTTCTTCCACCGGTTCACTGGGAACGGCCGGCCAGATCAATTATTCATCCACCAAGGCGGCCATGTCCGTTATGCCCAAAGTCATCACGGCCGAGTTTTTTCGTCGCGGTCTGGCCGACAAGATCCGCTGCGTGGCCGTTGCGCCGGGTTATGTAGGCACTCCCATGGTAAAGGGGATGAACCAAAAAGCCTTGGATTATATTATCGGTCAGGTTCCTATTGGCCGTCTGGTTGAACCGGAGGAAGTAGCTACATTAGTAGGAGATATCTATCGAAATGAAGCACTGGCCGGTGATGTTTTTTTCATCCACGGGGGCTTACGTCTAGGTTCAAAAGGATAGACACTATCTATTTTTTCTTTTCCTTTGCCTCTGTTGAATCGGAAAAGAGATCGAAAAATGATTTAGAGGGTGTCATCATAGTTTTTCCAGCTATAGCAGAAAAATCCGTGCCAAGCTCGAGCCAACTTTTGAATTGTTCGTCAACAGATTTTTTATATGTAATATAATTTTTGATGGTTTGTTGCAGATATTTTTCGAAGAATTCAGAAAGAATATTTTCCCCATATTGGATGATCAGATGAAGAAGAGGTAGAGGTAATAAAGTGTTTTTCTTTTTTGATTCTTCCAGGAGAATCTGAGTGAGGGTAAAAGCTGTGACATCCTCCTCGGTTTTTACGTCAATGACTTTCACATGACTACCTTGTCTGATCATCTCGGCAACATGATTAAGACTAACGTATTTACTTTGTTCTGTGTCGTATAATCTTCTATTTGGATATTTCTTTATGAGTATTTTTTTAGCCATTTTTTCCTATGTAATACCTGAATTTTGCACGAGTCGGAGGCTTTCATATGCAAGGCACTTAAGGGCGAAGTCATAGTTTGGCTATTGCGAGCCCTTAATAACGCAGCAGATGAAAGCCTCCGACTCGCCCTTGTGGTGAAAATTGATGAGAAATAAGATAATCATCCGATTTACCATTTGGGTAAAATATATGATGCTATGATTTTGTTTAAACCCGCTTCAAATAAGCATTATTAAGATTCTCATCAATTTTCATGCAAGATTCAGGTAATAAATATATAGGGTCATCTGATCAAATGCAACAAAAAAGGGATAAAAATGGAAAAGGATATGTCAATGAATCCAAATCTTCTTGAACTCTGGGGGCAAACGCTTCTGGGAATGGCAAAAATTACGAAGGGTCCACAGGGCTTTTTCGATCTGTTTCAAAACGGTTTTGTAAAGAAAGAGCATAAACCTGATTCTATGCAGGAAGAGTTTATTGGGCTATGCCGGAAGACATTCGGAAAAGAAGGGGTAGAAAAATTTAATGAAACCATGAAGGAATTCTATGAAAATGCAGGGGTAGTTCCCCTTCCTCAGTACAATGAACTTCATGAAAAATATGTTGACTTGAAAGATAAAGTTCGTGAGCTGGAGAAAAAAATTGAGCAATTGAAAAAGAGGCTTAAAAAAGATATTGAAACGCCATCCGACCTGATGAACCAATGGGAAGAGGCGATTAAGGAATATTCAGATATCAATCAACAGTTTTTCGAAGAATTTAGAAAATTTTTTAAGGAATAAGGATGTACTCTATAATACCGGCCCTTTAACCCGCTTTTCTTGTATGGTTAAATATTATCATAATTCTTTCAAAATTCGGTA
>CAZLRK010000299.1:0-3401 GCA_964561845.1 uncultured Desulfobacterales bacterium | reverse complement strand
GTTTCAATCCACGCTCCCGCATGGGGAGCGACTGTTAATTCATAACTTAATGAATTCTAAACATATATTTTACCTTTTATGCGAAGCCGTCTTTTATTCACTCAAAACCTATTCGATT
The DNA here is from genome assembly GCA_964561845.1 of uncultured Desulfobacterales bacterium. Taxonomy (GTDB): domain Bacteria; phylum Desulfobacterota; class Desulfobacteria; order Desulfobacterales; family JAUVVS01; genus JAUVVS01. The sequence continues at coordinate 3,283 of CAZLRK010000299.1, read as the reverse complement.
GTCAAAGAGCATTTAGATAAACCTTTCATTTTCAACCTATTGTATTCAGTGCGAACCTATATGGTAAAGCATGTGTATTTCAGGTTCGCATACCATTCAAAAAACTAAGGGACCTTCTTGATCAACTGCTTCTTTGGCTCCAACATGTTCAATACGACGTTTCCAGTTTGAACCTAAAAAGTAAAACCGCAAACTATCTTTTTTAGGATCAATCTCATCAATCAAATTCTTACGTAAAACAGTCCACTGGGCCGGATCAACAATACATTCAAATACTGAATACTGAACCCGCTGCCCATAATTTTGACAAGTTTTTGCAACTCTACGCAAACGGCGTCGTCCCTCTTTATCAATAGTAGAAACGTCATAACTTACTAAAACAAGCATTTTATTACTTTATTTCCAGATAAATGGTGGATAACCGTCGAGATCCCCACGTAAATAACGAGCCAACAACAAAGCCTGAATATGAAATAATAAACCGATTGATACTTTCTCATTAAGAAAAGGGTGGATTATCTCATCCTGTTTTCGTTTTTGATAGGCGACAAGAACAGTTTTTCGCGTATCATCATTCATCATAACGGCGCCGGATTCTTTTTTTTGGAATCCCTTCTTTTTTACCTGACTAAGGTTTACCAATGATAACACTAAACGATCTGCTATAAAAGGCCGGAATTCTTCCATAAGATCAAGAGACAATCCGGGGCGGCCAGGACGATCTCTATGCAAAAATCCAACGGCTGAATCCAGTCCCACTGATTCAAGGGCAGAGCGTATGTCGTGCAGTAAAATCGTATACAGAAACGATAACAAACAATTTACATTATCTAACGGTGGTCGACGATTACGCCCGTGAAAGTAAAAGTCATTTTTTTGTGAGGTAATTAAATGGTCAAACACGGAAAAATAAGTTCGCGCCGCTTCTCCTTCAATTCCTCGAAGAACGTTCAAGGGCAAATCTGATTGTATCTCTTTTAAATAGCCTTTAATTCTTTGTGATGCATGACTAACTTCGTCTGGATTCAATTTTTTTGAATGATCTCTCAAAGCCCTTTGAAGAACAGTACGACAATTGGCAAGTTTCCCTATCAGCAAAGCTTTTGCAATACTTGAAGAAGTATCCAGATCATCAGCACGTCTATATTGCTCTCGCCTTAACAATACGTTGCCGGAGACAGGCCCCTGTACCCGAGCAAGGAAACGACCACGCTCTGAAAGAAAACTTAAGGCAACATCACGTTCAGCGCAAAATCCCATTAAATAAGGACTGCATCCAACCTGACCAAAACAGACTATTCCCCCTATTGTATGAATTGGTACACGCAGGCGTATTTCCTTTTCAACTTTAACAACAACTGTTTCGCCCTCTTTAGCTAAATAGGCGCCCTGGGTAGTAACAAAAAGAGTATTCAGATGTTTTTTCATGATTCTTGCAATGTATTATAAAGGTACGTTTTTACAGATTGTTTTTTCCCTATTGTTTTTGGAAGGCACAGATTGACAAAAGAACAACTTTTACACTTTTTTGTGTAAACCGGTTTTGGCGTCTGCCCAGATGCAAGTAGCTCATGTACCTGTTTGGCGGCATCTTCCGTTTCCTGCCTCAGATCTTTGTCAAATATGACATCCAGCCTCCGGCGAGTTTTGCCGTAAAAGAGTGCACCTTTACTGATTTCAATATTCAGCATTTCTTCCAGGCACAAAGCCTGAGCACAAACCTGCACTTTGTCATAATTATCCTTTTTGGGCCTTCCACGTTTGTACTCAACCGGAAACGGCTGCCATTTTTCTTTTGATCTGCTTTCCGATGATGATTTGTCACTGGTCAGGTGGAATTCGATAACGTCGGCTTTTCCGGTCAATCCCAACCGGAGCGACCGCAGCGGAACACTATATTCAATGCGAACCATACCCCTTGATTCCCTGTTTCCGGAATCAACTCGATCGTGCATTATTCTACCTTCCGCTGTAAACAGGTTTTCGCTCCAAAGCTGCTCAATATGGATCAAAGCGCACTGTCGCTCGCAAAAAAGCAGGTGCTGCAAAGCGGAAAGGGGTATAAGTTCGTCTTCGGTGTAGTTCATGTATTTCTGCTCCGATTGCGCGCCCTTGAACGGGTGCGATACATTCTTTCTGTAAAGCCGCCTTCTTTTAAAAATTCTTTTTCTAAAGCCCGCAACTGTTGATCAAGCAAATAGTTTGTCTGGTGAATCAGGCAGACCATGGTGTTAGCGGCAATCTCAGGAGGGCCTTCAATATAAGTCATATAAGTCTTATAGGACCTATTCTTTTTGTAGCAAAGCCCGCGAACTTTTTTAGCTTGTTGATGATCCTTTTCCCAAAGCGCCAACCCCTTCTGGCGCAGATAATCCTGAAAATCAAGCAAAAGCTCTTCAAGACTCGCTCGCGCCACGCCAATGAGCTTGATCTCAAATTTTTTGGAAGTGCCTGAAGCCATGCAGCCCTCGGCTATGTTTTGCTTTCCGCTGCGCGCTGCCTGAACCATCTGATCATGAGTCCGCGAGCGCTTTGAAATAAATCGGTCGCAAAACACCACAGTCGCGTCATAGACAATCTCAGCCATCTGATAGGATTGTAGTTCGCGATAACCGCCATGGGGCGGGATGAGTTGGGGAGTCTCTGCGCTTCGTTTGTTTTGCGGATTGTCCATCATAGCGTCTTACTCCTTTCCATTCAACTGTTTCTGCCTTTTCTGAGGAATGTCCAGATAGTTCTCGGGGGAGACAACCTTCTTGCGGGTCTTTCGTTCCAGGTCTTTTCTTGCCTTCCCTGCAACCTCTCCACCCTTGTGAGCAGCACGCTTGCTTTCCTGAAAACCCTTTGCATCATCCACCCGCGTTATCTCAGTAGTAGCCGCCTCTCCAAGCATGGAAAAAATCAATTCAAGGTCCGTCATATGGTCCCTGAGGTTTTCCCGAATCAGCCTCTTAAGCTTTTTGTGTTCGCCAGGCGTAACACCAAAGGCGGCCTTTGCGATCTCGGCGCTTAGTATCGCGTATTCCTTTTCGCGCCTTACCTCCCTCTTTTTCCACTCGTCTGTAAGCTCCTCCCTGATGGCGATGCCGCGCATTCGCTTCTCAATCCAGTCGTCAGAATAGCCTTTTGCCTTATACAAAGCGCGGGTTCTTTTGGTTGCCAGCTCGGGGTCCTCTATCTCCTGCACGCGTTCATAACCGACCTTGGCCAGCCAGCGTTTGAATGGTTCGGCTTTGGGCGAGGGGATGGACTGGATAATGCGGAAAATGCCTTCTGTGTTGGC
>CAZLRK010000298.1:0-3403 GCA_964561845.1 uncultured Desulfobacterales bacterium | reverse complement strand
TTTTAGTTCATAGTTCAGTGTTTAATAGAATATGTTGCATTTAGATTTACGCCGGGTCAGGAACCCTGAAATTAAATAAAAGACATTAATTATTCACAATTAGCAATTGATTATTAATTATTCTTCCCCCACCCGCTATACGGTATATTTGACGGGCAATGAATACCAGGTTTTCAATATTTGAATAAAATGTATATAATAATACCGTATTGGGGTTGAATAAAATATTTTAATATTTATTTTATAGTAAAAATTTTATTTAATGGAATGTAAAATAGGAGATTAGACATGACTGACGAAACAAAAGATTTTATTATAAAAGACAGGAGGATGTTCTCTGAAAAAGACGAAGAGCAAAAGGAACAGGATGAAAAAAAAGAACCTGCAAAAGAAGAAGATGAAGAGCAGAAATTAAGAGAAGCTTCTGAATCAGTTGAAACTGAATCAGAATCACAACTTCCGGAAATAAATTTTGCAACGTTTATATTTTCATTAAATTCTTCAGTACTTCTGCATCTTGGATTAATAGAAGATCCTGCAACAAAACAAAAAACTAAAAACTTGCCGCTTGCGAAACAAACAATAGATATTCTAGGAATGTTGGAGGAAAAAACCCGTGGAAATTTATCAAAAGATGAAGAAAATATGCTGAAAAATATTCTCTATGACCTTAGGATGCTTTATGTTAAGGAAAAAGAATAAAATTTTGTGGTTACATAGCTATCAAAAGGTTTTAGGCAAATTACTTTAAGGGTATTAATTTAGCCTTCTAAAAACAATGAGAAATAGTAAGTAAGCTTTATTTGAAGCGACTTTTTTTCAAACAGCTAAAATATTACCTTGAAGGAGAAAAAATGAAAAACAATAAATATTTTCTTTATATAACTCTTCAAAAAGCTTTCTTAGTCATTTTATTTCTGTTAACCGGACTATTAGCTCTTGAAAGTTTTTTTTCACCTACAGACTTACATGCCAAAACAGTTGGCCTTACTACGGTACCAGAAAGTTTTAGCAGCCTTGCTGAAATGACAAGCCCTGCTGTAGTTAATATCAGGACTGAAAAAATAATTAGAGGCGGGGGTCGGGTGTTTCGTCATTTTTCAAGGAATCCTTTTGGTAAAAACGATCCTTTCCATGACTTTTTTGACAAATTCTTCGATGACGAGGGTCGGGAAAAGGAATATACACAACGAAGCCTTGGATCAGGATTTATTATCGATAAAGATGGTTATATTGTTACCAACAACCACGTTATAGAAAACGCCGATAAGATTAAAGTGAAATTAAAAAATGGTAATGAGTTTGATGCAGAGATTATGGGTCGTGATCCCAACACGGACCTTGCACTTATTAAGATCAAGGCAAAAAATAAACTTCCGGATATAAAGCTAGGAGATTCAGATGCTTTAAAAGTTGGGCAGTGGGTGTTAGCGATAGGCAGCCCATTTGGTCTGGAATATACTGTGACGGCAGGTATTGTAAGTGCTAAAGGACGAGTTATAGGTTCTGGTCCATATGATGATTTTATACAAACAGACGCTTCAATCAATCCCGGCAACAGCGGAGGCCCACTTGTCAATATGAAAGGTGAGGTTGTGGGTATCAACACAGCGATACAAGCCGGTGGGCAGGGAATAGGGTTTGCCGTTCCCATAAATCTTGCAAAGAATATTATTGAACAACTAAAACAATACGGAAAAGTTACTCGCGGATGGCTCGGTGTGACTATTCAAAGCCTCAACAAGGATATTTCAGAATATTATGGGATTGAGGATGGAATGGGCGTACTGGTCGTGGACATTGTTCCGGGAGATCCTGCCGATAAGGCTGGGATAAAGGCAAAAGATATTATTCTTGAAATTGACGGCAAAAAAGTAGGGACCAGCCGAGAACTTACAAAAATGATTGCAGGAATCGGTGTTGGAGAGATAGTCAAAGTAAAAGTGTTGCGTGATCGAAAAAAAATGACTTTTGAGGTAAAAATCGGAAAGAGGCCGGAAACACAGGTTGCCTTAGGCCATCCTAAAAAAGATGATGACAATAATCTTGGTATCCGTGTCTCGGAATTGTCGCCTGAAACAGCTAAAAAATTCAACATTACAGAAACTAAAGGAGTACTTGTGATCGATGTTGAAACAGGAAGCAAGGGTGAAAAAGCAGGTGTTTTGGTAGGTGATATTATCAAAGAGATTAATCACAAACCAATAAAAACTGTTAAAAATTATCATAAAGTCATTAAAAAGATTAAGAAGAGTAAATCTATTAATATGTTTATATGGAGACGGAATGCCGGGTTTTTGGTAATAAAACTGACAAAATAGGCGCCTAAAATATGAAAATTAAATCACCGGCAAAAATAAACCTGTTTTTAAAAATTACAGGTAAAAGACCGGATGGCTACCATGATTTAAATTCCCTTATGTGTTGTGTTGATCTTTATGATACAATCTCAATTACTTTCAATACAAAAAAGATATCCGTTACATGTGCTAACCCGAAAGTGCCTGAAGATAAAACAAATATAGCTTACAAAGCAGCCGCAATTTTTTTTAAAACCCTGAATAAGCACGAAGGTGTGAAGATTAGTATAAAAAAAAATATACCGGTCGGCGCCGGTCTTGGCGGCGGGAGTAGTAATGCTGCATCTGTTCTTCTATGTTTAAATCGTTATTACGGCAACCCATTTTCTCAAAAAAAACTCATATCCATGGGACAGTCAATGGGAGCGGATGTTCCTTTTTTTATATTTCAAAAACCGGCAATAGTCACTGGAATAGGTGAGAATCTGGAAGCTTATGAAGGACTTACATCTTACAAAGTTTTATTGATTTATCCAGGATTCAGTGTCTCTACAACCAGGGTGTATAATAATTATAATTTTGGATTGACAAAATATAAAAAAAAATATAATCTGATTCTTTTTAAAAAACGGAACTTTAACATTAAACGCCATTTATACAACGACCTAGAAAAAGTTACTACGTCCTGGCATCCTGAAATACTTACAGTAAAAGAATCACTTTTAAATCATGGAGCAAAAGGCGCGCTTATGACAGGGAGTGGGCCAACAATTTTCGGTCTTTTTTCGAGTGCTAAAAAAGCCCAAACAGCAAATTACTCTCTTTCAAAAAATAAAAAATGGCAACTGTTTCTCACTAATATGATAATTTAATTTGTGATATCATTTTAGCTGTTTGAAAACATAGCTACTTTAAAGGTAATTAAATTTTAAACCGTGTAAAACTCGCGCATAAGTGAGTGTAAAGAAAGAACAGTGCATGACTTTTAAATATAGCAGCTAAGCTATAAATGCCAATTAGCTATTAAAACACATAATGTAAGCCCCTATTCTTTCTTAACGCTCACTAATACGCTCAGACAGTTACACGATTAAAAATTAAAC
>CAZLRK010000297.1:0-3406 GCA_964561845.1 uncultured Desulfobacterales bacterium | reverse complement strand
AGTATGCATAGGAAACGGACGCAACGATCGATTGATGCTTAAAAAAGCGGTACTCGGTATTGCTGTAATCCTTGAAGAAGGCGCTGCCGCTGAGACCATTATTGCTGCTGATGTTGTTTTTACCAACATAGTATCAGCACTGGACCTGCTTACAAATCCCCTGCGTTTAACGGCTACCTTGAGGTCTTAAGTTTGCATATGCCAAATTCCCACCGGCATAGGAGGCATAAGTGCTAACTTAAACGAAAAGACATTAACTATTCACAATTAGCAATTGATTATTGATTATTGGCTGAAAATCATTACATTGAGCCAAATGGTACCTATTGAAGAATGTGTTGGATCAAAAAAAGATTATGGTGAACTTTGCAGAATCATGAGTGCAAGCGTGAAGATATCTCACATAAGCAGGAAAAAATTATTAACAATCAATTGTTAATAATTAATGGTTAACGCTGATTCACATAAAGGGTGGCTTGTCCGTGTTAGACTCTTTAAGCATTTCAGGTCATTTTAGACATTTCTAAATAATACTGACAAATCGCCTTGCACAACCCAGGTATGGTAAAAGATTCCGCCTCGATTTGAACATCAAAACCGAGATTTTTAGCAGTATCAGTGGTAATGGGTCCTATACTTGCAATCGTAACATCTTTCATGAGAGTTTCGAACTTTTCATCCGGCAGAAGGGCTTTAAAGTTTTTTGCGGTAGATGAACTCGTAAATGTAATAAGGTCAATTTTTCCTTCTGCAAGTTGTTTTAAAAGAACATCGGCATGGTCATAAACCTTCTCTGTACAATACACGAATACTTCATCCACTTCAGCCTCCATTTTTCCTAATTCTACGGAAAGAATGGGTCTTGCTTCCTTTGCACGCGGTAGAAGTATCCTTTTACCCTTGATATTTATATTATTAAATGCCTCAACAACTGATTCGGCCCTGTAACTTTCAGGAACGATATCGGTCTTGAATCCAAATTCGGAAAGCTTTTTAGAAGTTGCCGGTCCGATTGCCGCTGTGTATATTCTTGATAAAGCGCGCACATCTTTGTTCAATGCAAATAGCCTTTTAAAAAAAATTTCTACTCCGTTTACACTGGTAAAGACTATCCAATCATACGTGGAAAGACTTTCAATTGCCACATCTAAAGGTTTCCAATCTTCCGGAGGTACGATTTTAATAGTTGGGCATTCCAGGCGCTCTGCTCCAAGATCTGAAAGAATCTTTACGAGATCACTAGATTGTGCACGGGCCCGAGTTACTACAATTTTTTTGCCCATGAGGGGGCGTTTTTCAAACCATTTCATTTTCTTTCTTAAGTTTACGACATCACCAACAACAATTATGGCCGGCGCCCTTAATCCAAGCTTTTCTACGCGTTCAACAATTGTATCGAGTGTTCCGGCAACGGTGATCTGCTTAGGTGTTGTTCCCCAGCGAACAAGAGCTATCGGCCTGTCAGACGGCATGCCATGTTTTAGAAGTTGTTTCACAATATACGGTAGATTTTTAACACCCATAAAAAATACTATTGTACCAATTCCTTTGACAATCGCATTCCAATCAATACTGCTCTGTTTCTTTGTTGGATCTTCATGGCCCGTTACAAAAGCAAGAGTTGAAGTAAAATCTCTATGCGTTAGCGGGATCCCCGCATAAGCCGGCGCTGCAATGGCGGATGTAACCCCGGGAACAACCTCAAAGGGAATTTTTAATTTAACCAGTTCTTCCGCTTCTTCTCCACCCCTGCCAAATATAAATGGATCGCCGCCTTTTAGTCTGGTAACCACGGCGCCGCTCTTTGCTTTTTCTAGGATAAGGGTATTTATTTCGTCCTGGGATAGTGTATGGTCTCCTCCCTTTTTCCCGACATATATAATCTCGGCATTTTTTGGGGCATATTTTAAAAGTTCCGGGGATGCCAGATAATCATAGATCAAGACCTCCGCAAGTTTGATACACTCCAACCCTTTTACAGTAATCAATCCGGGATCGCCTGGCCCTGCGCCTACTAAATATACTTTTCCATTCATTGGCTTATTCAACACCTTGTTGGAGACTTTTTAATATTCTACCTGCACCCATTGAAAGAAGGTGATCCGCAAGTTTTACTCCGATACTTTCGGCTAAATCTTCAGGTCCTGATAATGTATCTTTGAACATTCCAGTTCCGTCAACATCCGCAACAAGCCCGCAGAGTGTAAAAATCTTTTTCTCAATTTTTCCATGAGCTGCAATCGGAACCTGACAACTTCCTCCCAAACGATTTAAAAAAGCCCTTTCACCCATAACAACTCTTCTAGTTTGATAATTGTCCAGCCTAGTAACTATTGTGCCGACTTCAGGGTCATTTTCTCTAATTTCAACACAAAGGGCACCCTGGCCGACCGCGGGCAACATGATGCTATCATCCAAATATTCGGTTATCCTGTTTTCAAGATTAAGGCGCTTTATTCCAGCGGCTGCAAGTACGATTGCATCAATATTTTCAGTCTCAAGCTTTCTTAAGCGAGTTTGAAGGTTTCCTCTTAAAGGCACTATTTTAATGTCTTGTCTTGCATGGAGAAGCTGGGCTGCGCGACGGAGACTGCTTGTGCCTATCCGCGATCCGTTTTCAAGTTCTAAGAACAATGAACCGCTTTTTGAGATAAGAACATCCTGAGGACTTTCACGCTCCGGAATTGCGCCGATACAAAGTTTTTTGGGTATTTCTGCCGGCATATCTTTCATGCTGTGCACGGCAAGATCAATTCGACCATCTAAAAGTGCCTCTTCTATTTCTTTAATAAAAAGTCCTTTACCGCCGATCTTGGCAAGTGGCACATCCAGAATCTTGTCTCCTTTGGTCTTTATAGTCACCAGTTCAACTCTAAGAGTTGGGTTGTTACTTTGAAGAGCAGATTTGACCCAGTTCGCCTGCCAGAGAGCAAGTTTGCTCCCGCGTGTTCCGATTTTAATACTTTTAATGCTTTGATTCATTGTTGCTCACATGGATATAGTGTAATTTTTTTTAGCTGTTTGAAAACCAGGCGGTTTCAAAGTTAATTAAATCATTTTCTTTACCAGTTCCAAAACATATTTTCAATAAAGATTTTCCTAATATTTTGGTAACGTTCAAAAGTGTGCGCATTTCTTAGTAAGCGGTTAAAATTTGAAAAGGTAATGGATGTTTCCAAAAGACGATATCACTGTATAATTCCTCGACTGCTCACAGTGATTAAATATTTGGGATTTGCGCTACATAAGCCCTATTGTTCAAGAAACTGTCTGTTAAATCCCAAATATTTGGTCACCTCCTAATAGGTAAATTGATATCGTCTTTTGGAAATATGCATTACCGAATGATTGCTAAATTCAGAACTCCTGACCTCTCGTAATTTCAATTGCAACTTATTCCGCCGTG
>CAZLRK010000296.1:0-3417 GCA_964561845.1 uncultured Desulfobacterales bacterium | reverse complement strand
CGGCCGGCAAGGCGCGAAAACGCAAGCATATCTGGATATTCTGAGTTTTCGCAACGCAACCGGGCGGGATGCATCGGCGCCTAAAATGTGAAGTTATTTTTGAGTGAGCCCTTAGTTCCTATCTATATTTATTTAATATCTTATCAACCTGTTTTGGGGTCACTTGCCCATAGGTCTCTTCGTTGACCACAACTGCAGGAGCTAAACTACAGGCGCCAATACATCGAACTTCTTCCAGGGTGAAGTCCATATCATCCGTAGTCTCTCCTTTATCTATACACAATTTATCTTTCATTTCATCCATGATTCTTTCAGCGCCTTTTACATGGCAGGCCGTGCCAAGACATACACAAATCTCATTTTTACCTTTGGGTGTAAGGCTGAAACGATTATAGAAGTTAACGATACTGTATATTTGAGTAATGGGCACTTTTATTTTTTTGGATAAATATCTTAATTCTTTTTCAGGCAGGTAACGGAATTGACTCTGAATTTCATGAAGAATTCCAATTAGATTACCTTCTTTCTCTTGAAAATTTTCCAGGATAGTGTCGAGCTTGTCCACGTCCATTTGTTCTCTTCCTTTTATTCCAAAATTGCCGCACCCTTCATTGACGCCATGGCTTTGGCATAACGTTCCCGTTTTACCAGCGGAATTATTTCGGTTTTATCAAATTTAAGGCAATGTGTAGTACATGTTGTAACACATGCCGGTTTAAGTCCTGCATCTATACGGTCCATGCAGTAGTCACATTTGACCACTTTCCCAATTTTCTGATTCCATTGGGGTGCTCCCCAGGGGCAAGCAGAGATACAAGTTTTGCATCCCACACAAAGATCATGATCCACAAAAACGATCCCATCTTTTTCTCTTCGCTGCATGGCGCCGGTAGGGCAGGCAGCAACGCACCAAGGATTTTCACAATGAAAACAAGGCATGAAAACAAAGGATGCCCGCGGTTTTTTATTAATAAACTTAGGGCCGACGTGGATTATTTGGCAGAGTTTTGGCCCGGTAGGCAAAGATTTGTTGCTTTTGCATTGAATTTCACATGCGTGGCAACCGATACATTTTTGTTGATCCTGCAGCATAAAGTATTTGCTCATTACTTCCCTCCCTTTAAATCGAAGATTGATGAATCTATGATTCTTTATTCAATCGGCACCGGCAAATTATCAATAATCAACCATTTAAGCTGGTTTTACGGTTACAAAGGTATCGTGTAACGCGGGACTTCCGCCGACTTTATCAGTTAAGTTCTCCTGCAATAATGCGTCTGACACACCTTTATTATAGGATCGGGCAGCTGATTTGGCCTGATGACCGAAACCATGCAGCATAAAGACAGCCTCAGGATGGATTAGATCGGTTACCTTTGCTTTGATTATGCCTTTTCCAACTCTGGAAGAAATCTCTACCGTATCCCCATCTTTAACACCCATCTCCTCGGCTTTATCTTCATTTATCCAGAGAACATTTTCATGGGTTATTTCATTCAGATAAGGATTATTTTGAGTGGATACATGCGTGTGAAGGGCGTTTCGACCCACAACAAGTCTAAATTTGCCTTTTGATGGTCCGGGTATCGGTTCATATGCAGGGAAGGACTCGAATCCGGCATTTTCAAGAAGGGATGATTTGAATTCGATTTTTCCTGATGGAGTCTTGAACTTAAGTCCTTCTTTTCGATCCCAAAAAATCTGTTTCTTTCCATACGCAACAAATCCTTTGGAATCAAAGTCTTCCAATGAAAAGCCCGTTCCTTTAAGCTGCCAGCTAACCAGGTCTTCTATGCTTTTATAGGGGAAGAATTTTCCAATACCGATACGCTCACCGATCTGTTTGAGAATCATAGCCCCATCACGGGTATCATACCGTGGACTGACTGCCTGTTTTCTCAAAAACATCTGGGGCTTTAGTCCGTTAGCCTGCTGTATACAGTCGGTCCTCTCAAGATATGTTGATTCCGGGAGAATCACATCCGAATACCATGCAATATCACTGTAGTTGATGTCGATGGCTACGATAAGATCCAGTTTATCAAGGGCTTTTTTAGTCTGGTTAGTGTCCGGAATGGACATTATCGGATCAAATCGAAAGGCAATCAGGGCTTTTATGGGATAAGGGTCTTCTTTGAGAATGGCATGGGGCAACATCTGGCCAACGCCATGGTTAGGGTCGGGAAGGGGAAAGTCGGGAGTTCCGGCCTTATCAAAGCGGATTGCTTCAATCTTGGGGAACTTTTGTTCCGTAAGCTTTCTTGCAGGTTTACCACCTTCTTCACCGGGACCTTTTTTGAAAAAGAAGCCTCCTTTAGCTTCAACACTTCCCATAAGAGAGTTTAGAATCATTATGGAACGTCGCAAATAGATCTCGTTTTGGTGGTTTGCTCCACGGTAGCCAAAATGAAAAATAACTGAAGGTTTGTCCCTGCTTACCTCTCTTGCCATATCTACGATCGTTCTGGCAGGAATGTTAGTTTCCTTTTCAGCCCATTCCGGTGTAAACGAATTGACAAAATCCTGCAGCTCAGACAAACCATGAACCCATCTGGCAACATATTCCGCATCGTATAATCTTTCTTTGAGCATTACATGAATAAGCGCATAGTTAAGGGCAAGGTCAGTACCCGGGCGAATCATCCAATACCGATGAGATTTGGTTGCCGTAATGGTTACCCTCGGGTCGATGTAAGTGAGCCTAGCTCCGTTTTCCAAAGCATAAATTAAATTGTTTACCTCTTTTACTGAAATCGACTCAAATATATTTCGGCCGTATAAGACAATATGTTTCGTGTTTTTATAATGCATGCTCATCTGACCGTCGGTATATCCGAAAAGAGATCGGCATGCGGTATTAACCGAACCTTTACACAGGGCGTCATGGGTAAAATGATTTGGAGACTTTACTGCCTTTAAAAAAGCCTTGCTCACATGGGTGGCAAGTTGTGTGCGTTCGCCAAGAACGACACTGTGACCACCATGCTTTTCAATTATCGGTTTCAACTTTTCTGCAACATAATCAAGGGCTTCATCCCAGCCGGCTTTTCTCCAATGGCCTGAACCGCGATCTCCGACTCGGATCATTGGCGTTTGTACCCTTTGATCATCGTAAAGCATAGATATGCCGGCAGCGCCGCGAGGACACAAGCTTCTCTCCATTCCTGCCACATGCGGATTACCCTCAATCCATTTGACCTGGCCATCCTTGACCAGAACCCTTATCGGACAACGAATGGAACACATAAAACATAGACTGTACACCTCTTCTTCCATTATTTTCCTCCAAATTGTTTGACTTGGGCGTTTAATGCTTGAAAAATCTGTTGTATCATTTTAGCCTTCTGAAACAATTAGAATTGGCTTTAAAGGTTGTTTAATTTTTAATCGTGTAACTGTCTGAGCGTATTAGTGAGC
>CAZLRK010000295.1:0-3452 GCA_964561845.1 uncultured Desulfobacterales bacterium | reverse complement strand
TAGGTTTTCCAATTCACGAATATTTCCCGGCCATGGATAAGCTTCCAGCACGGTCACAACATCAAGTGCTATTCCTCTTATTTTTTTGTTAAGTTTAAGATTAAATTTTTCTAAAAAATATTTAGCAAGAATAGGGATATCTCCCTTTCGCCTGCGTAGGGGAGGGACTTCAATGGGAATCACATTAAGTCGGAAATAAAGGTCGTTTCTAAAGCGTCTTTCCTTTACCATATTGTTTAAGTCGGTGTTTGTAGCGGAAATTATCCGCACATCCACCTTGATGGTGCGATGTCCTCCCACTTTTGTAAATTCACGTTCCTGCAAGAATCGCAATAGCTTGGCCTGCAATTCCATCTTTAGAGTGGAGATTTCATCTAAAAAGATAGTTCCTCCATTTGCGTATTCGAATTTGCCGATATTTCTGTTTGTGGCGCCGGTAAAGGCGCCCTTTTCATGCCCGAACATTTCACTTTCGATTAAGTCAGGGGGGATGGCTGAACAATTTATTGCCACAAAAGGTTTTTTAACACGCGGGCTTTCAGCATGAATGGCATTGGCAATTAATTCCTTTCCTGTTCCACTTTCTCCTGTGATCAAAACACTACTTGAAGTTTCCGCTACTTTTTCAATCATTCCAAATACTTTTTTCATGCTTTCGGATTGACTGATAATATCAATTTGCTCGGTTTTATATGCCACTGCTGAACGAAGATATCTGACCTCTTTTTCCAGAGAGCGTTTTTGAAGAGCCCTTTCAATTGTGGTTAAAATAATTTCTTCATCAAAAGGTTTTGTAATGTAATCATATGCGCCGGTTTTTATTGAAGCTGTGGCTTCGCGGGCTCGATCCGTGGCAGAAACTATGATAACATCAAGGAGGTTATCATAAGCCTTTATCCGTTTTAAAGTCTCTATTCCATTCATTTTGGGCATGATAAGGTCTAATAAAACCAGGTCAAACACCTCTTTTTTGATCATCGCCAGGGCGCCAAATCCATCCTCAACACATACCACATTATAATCATCCGCAAGAATTTCTTTAAGAGACTCTCTTGCGCCTTTATCGTCGTCCACCACTAAAATTCGTGTTTGCGTAGAAATTTCTTTTCCTTCCATAAGGTCTCCAGTATCAATTGAAAATATTCTATCACGTTATCACGTAATGCATTTTCTTTCAATACAAGAACATTGGTAGGGTGTCAATCAACCATGTTGATTATTGAAATCTTCAAGGTGATTCATGGCATGTCAAAAAATAAGATACTGAAATGTTGGAGTATTGGAGTGTTGAGTCCGGAAGGGAAAATAATGATTAACTCTTTCAGCTTTCCCTGATTAGGTTGTTATCTCAGAATTTGTAATTTATTTGTTTTGGCCAACAGAGTATTCCGATGAACACCAAGTTTTTTTGCCGCTATTGTTTTATTTCCATCAACAAGATCAAGCACTTCGGCAATGTGTTGTTTCTCAAAGGCATCTACTGCTTCTTTAAGGGTAATTCCCTTGTTTTTCCTTGTACTCATATTAAAAGCAGAAATATCTTCTATATCAATGACAGCACCCTTTGAGATGGTAAACAATCTTTCCGCCAGGTTTTGAAGCTCTCTTACGTTTCCAGGCCAATCATATCCCATTAATGCCTGAAGAGCTTTTTCGGATATTTTTTTTGGAAGTTTTCCGGCTTTTTTTGCCAGTAATTTAAAAAAGTGATCCAATAGCAATGGAATATCATTTTTTCTCTTTCTTAAAGGTGGTAATGTTATGGGCAAGACATTTAATCGATAATAAAGATCTTCGCGAAATTCTCCCCTATATATCAAATCTTTTAGATCTTTATTGGAAGCTGCTATAAATCTGACGTCAATCTTAATAACCTTAGCATTTCCAAGCCTTTCAAATTCCTTCTCCTGGATGATTCTGAGAAGTTTTGCTTGCATATTGATATCAAGAGAATCAATATCATCAAAAAAAACTGTGCCTTTATTAGCAATTTCTATCCTGCCCATACGAGTTACAGTGGCTCCTGTAAATGCGCCCTTAGTATAACCAAAAATTTCGCTTTCCATAAGAGAGGCCGGTATTGCTGCACAATTGATAACTACAAGGGGTTGATTACGTCTTGGGCTACGATTGTGTATGGCTCTGGAAACCAATTCCTTGCCTGTTCCACTTTCCCCTTGTATAAGCACTGTCCCATCGCTTTTGGAAATGGTTTCTATAAAATCAAAAACTTTTCTCATTTTTTTCTCATTGCCCACCATTTTTTCAAAAGAGTGATGCCTTTCAAGTTCATTTCTAAGATAAGCAACCTCTTTAACAAGACTTCGTTTCTCTAAAGCACGGGTAATTACGGTTAACACATCCTCAACCATAAATGGCTTGATAATATATTCATATGCCCCAAGTTTAATTGTCTTGACCGCCGAATGAATTTCATTAACAGCAGTTATCATAATAATTTCCGTATTCGGATCTGTTTCCTTTAGTTGCTCAAGAAGTTCAATACCATTAATGTCAGGCAGCCGAATGTCCAATAGTATTAAATCAACTGAATTTTGATATAATATGTCAATTGCTTGTTGCCCTGTACCGGCAAGAAGGACATTATATTCATCCTCTAAAACCATTTTGAAAGACTGCCGGATTCCGGATTCATCATCGACAACGAGAATTGTGGCATTTTTATTCATACTAATTTGTCCTCTATAATTGATGTTCTCGTAAAAAGTCAAAAAAGCGACCTTTTTAATTTTTATCCGCCTTCGCAGAAGACCACGGGTTTACCCGTGGGGTTTCATTTAGCTGCTGTAAATTTTTTCCATATACTATCTTCAATTGCAAAAAGAATACCAAAAAGTCAGATGAAGTATAAAACTATAGACATCGTCAAATAGTTTAGTGGGTTAAGTGGTTGAGTAGGAAAAAATTTATAATTAAATCACTATGTTAATATTTGCAAACTGTTACTTGTCCATTGTTTGGTGAAAGGGCTATTATTCTTATCATTACAACCACTTAACTACTCAACTACTCGACGACTTAACGAGATCTGAAACTAAGAATATTATAACAAAATATCAACTTCGCTATTAAAGGGATTGCAAAAGATGCACATAAATATGTGCGTTGTTGCATAGATTTTCTTGCATGCTTATAGGATTTTCAAGTGAAGGGATAGTTGATGCTAAATGCGGATATTGTATGGAGTCGATCGAAAAGTAAAACCCCTCACCCGACTCCAAAGGAGGGAGAAGGTGAGGGGATAGTTCTACCTAATCGAGCGAAAATATTCGCTCGATAGTTATTTGTTATAAGTGATTCGTTAATTGATAAAGATAATGACTACAACTAATATTTCCATCAGTGATGAGATATCATTCTAAGTTTTAACTGATAAGTGTCAGGACATCGCTGACCCTATCAAATTATTTTTCATTTTGATACTCTCATTT
>CAZLRK010000294.1:0-3465 GCA_964561845.1 uncultured Desulfobacterales bacterium | reverse complement strand
TAAAGTCAAATATGAAAAGTCGAAATTATTGATATTTTTATGTGCGGAAAGTGAGGTTTATATGTATTCAGCATTTTATATAATTATTATACCGCCTTTTTCTAATATTGACCTACTATTGAACATATGTTAATTGTCTCACATGGTAAAGATGATGGTTTCGTAAAAAGGTCACTTTTTTGACTTTTTACGAGATCATCAATATTGAAAATTTGGAAGCTGAAAAATTTGATGCCCTTCCACCGGATATTTATACGAGAGGCTTTGTTGTAAGTTATGCAAAATATCTATCACTAGACCCAAATAAAGTTGCTGACGATTACATGAGCATATATAATGCCTGGAAAATAAAGCATAAAAAAAAGCAAAGTTACGTACTTCCCTTCCCTTTTCCTAAAAAAAGGTGAATAGAGAGAAATAGTAAAATATCCCTTCCCTTTATTTTCTTTCAAGCATTGCCACAGATTCAATATGATAGGTATGAGGAAACATATCCATCGGTTGCACTTCACAAATTTTATATTGTTCTTTCATCATGCATAGATCCCTTGCCATGGTAGCCGGATTACAAGATACATAAACAATCTTTTCCGGACACATTTCAAGAATTTGCTTTACAACCTTCTTGTGCATCCCTACCCTTGGGGGATCTATTATCATAACTTCCGGTGTAGTTTTTACTTGTTGAAAGCAGTCATTTACATCCCCAAGTATAAACCTGCAATTGGAAACCCGGTTTGTTTTGCAGTTTTTTTGGGCGTCAGATACAGCACTTTCAACGATTTCCATGCCAATCACTTCTTTTGCAAATTCGGAAAGCAAAATTGTAATTGCACCCGTACCGCTATAAAGATCTATTACTGTCTCCTTGCCCGAAAGACCTGCAACTTTCTTTAC
Source organism: uncultured Desulfobacterales bacterium (assembly GCA_964561845.1). Classification (GTDB taxonomy): domain Bacteria; phylum Desulfobacterota; class Desulfobacteria; order Desulfobacterales; family JAUVVS01; genus JAUVVS01. The sequence goes on along the minus strand of CAZLRK010000294.1, from coordinate 2,568 downwards.
TATTTCAAATAAACGTTCCGCACCCAAAGTATTTGTCTGGAAAAAAGAGTTTGCCGATATTTCAAACTCAAATTTACCGATTTTATCTTTTATGCTCGGAGCCCCGGCAAGGATAATCTCATATTCACCAATGGCCACACCGGATTTACGAGAAGTTATATTATTTAAAACAGAAACGATTTGGGGATATTTTTTCATTAATAAGTCTGCAATAGGTTGTACCTTATCACGATCCTCTGTTGCTGTTATGATATTTACCATCCACTCATCATGGGCCACAGAATGTCTTAGAGTAAGAAAACGCCAAAATCCAATATGATTCCGGAGTCCGTAGGCAGGAACATTAGAATTTATCATTAACTTATTAACATCACGGAGAATTTGGTTGCCAAGTTCAGGCATCAAAAGACATTCTTGAATATCAAGCACCTTATGAAAGATTCCCGGAACATGAAGTCCAAGGGCAAAACCTCTGTTAATATCCTCATTGTCCATTTCATCAGGTAAAAGCCATCTTCTGTCAGAACATGAAAACTCCATCTTGTTTCTGTATCCAAAAATCTTTGTAGAAGGAATAACAGGATACACCGGAACGTCTTTTATTAGACCAATGCGTTCAAGGGAATCTACAACATGCTGGCGTTTGTAAATAAGCTGCTTGTCGTACTTTATAAATTGCCATTTACACCCACCGCAAAAACCGTTGTATTTACAAGGAGGGTCTACCCTGAATGGCGATGATTCTAGTAAGGTAACGATACGGGCTTCCGCAAAATTTTTCTTCTTTTTTATTATACGAGCACTTACAACGTCAAAAGGCACGGACTGATCAACAAAAATAGCAAAACCGTCTACCTTGGCGAGACCCTTTCCTCCAAACGCCAAATCGGAGATTTTAAGTTCAAGTATTTGTCCTTTTTTAACTGTCATACGAATCTTCCAAAAACTCTCTTCGAAGCAGATCAAGGGCGGTCATGGCAAAAATCTTTTTATTCATCAACCTTTGATTAAATAAAAAATTAAATCGGTATCCTTTTACAGTATCTGGCGTGGCAAGACCGATGCAAACCGTGCCGACAGGCTTATCTTCCGTTCCTCCATCGGGTCCTGCAATACCGCTTGTTGAAAGACCGTAAGTCGCATCTGCAATACGTCTGACGCCTTCTGCCATTTCCTTAACAGTTTCTTCATGAACTGCTCCGTATTGTATTATCGTATCGGGTGATACTCCCAGCACTTTTATCTTTGCTTCATTTGAATAGGTAACACCTGAAAATAAAAAATATTCTGAACTCCCCGGTACATCTGTAAGCCAATTTGATATAAGACCGCCGGTGCAACTTTCAGCAACAGCAATGGTGGCCTTTTCCCGGCAAAGGAGACCGCCTACTACATTTTCAATAGAACCGCCGTCCACAGATATGATCCTTTTACCAAGTTTTTCCATTACCCATTCGGTAGCTTTTTTAATAAGCTGTTCCAAAAATCCTTTATCATCACCATAGGCATATAACTTAACATGGATTTCCGGAAATTTCGCGCGAAAACCCAATTTTATCTCCGGGAATGCGGATGCAAACTCAGTAAGCTGTTCACCTGTTGCCGATTCGGTTAAACCAAAAGTTGATATGGTTTTTACAAGGCATAATTTCCTGTTTCCCCCTTGAAGCTTTTCTATCTCTGGTAGAACTGCACCTGTAAGCATCTTGCGCATTTCATAAGGAACTCCGGGCAAGAAAAAGAAAACACATTTTTCTATTTTTATGATAAATCCGGGGGCTGTTCCAACCGGGTTATAAATAGGTTTAGCGTTTTTTGGCAACATGGCTTGCTTTTTATTTGAACTTGTAAAAAGTCGTTTTCGTTTTTTAAAAAAAGCTTCAATAGATTTTAGAGCTACACTATCAAGAACCAATGCCACTCCACTTGCCTTTGCGGCTGCTTCTGATGAAAGATCATCAGCCGTGGGGCCAAGGCCGCCTGTTACTATAGCAATATCTACGCGGCGCCCGATCTCTTTCAGTATTGGAACAAGGAAGTCGAGTTCATCACCTACACAATTATGTCGGACAACCTCTACACCCCATTGTTCCAATTGTTGCGCAATATAAGCCGAATTATTGTCAATTAAAGTTCCGGATCGAATTTCATCTCCGGTTGAAAGAATCTCTGCTATCATATCTAAAAACAAAGCTCCTATGTAAAGAATCCCCTGCAAAACGGGACAAGCAAGGCCCAGAGGACATAGTTAATAATATAAATTGTCGAGGACAGGATATCCGATGCACGAAAGATTATTCTCTATTATCTAAAGAAAAAAAGATATAGCAAGTAAAAAAATAAAATCTTCGTAATACTTTAGCTGCTTGAAAACAAGGCAGCTTCAAAGGTAATTAAATTTTAAACCGTGTAAAACTCGCGTATAAATGAGAGTAAAGAAAAAACAGTGAATGTCATATTAATAAAACAAGTAAGTAATAGATACCGATTAGCCTTTTAAAACACATCGATTAAATCCCTGTTTTTTCTTAACTCTCACTAATACGCTCAGACAGTTACCCAATTCAA
>CAZLRK010000293.1:0-3474 GCA_964561845.1 uncultured Desulfobacterales bacterium | reverse complement strand
TCTTCTACTTTGATTTCAACATTGCCCTTTTCTTCCCTGATATCTTCAAATTGTATTTTTAGACTCAACAAGTCTGATTTTTGTTGTTTAGTTTGATTCTCCAGAGAAAGAATCTGAGCCTGTGAGATTTCAAGTTGATTTTGAAGTTTGTCAATGGAATCGTCTTTTTGTTGGAGCAGGGCTTTAAGGTTTTGTTCAGATTGATTGAGATTGAGGAGGTTTTCTTTTGTATCCGCAAGTTCCCGGGTCTTTAATTGCATTTCGTTTTCTAACTGTATGATTCGCTTATTTGCGTTATTGAGTTCTTTGTTTTTTGTCTCTTGGTCGTTTTTAAGGTTCATCAGTTGTTCAGATTGATCCTTCAGAGAAAGAATCTGAGCCTGTGAGGTTTCAAGTTGATTTTGAAGTTTGTCAATGGAATCATCCTTTTGTTGGAGCAGGGCTTTTAAACCTTGCTCGGACTGCTTGATACCGTGGAAATTTTCTTTAGCGTCTGCAAGTTTTTGAGTATTGATATTATTTTGCCGGTAGAAAATTATCCCTAGGACGACCGCTACGATAAACAAAACCGATAATAAGATAATCGTAAAATTCTTCATCATTCCCTCCCGTGCTTAATAGATTTTATTCTTAAACAAAAGTTCATGATTCAGACCTCGTCAAATAGTTGATTGGAAAATAGTTGAAGGGGAATAAAACAATCATTATATCAATATGTTTCTGTTTGGAGAGGAACAAAGGCCCAATTTCTTGCAAATCGATAGTATCTTGGTATTTACAACTTCTTATGAATATATATCAGATTATGAATTAAGTGCAAATAGTATTATGTTTCCTATGAACACATCCACGTCCACCCAACAACAAATTCGAAATCATCAACCTCTCTTTAGTCGGAGCTTTTGCTAATAAAATAATGATAAGCTGTCGATAGATATTGAATCCGAATTGGATGATGTAATTGTTCAGAGGATATATAGAAGAACTTATCAAAGTTTGCCCGGAGATATCAATGAATATGAGCCTGACTTTATAATAAGTTTGCTTTTATTATAGGTTTCAATAAAACTGTGTAGATTAGGGAATGTTGTTTATTAATTACACTTATGCTAATATTAGCATAGATATCATAACAGATAAGCATAAGTGCCATTAGTGTCTGAACGAAAAGTGCCATATTTCCTTACAAGTCCCCATTTCGTAAAGGGGAGATAATAAAATTTCCCTCTATTCCCTCTTTTTTAAAGAGAGAGTAAGGGGGATTTCAACATGTTGGTAAAATCCCCCCAGCCCCCCTTTTCAAAAGGGGGGAGATTTTTAGGGTTTTCGTTCAAACTCTAATCAAAAATTAGGCAGCAAACCACCAGCGTTCACATATCCGCAGGCCGTCCAACTCCTGATTGCCGGCGGGCTTGTCGAACTTCACCTTTTTAGATGCTGCGTCAACCATATTGGCGATCATGGGGATGACAACGCCACCCTCATCACTTACAATCCGCTGCATATCTCCATAGAGCTCTTTTCTACGATTTTGGTTGAGTTCGCCACGTGCTTCAACCAGCAGCTTATTAAACCGTGCGTGTTTCCAGTGCATGTCATTGGCGGAAGCTTCTGCTGCATAGGCCATTGTAAACATCCAATCACAGGTAACCCGGGCAAACCAGAAACATGCGCTCCATCCCTTTTTGTTCCAGACATTATCCCAATAACCATCAACCGGTTCTCTTACAACTTTTATATCAATACCCGCTTTCCTGGCATGGTTTTGCCATAAAATCGCTGCGTCCACTGCACCGGCAAAAGCTGCATCGGAAGTATGCAACTTGAATGTATGCCCTTCAAGACCGGCTTTTTTCAGATGAAAACGTGCTTTATCGGGATCATATGAACGCTGTGGTAAGTCTTTAGCACTATATTTGACAATCGGTGCAATAGGGTGGTCATTACCCAAAACGCCATATCCCCTCAATATTTTATCTAAAAGCTCCTTACGATCCACCGAATACTTCAACGCCATCCTTACATCATTATTATCATAAGGTGCTTTGTCGGTCAGCATGGGGAAGGTATATAAAAGACCTCCCGGCACATTGACCAGCTGCATATTTGACATACGGCCGAGCAGGTGGGCCGTTTTGCGATCAGGTCTGTTTATGACATCGACCTGCCCGGTCTTTAATGCCTGTGTTCGAGCATTGACATTCGGTATGATAATTATTTCAATTTCGTCAAAATGAGCCCGATTATCCTTGAAGTAGTTGGGGTTTCGTTTTGCAAAAGTTCGGACTCCCGGTTCATAGTTGACGATCTGATACCCACCTGTGCCTATCACATCTTCAAAGTTGGTTGTCCCGGCCGGCATGATCGCTGCCCTAGTCTCTGCCAAAATATAGGGAAAATCAGCATTTGCTCCTTCCAGTTCAAAAATAACCCGGTACGGACCATCCTTTTTGAATGTCTTAATAGGTTTTATCAGAGTTTTAATTTGAGACGCCAGGTTCGGGTCTTTATGGCGCTGGATGGACCAAATTACATCATCGGCGTCTAATGTTTTTCCATTGTTAAACTCCACCCCTTTTCGTAAATTAAAAATCCAAACTTTGGCGCCAGGCTCTGCCTCAAAGCTTTCCGCAAGGTCAGGAATGGCGTTGCCTTTGTTGTCAATCTCAACCAACGGATTCCGTAAAAATCCCATAGACGTCATCTGCTGATAAACATCATTGAACAGTGCGGGATCCATAGTGTCGGATGTGGAGCCACCCAGCAGGCCTATTCTAAGACGCCCACCTTTTTTTGCTTTTACCGCATGTGCCGATCGACTCAAGAACGCCGGCGATGCAGCAGCGGCAACTCCCAATGCAGATGCCTTTGCCAGAAACTCACGCCGTGTGATCTTACCTTCACTGAACAATTGTTCGATTTTTTCCAATGTTTTCATGATCTTTCTCCTTTACTTTTTTCCCGGCCAAGCAACCCTGTTCGGTGTTGTGGCCGCGTGTTAAATAGTTCGTACTATCTCGCATTTGCCTTACTTCTAATGCCTTTTAAAGATATCTATCAAACGGGTATCCTTAAACGCATCCACACGCTATCGTTTCTTGTTTATTTCTTCCATTTCAGCATCAGACTCTTCCACAATAGTGCGTAAAGCCGATTTGGCGTCATCACTTAATTGCATGGGCTTATGGTTTGCCAGAATATCAGCTGCTTTTTCTGCTGCCCGTTCGCCAAGTTCTTTTCCTCCGGATTCCAACCAGTTTTCCCGGTTGTCACGTTCTATTAAATTCGGTACTGATGGAAGGGTTCGCATATATTTCATTGTGTGGTCCTGCATGAGAAAATCACCACGGGGTCCTACCGCATTGATGATATCCACTGCAAGATTTTCATCGTCTATGTGCATCCCTTGCATCACTTTGCGGATCATTTTGAATATGTCATTGTCAATGAGCAACTGGGCATAGCTGAAGATCA
>CAZLRK010000292.1:0-3515 GCA_964561845.1 uncultured Desulfobacterales bacterium | reverse complement strand
GCTCAGTTGTCACTTTAATCAGCTACTTTTTTTTAACAAACTGGTAATGCTCCCCAATATACCGTTTACCCTTTATTCTGAGTAACGGATAAATTCTACTTTCTCCATCGATTATAACCTTCCCGTCATGTTGAGCTTTGATTATTATCGGATTAGTCTTTGTTCCCGATACGCTAATGATTATTTTTTCATTATAAATTCCGTCTTTTAAAACGAGAGTATCTCCTGGCAACATTCTTCTTATCATTTGATTGATTGCTTTCCTTTTATTGAATGAGTCGCCCCGCATGGTATCAGAGCCTAGTGGAGAGACATAATAGGTCTTAGCAAGCACAGTTGTAGCTGAAAAAATAAAGATAAATACCAAAAATAACATGTTCTTTTTCATTCTCTTATTACCAATTATTTGATTTTATTACATAGCCTTCTTCTACCAAATTGCCCCCAATTGCATTTGGAATCAAGATACCAATTTTTCAGAACAATAAATATGGCTCTTCCGGTTGAAGCGTACTTATAGAGACCTTTGAATTTCTCACTTTTCCAAAACCCGCATGTTATAAAAACAGTAAGTTACAAAAACCGATTGTCTAAAAACAGCAATAATTCAAAGGTCTCTAGTTCAAAAATGTGGACATACATGTCCTTTCTAAAAAATTATCCAATTCTAAAGAAAAGGAGAAAATGTATGTCCACCAGTTTGCTGCATCAAGGATTCTCTATTCGTGATTTACTGGACGCCCTTGACTTTTTCGACTTATTTCAAAAAAAGCATTTGGATTAGATCGTGCTTCTTGAGTATAGGTAAGAATCTACCAGCCGAATTGTCTGATTTTTTTCTTGATATATTGAAATGAGATCTGCTATTCAAGAATTTTACAATGCTAACCATCAACATCTTAATCCAAAATTTAAAGAAAGTCCGGGACATTCTATAATCCTTATGTCAAGAGATTCTTATATAATAAATTAAACAAATATAACAACAGGTTATAACAGCTCTTGATTTATAGACACACTTCTCCTGTAGCATTTCAAATTGGTTTTCGGCGAATCTCTCATATCGGCGAACCACGCATCTAATCGTTACGTCTATCCGGTATGCCCCGTTTAAACGGTGCTGCCAATCATTCCTTATCCAGATTGCAGAGTTCCAGAGAGAGGCCCATGATTGTCCCTCCCGAGATCGTATGTCTCTACGTTCGTGCCCGGGCTCTCTCGCCGAAAATTTAAATTCTCATTTACTCATCTTTTAAACAGTCTGGATTAAACGGTTTTTTTTTCTTCATTAAAGTCCAAGCAATCACAAGCATTTTAGCAGCAATTTTCACCCTCATTTTGGTCTTGATACCCTGCTCGCGTTCACGGCCTTGAAGCAATCTTGTGTAATATTGCACAAAAGCAAGATTACGGGTCGAAGCCACAAAAGCTGCCTGGTACAAAGCATATCGCAAGGCTGCGTTACCGCGTTTGGATATTTTTGGCACCACCGTATCGCTTTTTTTGCCACTGCGCACAGCATTCAAATCATATCCGGCCATCTTCAAAACCTGCTTCCGATTTGCGAATCGAAAAGGATTGCCGATGGTGGCTAAAACTAATGCCGATATATAGGGACCGAAGCCTGGAATCGTCAACAACCAAGTGTATTCAGCAAAATCAAGACTTATATCCTCAATTAAATCTTTTGTCTCTTCGACGCGTTTACCGACGGCCCTGAGCTTATCGACAAGCATACGCGCTTCAAACTCACCTGCTTCACCCATCTCACAACCAACAGACTCACAGGCCAGGTGATGAATCTTGATCAACCGCCCCAGCTGGGCGATGTTGCCTTTTCGCGCAGGTAGTGCCTTATAGAATTGATCAAATTCCATACCCGCTATCTCGCTGGGATTGAGACACTCGCGGATGATGTCTAAACTTTGGCTCGCACATTGATTATAAAACCGGTCCAGTTCAGGAAAGTATTTCGCTAATAGATTGTTGCGGATGCGCATCTTTAGACTATGCTGCTCTTTCTTCAAACGCCTTCTGAGCGACATAAGCTCCCGCAGCTGCCTGATTTGGGGTGATGGTGTTTCATAAAATAGGCATTTGCCTTGGGAGATTAAATCCGCAATATTTGCCGCGCATTTGGTATCATGCTTATCCCAGCGCCCGTCCAAAAGCTCACGGTTTCTTTTTACCGCAACCCCTGAAACCAAAACAACATTATGCATACAACCAATTAAATGCTCTGCTAAAGGCTTATGGTAATTGCCAGTAGGCTCCAGTCCAAATACGCTGTACTGTAAAGCGTTCTTAACTCTGATCGCTTCGCATTGGGTCGAAAGCTTGCAAAAACCTGAAATGTTGTTTTCAAAGATCAATTTTCTTAATAAAGACTTGCCCGTGGCGGTTCCCATATAAGCATGGTGACTGTCTTTACCCACATCTATGCCGATAATTAAATGCTTGAGGCTGCCTCGGATCCCCTTTTTGAATTGATTAAATTGCTCAACTCTGCTAAGTTCATCTTCGTTCATGATAACCTCCTTTTAGTGTTTTATGGGTTAAAGTTATGGCTACCCTATGCTATCAGGAGGTTATTTTTTTGCTATGACTTAAATCATTTTTCTCTGCTATATCACTGGTACTCTCAGAGGTATAACCCTTTGATGTTTTAATATATAACGTCCATAAAATAGTGATTCCTTAGAAATAAGGCCTCTTTTCATTCAAGGAACAAATTAAATCTGCCAAGGTCGGCTTATCTGTAAAAGGTGAATTCAAATTCAAAGTGCACCATATAAATAAATGGCGGACATGACAGGCGATCTGGTAATGTGAGGAAGAACCACCAACCCCACAACCAGAAGGAGCCCATCATGTCCTATTGTCATCTATCATCTGAAGAGCGTTATGTCATCTCCCATTTAGTTCTTTATGGTTTATCTCTGCGCGAGATCGGCAGGCGCCTGCAGCGTCACCATGCGACCATCAGCCGCGAAATCAAGCGTAACCGGCCAACCTATGCTGATGATGCGGTTTACGATTATGATGCAGCGCAATACTATGCGGATCAAAGAAAGCGCATCGCGCATCATTATGTCAGGCAGACCAACTCACAATTAATTGGTTACGTTAAACGCAAACTTAATCAAGACTGGTCTCCCGAGCAAATTATCGGTCGGTTGTTTGTTGATTTTCCAAACAACGAACTTATGCGGATCAGCCACGAAACCATTTACCAATGGATTTATACTGATGCCATGCAAGGCGGCGATCTCTATATGCATCTTCGGCGGCTACACAAAAAGCGTAAAAAACAGCGACATTACGGTTTTGGCCGCGGTTTGATTCCTGGCCGGATTAGCATCTCAAAACGCCCCGAAGCCGTTGAGGATCGTTATAGGGGACGTTGTTACCTTATGAACTTAGGTAAATATTCACACATACGATTTGAACTGTCAATAGCTTTTTTCCCCTTTCAACACACTTGCTAACCCCTTTTTCACTTATTCTTATAGCCC
>CAZLRK010000291.1:0-3539 GCA_964561845.1 uncultured Desulfobacterales bacterium | reverse complement strand
AAGTTGAATTACATTTACTCAAGTTTCAAACCTCATTATGGTAATTTTTCAAGGAGTTTTAATTAAAACGCTTTGTATAAATAGAAAAAAGGGGGTATAGCACCCCCCTTTTCCTTTAGCAAAACAAACAGCAACCCGAAAGGTTCCGTTACATTGAGATAGTTAAAGTATAAACATTAGAACCATCCCAGTCTGCACTGGCACCCTGATAATCTGCCGGGCATCGCCCACTGCCGTCTGTAACCGTAACTGATATGTTTACGTTTGGATCAGCACCGGTAACCGTTGCCGAGTTCGTTCCTGACAAAGTAACACCATTGCCATTATTTAAATCACCTGCGGCCGGTGTAGTTACATGGGAAGGCATGGAAAAATAATCGGCAATAGCCGCTGCAACGGAATTAGCGTCTGATTCAGTTTGGGTGCAGAAAGATTTGTTACGATAGGCAATAAAGTTGGGAATAGCGATCGCTGCCAATATACCGATGATGGCGATAACTATCATGAGTTCGATCAGTGTAAAACCTTTTTCATTCTTATATTGTAATTTATTAAACATGGTTTTTCTCCTTTTAATTACTTTTATATTCTTAGATTAATTCGTTTTTTATGAATCTTATTGATTATTAATATTCACAGCAAAAATCTAAATTGAATTCTCTTGCCTTTTTCACCTCCTTTTTTTTAAGATGTAGAACCATATAGACATTTAATTTTTGCCTTTTAATAAATAGAAAGCAAAGAGTATGCCATTTGTACTGTTATCAACAAAAAGAAATATTATGCTGTATTTCTAAGACTATATTTGCATCCATAAAAAAAGTTGAAAATTTTATGCTGATCAGGTATTTCTCAATTGACAAAATTTGTAACTCACGTGACAAAATTTGTCAATCTGCCGCTAAGTCATAAAAAAGGCGCCCATAATTTTCAACCTACTTCTCAATTCCCAATTTGTCCAGACGATACCGCATCGAACGAAAGCTAATACCAAGCAACTCAGACGCCTTGCTAATATTTCCATCAGTGCACTCAAGGGCCTTTTTAAGATATGCTCTCTCAATTTCTTCTATTATGGAATCGAGAAAAACACCATATGTAACCTCATCCAGATCAAACCGCCTATTCCTAATTCCCTCAATCCATCTTCTTTTATGTATGGAAAGAGTAAGGCTTTCCGGTAAAAGTATATTTGTGGAAGAAAGAGCCACACTTCGTTCTAACAGGTTTTCAAGCTCACGAATGTTTCCCGGAAAATCATATTTGTTCAGCAAGTCAATAGCATAAGATGAAATCCTTGTTACCTCTTTTTCCATTTCGCGGGAATATTTATCAAGAAAATGCTGGCATAACGCCCGAAGATCGCTTTTTCTTTCTCTGAGCGGAGGCACCTTTATCTCTATTACATTTAGTCGATAAAAAAGATCCTCTCTAAATTTTCCCGCTATAACCTCATCCTCTAAGTTCTTATTGGTAGCGGAAATAATCCGGATATCGACCAAAATATCTTCATTACCTCCTACCGCCTTAAACACCTTATCCTGCACGACTCTCAATAGCTTGACTTGCAATTGAGTGCTGAGTTCCCCGATTTCATCAAGAAAAACCGTTCCTTTATCGGCAATTTCAAAAAGTCCCTTTTTGTCTTGAATCGCACCGGTAAATGCGCCTTTTTTATAGCCGAGAAGCTCGCTTTCTATCAATGTCTCCGGGATGCCCCCACAGTTTATCACAACAAATGGCTTATCACTTCGGTCGCTCTGCTCATGTATGGCTTGGGCAATCAATTCCTTGCCGGTACCACTCTCACCGGTGATAAGGATGTTCGTCGTTGTTTTTGCAACCTGCTTAATCATATTATAAATGTGCATCATTTTAGGGCTGTTGCCAACTATTTTGTCAAAATGAAGAGTTTTCTTAAACTCGTCATCAAGTATCTTTTTTTCCTGTTTTACGTTTTTCAGATCTAGAGCATTTGCAATGCTCTGCTTAAGTTCATCCTTGTCAAAGGGCTTTGGGAGATAGTCATAAGCGCCGTCATTCATGGCTTCTACAGCTGTCTCTGCTGTGGCATAAGCCGAAATCATTATAACCGCAATGTCCTGATTCCGTTTTTTTGCAGCCCTTAGTACATCAAGGCCCGTAATATCCCCAAGTTTAATATCACAAAGCAAGAGATCAAAATCTGTTTTTTCAATCAATTCTATAGCATTATGGCCGTTTCCAGCGCATGTAACTTCATACCCTTCCCTTCCCAGCATCAATTCTAATAATTCCCGCATGCTGAGTTCATCATCTACAACAAGGATATGTGGAATATGTGTGTTTTCGTTTGTATTCTGCATAGACATGAGTGTTTTATTACTATACTTAAAACGGTCTTGTTTTTATCTTTTTTAATTGCGTACCAGACTGGTAGTTGGTCATTCAATGGAAATTCAGTGGTCATTCAGTAGAAATTCAATAGTTGTTAATCGACATATGACAATCGAATTTCGACCGAATTTCAACCTAATAACAGCGAAGCTAATGACGATTGAATAATAGCGCAATAAATGACATGTGGCAAATGGCAATTTCCAAAAGGGCAGATTATGGCCATTTATAGTATATCTTCATCTCAATATATTTCCGAGTCTGTTCCATCTGACATAGTTTAACAGGGAATCGGAATTATATTTGTTCCATGACCAGTAGATAATAAAAGCTTTTCCCCTTACGGCTTTCAAATCGACAAAACCCCAGAATCTACTGTCAGTGGAATTATCCCGGTTATCCCCCATGACGAAAAGAGAATTTTCAGGCACGGTAACAGGTCCAAAATTATCCCTTGGGGTAATACCCGCGGGAAATATATGTGGATCTATATGAACACTGTATCTGTTATTAATACGTTTATCGTTTATATAAAGCTGTTTATTTCTGATTTGAACCACGTCTCCGGCAATGCCTACAACTCGCTTAATATAATCAAGGTCTGGATTTTCCGGATATTTAAATACAATGATATCACCGTGTCTCGGTTTCTTAATCGGAATAATTATTTTGTCGACATATGGGATTTTTACACCATAAATGAATTTATTGACAAGTATATGGTCTCCGATCTGGAGGGTTTGTTTCATAGAACCCGAAGGAATTTTAAAGGCCTGAATCACAAAAGTGCGAATAAATAATGCAAGTATTATCGCTACAATGATTGCTTCGATATTTTCCCGCAGACCACTCTTTTTTTTTGTTATAATATCTTTTGTTGATAAATTTTTTTCCTGCAAATTTTTAAACCTTTCTTGTAGCTGTTCAAGTGTCTTGTTTTTCATATCAATTTAGCCTTCTGAAACAATTAGAACTAGCAAACTTCAAAGGTTGTTTAATTTTTAATCGTGTAACTGTCTGAGCGTATTAGTGAGAGTTAAGAAAGAACAGGGGCTTGCATTATGTGTTTTAATGGCTAATCGGCATTTATAGCTTAGCTGTTTTATTAAAAAGACATGCACTGTTCTTTCTTTACACTCACTTATGCGCGAGTTTTACACGGT
>CAZLRK010000290.1:0-3576 GCA_964561845.1 uncultured Desulfobacterales bacterium | reverse complement strand
TCGACGTTGGACGTTGGACGTTCGATGTTGGACGTTCATCTTTTAATATGTTCGATGTTGGACGTTCACTTTTTTATTTTAGTTTTCATAGTTCAGTGTTTAATAGAATATGTTGCATTTAGATTTACACCGGGTTAGGAGCCCTGAATTTTGAATAATGCCATAACAAGTAAGCTTAGCAGGGAGAATAATATTGGTAATGGGGTTTTTCGTACTCAACTTACTCCTCTACTACTGATATCGTCCATCTTTTTACTAAACTTTACTAGCAGAACCATTTTAGCTCCATTATTGCCTGCAATTGAAAAGGATTTAGGATTTAGCGATTCTTTGGAGCATTCATTGTTTAAGTCGGATTGAAATTAATCTAACATCTTTTTTTGGTTTACTGTTTTTGTTCACCTCAACTTCACCGATCTTATCTACAACTTTCATTCCCTTGATTACTTTGCCAAAGACAGTATGTTTGCCTGTTAACCAGGGAGTATCAACTAAATTAATAAAAAATTGAGAACCATTGGTGTCCGGGCCGGAATTGGCCATGGCAATTACTCCACGATCAGGGGGATGGGATTTAAGGTTATCATTATATTGATATCCCAGGTTTTCATAGCATTCTTTTAAGGTTAGCCGGGATAGTTTCTGTTGTATTTCCTCTTTTCGATTTTCGAACTGTTGCTGTGATTTAATACCCAATTTATGAGCAAGAGGTATAATCACAGTTCTAGAAAAATCTTGCTGTGATTGAACCATAAGATATTGATGCACTCCTCCATTGGATTGAATGGCTTTTATTTTGTCAAGACCCAATTCTACAGCATTGATCTCGTCTTCAAAAGTGTAGCCCGGTCCGCCGGTTCCGTTTCCGTTGGGGCATCCTCCCTGGATCATGAAATCTTTAATTACCCTATGTAATATTAAATTGTTATAAAAATGATTTATAACTTTTGTTTTATTAACGGGATTTGTGTATTCCTTTTTCCCTTCTGCCAGTTCAATAAAGTTTTTTACGGTATTGGGAGCTTCATTAGCAAATAGCTCAATGAAAATCTCACCCATAGAAGTCTTTATCACACAAACAGGATTTATATGTTCTTTCATAGTCCCTCCAGAAGCTGGCAGCTGGTTAGAAATTACATAAAGTATACAAACAATTGTCAAAACCATTATAAATTTTGCTTGCATTTATTACCTCTTTGAAAACAGGAGCTATTACTATATGGATATAAGTTTAATGCAAATATAGGGCGAGACCTTTGCAAAACGCCCCCTTTTGCCAAATTTCTGTGTTAGGCTAAAATTTTAATCCTCGAAATACTCAATGTATGCCTGTGGTTAAAATTTTCGCCCGCCTTGAACTTGAACAAAATTGAGCATTTTTCAAAGGTCTCAGGGCTTGAAACCTGAGTGAATTAGCGCCTGAGCGAAAAGTAACAGATTTTATCACAAGTCCCCTTTTATCCAATGATAAAAAAATTTTCAATTGCGCAATTATGTCAAGATGAAGATTGCATGTCAATCTATAAAGGTGTAAATTCAACATAATATGCCTTGACATGACTCAAACTCTAAAATACTTAGTTTAATGTTCATCCTGAAGAGTTAATCGTTGTTGAATAATAATTTGAAGCCGGTTAATTAAAATTGATTTTCATCATCCTATTAACGAATAACAAATAACCAATAACTGTAATAGTTAAGTGTAATTCCCTGGCCCAGACCGGAATTAAAAGCCGTAATTCTTAACAACTTAACGAGGTGAATTTTATAAGTAGGAGGAAAAATGAATACATCAAAGAAAATCGATGATGATATGTCTCATCTTATTTTACATTTAACGCCAGAGGAGGAGATAAAAAAAGGTGTCACCGTAATTGCCAGGGGTGAGGGTGTTCATGTTTTTGACAGGGAAGGCAAAAAATATTTAGATCTAGTGGCCGGGGTGACACGTCCTGTTCACCTGGGTTATGGTAATAAAGAATTAGCTCAAGCCGTCTATGATCAAATGTGTAAACTCTCCTATTTTACCCCAATGATGTTCGCAAATGAGCCTGCCATTAAACTTTCAAAGGTTCTTGCTGAAATAACTCCAGGCTCCATTAACAAATTTGCATTTGAGTGTGACGGATCCGAGGCTGTTGAAACAGCAATGAAAATGGCTAAACATTATCATTTTTATAATGGGGAAAAGGGACGATTTAAAATTATTTCAAGAAAAGGCGCCTATCACGGCGTGAATGGTGTCGGTATAAGGGCACTAGGTACGGTGATACCCATGAGACATATCATGGAACCTCTTGCTCCGGGAGGTATCTTTGTTGAGTCTCCGTACTGTTTTCGCTGCCCACATAGTTTGAAATATCCTGATTGTGGAATTGAATGTGCAAAGGGTATTGAACGTATTATAGAGTTTGAGGGGCCGGAGCTAATTTCAGCATTTATTGGAGAACCGATCCAACAAGGTTTTGGGGCTCTTTCACCCCCTAAAGAATATTGGCCGACTGTGCGAGAGATTTGCACCAAATATGGAATTCTGCTAATAATGGATGAAGTGATTTGCGGATTTGGTCGTACCGGTAAGATGTTTGGAGTTGAACATTTTAATATCAAACCCGATGTCATTACAATGGCCAAAGGCATTACCAGTGGGTACATTCCTCTTGGTGCGGTAGGATGCACAGATGCTGTAATGAAGAAGGTCGAGATTTTTAACCATCTGCACACTTATGGAAATCATCCTGTCCCTTGTGCTGCAGCTATAAAGACAATAGAAATAATAAAGAGGGAAAAATTGGTAGAAAACTCCGAGGTTTTGGGGAACTATTTTTTGGAAGGATTGCGTACGCTTGAACGGCATTCCATCGTAGGTGAGACCAGGGGGGTTGGGTTATGGACAGCCATAGATTTTACCGTCGATAAAAAAACAAGGGCTCCTCTTCCCGTAAGTAATTTGGCAAACATGGCAGCTCAAGCAAAGAGCAAGGGCCTTATAATAAAGCTTGCACCTGCCAAAATGGCATTTGAATTAGCTCCTCCATTGACTATACAAAAAGAAGATATTGACGAAGCCATAAAAATTATTGATGAGTGTATTACCGGTGAAGAACGAAATATGGGCTTATAAATGTCTAAAATTTAAAATGGCGTAATATTTTATCTGTTTAAAAATCAGGCCGCTTCAAAGGTAATTAAATTTTGAATGTGTAAAACTCGCGTATAAGTGAGAGTAAAGAAAAAACAGTGTATGACATATTAATAAAACAAGTAAGCAATAAATGCCGATTAGCCTTTGAAACACACCAATTCAATCCCTGTTTTTTCTAAACTCTCACTAATACGCTCAGACAGTTACACGATTAAAAATTTAAAAACCTTTGAAGCTATATAGTTCTCATTACTTAAAATATTAAAAAATGCCTAAAATTGTGGTACATCTCCGAAGGGTTAATTTTAGGCATTTTTACCAACAAAAGGAGATTAAATCATGGAAAAAATCTTTTCAAGGACAGGAGATGGATGGCCGGTTCAGCTCACCGAAGCCGAAATGAAGAAGGATATTGACGATGGTACCGCTGA
>CAZLRK010000289.1:0-3585 GCA_964561845.1 uncultured Desulfobacterales bacterium | reverse complement strand
GACAGCCTCCGGCCCATAGGGGCCTACGCCCCGGTGGGAGGTCGGAAGTCGGAGGACGAAAAGACAGAGATCAGAAGTCAGAAGTCGGAGGTCGGTAAAAGAAAGAGGTCAGAGAACAGAGGTCGGAGATCAGAAGACAGCCTCCGGCCCATAGGGGCCTACGCCCCGGTGGGAGATCAGAAGTCAGATGTCAGATGTCGGAGGTCAGAGGTCGGATATGGAAACAAAGCGAATAATGTCTGCGAAAGACCTTAGAGTTTATCAGAAAGCGTATGGATTGGCTATGGAGATATTCAATATCAGTAAGCGGTGGCCTTCAGAGGAAAAGTTTTCACTGACTGATCAGATTAGGAGGTCTTCCCGTTCTGTATGTGCAAACTTGAGGGAAGCTGGCTCCGCCCAATAGGTGCGTTGTATGTTTTGGGTATATGCTATTAAAAGCAAAAAATGTGGTCGAATTTATATTGGTCAGACAATCAATCTCGAAAAAAGATTAGCCATACATAATAAAGGGCAAGTAAAATCCACTCAAAGAGATCTACCATGGTTACTCATTGCTTGTGAGCGCTGTGAAACAAGAAATCAAGCTCGTTGGAAAGAATTTAATCTCAAGAAATCCAGAGGAAAGCGATTGAAATGGCTTGAGGAATTTCCAACGGGGCTATGCACCGGAGGGGGCAAAGCGTAGATACGAAGCTCACTTTTTAAGTAAATTAACAGATGTAGCTTCCTGCTCGTAGAGCATACAGCTCGGAGAGATGGAGAAAACAGTGAAACTGACACTTGGCTCGATTTTGCGAAGGATTGTGGTTACCTGTCAGCGTCCGATTACAAGCGTTTAACAGGTGAATGTAGAGAAGTCGGGGCTATGCAGGGTTCCATGCTCAACAACCCAACTCCGTTTTTGATTAAAGACTCTTGATTTTTTTTGATTTCTGACATCGGACTTCTGAACTCAGGAATGAGGGCGATGCTGGGCTCTATGCTTAACAGCCCAGTTCCCTTTTTGATCAAAGAGTGTTGAGTTTTTTCTGACATCTGATATCTGACGTCTGGAAAGTGAGGGCAGAGAGGACGGAGGTTAAGAAATTGAGATTTCAGGAAACAGCGAAATCGCATACAGGGGGATGTTTACAAAGCGATTATCTTTTTTGAGATTGAGAAGCGTTGTGCGGGACAGGATCGGCGGATTGAATTTTTGATCAAAGGACTTAAGGCTCTTGCTCCGCGGGTTGATGCCTGCCTTTGCTTCGAGTGGCAGGATGCGGTCTGAATATTCACAGATAAAATCAACCTCGGCGCTTCCTGAACTCTGCCAGTAATAAAGAGCAATCCTCTTTGTTGCTTTGAGCTGTTGAGCCACATAATTTTCTACAAAAGCGCCTTCATACTCCCGGAAGATCCGGTCGCCGCGAATGACAATGTCGGGTTCAATCCGGGCTATTGCTCCCAGAAGGCCGATATCTAACGCATAGATTTTGAAAATGTTCTCTTCAGCATAGGCTTTTAAAGGGTGTTTTGCGGTTTTGACTCGAAAAACGCGAATGATCAACCCTGATTTTTCCAGCCATTCGATTGCATTTTCAAAATCACGCAGCCGCGCGCTTTTCTTTAACATGGTGAAAACGAATTTCTTGTTCTCTTTGGCTAACTGTACAGGGATAGAGTCCCAGATGAGGCTCAGTTTTGGGATGTCCGGGGAAGCCGCATATTTGGCAAAATCCAGGGCATATGCGTTGATTATTTCATTTTGTATTTCGCGTACATCATGCAAATCCTTGTGTTGAGCATAATAAGCAACAGCTTCCGGCATTCCTCCTGTGAAATAGAAGGTGCGGAGATATTGGATTAGCTTGAGATGAAGCGGTTTTGGAAAGGGAGCCGGCTTCGATGTCTTTTCAAGATATTCTCTGAGGTCTCCTGCGCCAATGGCATCTAAAAATTCAAGAAAGGTCATGGGATAGAGTTCGAGAAAGTTGACTTTTCCCACAGGGAACGATCCTGGTCCGGACAGGGCAATACCAAGCAAGGAACCGGCAGCTGCAAGATGGTATCCGGGCGCTTCCTCCTGAAAATATTTGAGTGACTTGAGAGCATTATTTGAGGCTTGAATTTCATCAAAAATGATAAGATCGCGTTCCGGGTGGATGGTGTTATGCGTGTACAGCGCAAGGTTCCGGATAATCTGTTCGGGCTCAAGCTGTTGAGAAAAAAAATCTTTAAGAAGGGGGTCCTTCTCAAAATTGAAATATAGACAGGAATCGTATTCATTTGCCCCAAATTGTTTGAGGATATAAGTTTTTCCTGTCTGCCGGGCTCCTTTGAGCAATAGAGGCTTTCGGCGGGGCGATCTCTTCCATCTGAGAAGAAATTTGTAAATATCACGTTTCATGCTGTTCCTTTTTATGAAATCTTTGAAAAATACACTCTTTTAACCATTGAGTTTATTGCAATCTAACGCATTTGTGAACCGATGTCAATAAGACGTTGGAAAAATGTGATGATTTGACAGAAATATGCGGGGGAAAAACGAAAACAACGGGATGAAAGGTTGTGAAATTTAAGGCTTTTTAGCCCATTAAACTACCTCCATGCTTTAATACCTATATTGTATAGGTATTCTAACCGTAATAAAATAGTGTTGATTTTTTTAAAATTTCTAAATAGATAATAGAGCTACAAAAAGCACTTAGATGCTAAAATTTAATCAATTACCTAACAATATATTGTGGCACTTTTTGGCAATTAGTATAATAGGATTAAATTCAACGTCTTATTATTACTTTTCAAAGTAATAACTCAATAAAATCCTTGCAGCTACCATGCTTTCCCCATGGATCCGTTTTGGCCACAACCTGGAGATCTTGAGTATTCATACGGGCGCGAGCATTTTAACCCTGATTTTGTACATGATGATGCTCTACATCTTTGACATGTATAATATGGGACGTGTCTTTTTGTCCCGGGATACAGCTTTACGAACGGCAGCAGCAGTGGTTTTGGCCGTGATTTTCTCAGGGTTTTTATTTTATACACTACCTCAATGGAAATATGGCCGTGGTATTTTTCTCGTTCAAATGGTTATTGTTTGGTGTTTACTCTTCAGCTGGCGAGCTGTCTTTTATCTGATTTTTTCGAGCACAGTAGACAAGGAAGATGTTCTGATACTGGGCGCTGGATGGTCAGGAAAAACCCTTTGTAATCTATTAGAGAGTAAGGTTTCACCTTATAGAGTTGTGGGGTTTCTTGATGATGACCCTGAAAAGCGGGGTAAGGTAATGGGCTCCCCACATGTATTGGGGGGAACAGACCAGTTGATGGAAATCGCCAAATTAAAGAGAGTAAAAACCGCTATTTTGGCCATCACCCATGAACGCACCCACGAACTCATCCGCCAACTATTAAAATTGCGCTTTCATGGTTTTAATATACTTGATATGCCTACGATATATGAGAAACTAACAGGCCGTATACCAGTTAATCATGTTAGAGATGGATGGATTCTTTTTACCTCCGGTTTCTATTTGTTGTCCAAAGATGATCTTCAGAAAATCAAGCGCCTATATGACTTTTGGATTTCGAGTT
>CAZLRK010000288.1:0-3608 GCA_964561845.1 uncultured Desulfobacterales bacterium | reverse complement strand
GCCATGGAATTTCGAATTTCATATTAAAACAACATGTTATGAACAAATTGTCAATTTTGGAAAAAAAATGACAACATAAAAATCTATCCCTTTATATACTCCTTTTTACTTGGCCTATGGCCCTGCCTTCCCATTAAAGGCTATCGAGCCATTCCATAATGTCCTTTTTATTTTCCCAATCAGTCCATTCACTGATTTTTGGATCTTCAGAGAGATTGGATTTCATGTATTCGATAAATTTCTTTTGTACCGCCTGCTTGCGAGTCAAATCCATGTGGGTATAGACTGTAGTGGATTGAATACTATCATGACCCAGACGGTTTTGTATATCCGTAAGGCTCTTTCCGGATAGAAGCATATTGACCGCGCAACTGTGACGAAAGCTATGAACCGGATTGATATTGTTAAGGCGTTTCGGGCTCAAGGCTTTCTGCAGATATTTTTTACAGATGCGGTAGATACCATGTCGGGTCATTCCTTCGCCGCGTTGATTTATGAACATGCGGTGCTGATAAAGCGGTTTGGGTTTAACGCGGTATTTGGCAATATAGCGTCTGATGAGCTGAACGGTTCTTTGTTCCAGTTCTATTTGTCGATAGCGATTACCTTTACCCAGGATGATCAACGTACTATTTTGGGGATCGAAGTAATCGAGGTTAAGTGTTGCGATTTCACTAGCCCTGGTGCCGGAGTCCTCAAGCAGATGAAGGATGGTGTAATCACGAAAGCCATTCTTTTTGATGAGGTCGACGCAATTAAAGACTTTCAGGGTTTCATCAGGATAAAGAAAGCCGATAAGCTGCCTTTGTGCACGTTTCTGCGGAATGTCCAGTATCCGTTGAGCTTCCTTCTGATTTTCCGGATACATTAACCGGATCATCTTTGCCAGGGATTTTATGGCAGCCAGCCGGTGGTTTCGGGTTCTGACAACATTGTTGCGATCCGATTCGAGGTGGTCGAGAAAAGAAAGAAGCATCTCTGGGGTAAGATGTTCGACCCTGAGAGAAGCTATTTGTATGGAAAGCTTTCTTGCAGCAAAAGGCAGAAGCAAAGAAAAGACATCCCGATACGCTTTGATGGTTTGATCACTGCTGCCCTTTATGCGTGGCAGGTATTGTTCGAAGAATCGATAGATACACGTTTCAAGTTTCATATATGCACTTTTTGTGAGATGGCAAAATCAAAGAGTCCTTGACGCTGCTCGGCATCGATGAATTTCAGATATTTAGCTGTATATTGAAAGACCCGATGGCCTATATAGGCCGCTAAAACGGGCAGTGCGTGCTGAGGGCAATCGCCACGTTCTTTTACTCGCTTTAAAGTATTCACAGCAAAGCTGTGGCGTAGGCTATGGGGAGTTGGTGAAGCAAAGATCATATGGCCGATTACCTGCCTGGGGCGATCAATGCCGATATCATGGGCTGCCCGGTGAAAGATAAAACGCAGCCTGGGATCACCTAATCCCTTTTGCTTATTTCTGACGAATAAATATGGATTTTGATCTTCAGCCTGCAAGACATTTCGAACGGCCAGGTAGTTGTCAAGTTCTGCGATGGCGGATTTTGGAACCGGGATGAGACGGTCTTTGTTGAATTTGGTTTTTTCAATGTAAATGGTTCTTTCACGGCGGCGATAATGATGGAGCTGCAGCCGCAGGGGCTCTTTGATTCTGAGTCCACATCGGGCTATAAGGAGAATAGCCATATATTCAGCCAAATCTTTCAAGTAGTATCTTGGTTCTTTACGGATTCTGTTGCAGACCGCTTCAATTAATTGCTCGGTTTGTTCCGAAGAAAAGATAAAGGGGGCAAATGAATGCTCCGGCATGGGCGGGATGTCTTTTAGTGGATTTGCCGTATAGTGATCCATTCGTACCATAAAATTAAAAAAGACGCGAACAGAGCTAAGAAGACGATTTACTGTCATCGGCTCCATTTTAAGGTGGCTTCTGAGTTCGAGGAAAAAGGAGGGCGACAATAGACATGGCTTGATTTCTTGGTCCTTTAAATAGCGATCAAAACGTAAAAGATATGACCGTACCGGTTTTGCAGAATAACCAAAGTTTTGGCGATATGCGATAAATTTATTGAGCTGGGGAGCCAGAAAGCTTTCAAAGTTCTTCATCGAATATTACCTTTCGCATGAGCCCAATATGAACATGAAGATATTTTTCAGCTGAGTTGATGGTAGTATGGCCCATCATCTCTTTAATTTCATAGATGGAGGCGTCTGCCTCCAGCAGGTTTTGAGCATAGGTATGTCTGAGCCAATAGGCTGTGCCGGGCAGTCCTGCTTTTCTGATACACTCGGTGATATGCTGGCCGACCGAGGTAGCGGAAGCTGGGCGGTGAGGCGCAACCAGATTTAAAAAAAGTCTCCGGTGACTGCTTTTAGGCCTTGCGCCGATGATATAGGCGGCAATGGCTTTAATGGTGTTTTCAGGAAGGGGAAGCTTAACTGGGCGATCGTTTTTCCGTGTCTTTATGGTTAACTCTGATTGTGCAAATGAGATATCGTCTAAAGTGATGCGGCTGATTTCATCCGGGCGCAGACCCAAACCATACGACAGGTGTACCAGCGCATAATTTCGCAGATTTTTGAAGGAATAAAGATCAAAGCTGTCAAAGAGTCGTTGCATTTCATGGGGGCGTAAAAATTTCGGTGGCTTGCTTTGATCAAATTGACGTGTGCCGACCACCAAGGGGGCGAGGTCCTTGCGGATGATCTTTCGGGGGTAATACAAGTATTTAAAAAACCCCCGAAGATAGGATCGGTACGTTTGGCGGGTATTTAGAGAAAAGGGAATGAAAAATTCTGCCAGGAACGCATCAATTTGTTCAATGCGGATGGAAGCCAGCTTGATATTGTGTCTTTCAAGGTAATCATGAAAGGCGCAAAGGACCCTCCTGATGCGGGCAAGCTTGATAGATGACACTTTCCGGGTTTGATAATAATAGAGCAGATAGTCCTCGTAAGGATCCGGCAGTTTGAGGTGAGGCGGGTCTATCGACTGATGGATTCTTTTTTGATCAAATAGATACTGCCAAAGCCCTCTTACCCCGGGCCCACTATCTTGTTTGCTTTTTTGGAAGTCTTTGAGTGTATTAAGTGTAAAGATATCATTCCAGCCAATCTGCTTCCGGATGATGAAGAGGAAAAAGTGGTTCAATTCATTTCGATACATATCACATGTGCGGAAAGAATAGCCGTTGGAAAGCATCCATTGTAGGTATTCGTCAATGTCTCGTTTTAACGTTAACTGTGGGTTATCGATCATGAGTTGATCCTCTGAATGACTGTTGAAAAACTTGAGCAATTGACACAGGGCCTTTTCCCCGCATTGATCGATGTTTTTGGCGCCAATCGGCGCTTAATGGCGCCGGCAAAGAAAGTACTTGAAAAATTGTTCCGTCAAAAGCGATGAAATCTTTTTCAACCAGGCCATCTCTGGCTTTCAGGTATTGATCGACGGTGAGGCTAAGCTGAGAACAAATGGAATCGCAGCTATAAAAGGACAGGCCGTAACGGTCCGCAGCTACAATCAGAAACAGACACAACAGCAGTTCGTGCTGACTCAGTGCGGCTAAGAATCCATCGGTAAGGAAACG
>CAZLRK010000287.1:0-3620 GCA_964561845.1 uncultured Desulfobacterales bacterium | reverse complement strand
AAGTTTGAGGTTTTAAGTTTTAAATATCTGTAAATAATTGCAATATTATAGCTTCAAACCTAACACTTAAAACCTAAAACGGTTTGAATGAATATTTTGGCGACAGAAGAAGGAATAGTAACAAAAGTAGATTCAACCACTGCATGGGTAACAACAGTAAAAAGTAGTGCCTGTGAGTCGTGCGCCGCAAGAAGCTCATGCAGCACTCTGGAAAATGGAAGGGAGATGAAGGTTGAAGCGATAAATACATTTGAGGCAATGGTCGGAGACAGGGTCGTTATCTATTTTGAAACATCTTCTCTTCTTAAACTCTCTTTTCTACTTTATGTATTTCCCATTTTAATCATGATTACGGGTGCAATTATAGGCCATAAAATTGCGCCTTTTTTCAACTTTGATCGGTCCCTTTTATCAGCAGTTTGTGGCTTTTTATTCCTCTTTCTTTCATTTGTGTTTATAAAATCAAAAGGAAGCAAGCTATCAAAAAAAAATAAATATAAGCCAAAAATCATTAAAATCCTCGCCCAAAAAAACCAAACACCAACATAATTTCCACAATTGCTTGTGGTTATGGGGTATAATCCCAATTGAGGAAACAATATCTAATGGATATCCAAGAGATTACCAAAAAAGTAGAAAAAGAAAGCTTAGTTCTTCAGCAAATAATGGCACAAATAAAAAAAATCGTGGTTGGTCAACAGTCACTTATTGAGAGGATGTTGATCGGACTCCTTTGCGATGGGCATTTACTGCTGGAGGGTCTGCCGGGTTTGGCAAAAACGACGGCCGTAAAAACTCTGGCTGCTACAATAAAAACGACATTTCAAAGAATCCAATTCACACCGGATCTCCTTCCGGCCGATATTCTAGGGACCCAGATATACCGCCCTGACAGCACATCTTTTGAGATCAAAAAAGGTCCAATATTTAACAACATTATTCTGGCAGATGAGATCAACCGGGCTCCGGCTAAAGTTCAAAGCGCTCTTTTGGAAGCGATGCAGGAGAGACAGGTAACCATTGGCCACACCACCTTCATTCTTGAGATGCCCTTTCTGGTCTTAGCCACACAGAACCCGATTGAACAAGAGGGGACATATCCCCTTCCGGAGGCTCAAATAGATCGTTTCATGCTAAAAATCAAAGTTGATTATCCTTCAAATGAGGAAGAAAAAGAAATCATGGATCGGGTTTATAAAGGGGCCACTGAAAATATCTCCGGAGTCATTAACATATCAGACATTGAATTGGCAAAAAAGACCATGAGGTTAATCCACATGGAAGAGAAAATAGTAGATTACATAGTGCGCATTTCCAGGGCCACACGAAATCCCGAAAATTTTGGGTTGGAATTGGGCAACATGATTAGCTACGGTGCATCACCTAGAGCTTCAATATGGCTTGGATTGGCTTCACGGGCCAATGCTTTATTAAAGGGCCGTGGATATGTAACCCCTCAGGACGTAAAATCCATGGCTCCGGATGTGCTTCGACATCGGATAATTTTGAGCTACGAGGCCGAGGCGGAAGGAAAAAGCACCGATGATCTGATTAAAATCCTGTTAGAACGGATCGAGGTCCCTTGAGATGCTCTCGGAAGAGCTGTTTAAAAAAATTCAAGGATTTCACTTTAAAACCAAGCATATGGCCAGCGACCTTTTTGCCGGCCAATATGAAAGCGCTTTTAAAGGCCGCGGGATTGAGTTTGCTGAAGTCCGGGAGTACCAACCCGGAGACGATATACGGAGCATTGATTGGAAAGTATCTGCCCGCTTTGGTCACCCTTTTGTAAAGGTCTATCATGAAGAAAGGGAACTTACCGTTCTGCTTCTATTGGATCTTTCCGGGTCAAATCTATTCGGCACCAGAGAGAAGTTCAAACGGGAACTGATAGCTGAGGTCGCTGGAATGCTTGCATTCCTTGCCATCCGAACCAATGACAAAGTGGGTGCAATCCTATTCAGCTCCCAGGTTGAAAGGTATATCCCTCCAAAAAAAGGAGCATCCCATGTATGGCGGCTAATCAAAGAAATATTCACATACGAACCCCGAGACTTAACTACTAATATAGATGCGGTTTTCACCTACCTAAACCGGGTAGTAAAGCGTCATGCTATCGTGTTTTTGATATCCGACTGTCTTGACACCAATTTTGACAAGTCTTTGAAACTGACTGCAAAAAAACACGACCTCACAATCATTCGGATTTCTGACCCCGCAGAACAAGAACTTCCCAATTTGGGTCTAATAACTTTTAAAGATCCGGAAACAGGGGAGGTGACTTTAATTAATACCGGAAGCAAAAACCTGCGGGATAGGTGGCGCCGTTCTCAACAAGAAAAGTCGATTTACCTATCTGATCTTCTCAAACGGGCAGGGGTCGACATAGTAGAGCTACATACAAACGGACCAGTGGTTGAACCGTTGATGCGTCTTTTTGATACAAGGAGAAGGCGATTGTAAGTACAGATATCGTCAAATAGTTGAGTGGTTAAGTGGTTGAGTAGGAAAATATTTATTATTAAATCAATATTTAAATATTTGCAAACTATTGTATATCCAATTATTTTATAAAACTGTTATTATTCTATCATTACAACTACTTAACTACTCAACAACTCAACGACCTAACAAGATCTGGAGAAAATCGTAATTGAAAAGATTCGGAAACATAACAACTTATATAATTATCGGATTTCTTTTTTGTACCAGTGTTTCATGGTCAGAAGGTGAAGCCACAAAACCATTTGGGGAAATATCCTCTTTTCTTGAGCAGAATTCGGCCAAAATAGGAAGCATAGTTGAACTTACCTTGAATTATTGGCTACCTGAAGGAGGCCATATCCCAGAAGGATCGAAAATCAATGGCCTTGAAGGTTTCACTGTCTTAGAACGCACAACAGGACCCGGCCAAATCAGATTCAAAATACTAATTGACCGACTCGATTCATTGAAGTCAAAGCCACTTATTCTTACCTTTATTGATAAGGATGGGAAGAAACATACATTAAAGACCGATCCTGTTTTGATCACGGTACTTTCCAACCTGGAAAATGGACATGAAGAGGCCGAGTTAAAGCCTATTCAGGGAATTGTGCTGTTGAGAGCTATTTGGCTTAAATATATGATATGGGGTGTGGGATTAATTAGCCTTTTATTAATTGCGGCAGGTGTTTTCTGGTGGCAAAAAAGAAAGAAAGCTAAGAAAATATCTCAAGAAATACAGGACCCTCCGCACATCAGAGCCAGAAAAGAAATTGAGCAACTCGAGGCCCTGGGATTTTTTGAAAAGGGATATATAAAGGAATATTATTTTTCTTTTTCTGAAATTCTAAGACGTTATATAGAATCTCTCAGACATTTTCCTGCGGCCGAATTCACCACAGAAGAGATCATACATCATATAAACAATGAACAGGATAGAAAACTTTTACCTTTACTGCAACAAGCTGATCTTGTCAAATTTGCTGATATAATTCCCACACCGGATAGAAAAGAGGCAGACGTCAAAATAGCCCTTTCTTACATTCGGGAGACAAGTACAGCTTCTGAGAATTTTTGAAACGAGACCTTTGCAAAACGCCCCCTTTTGCCCAATTTCTGTGTTAGGCTAAAATTTT